>CAZCUR010000052.1:0-12206 GCA_964501815.1 uncultured Geothermobacter sp.
GACGCCGGGTGGCAGGGTCTGCACCGCGGTCAGGGCACTGGCGACATTGAACAGGGCGTCGGTATGACGAAAACGGGCCGGCTGCATCGCTCCGGTCAGCACGATGGTCTTGTCGGGAATGCCGGCGAGCGCCCGGCCGGTCTCGACCATGGTGTCCGTACCGTGGGTGATGACAATGTGGCGGGCCTGGGAGGCTTCCACCGCCTGACGAATCAGCTTCCGATCCGCATCGGTCATCTCCAGGCTGTCCTTGCGCAGCAGCGGCCGGATAGCGACCTCGATGGTCAGATTGGCTTCGCGCAGGATATCCCGAATGGCCGGTTCGCCCACCTGGTAGGTGCTTTTGGCGTCGAAGTAGATCTTGTCGATAGTACCGCCGGTGGTGATGATTTCGATCGCTTCCACAATCCCTACTCCTCTTCTGACAAAAACCGGCACCGGCTTCCCTGCCGGCTGCCGCGCCGCTCAAGTTCGGCGTCGATGGCGTTGAGCACTTCCCACTTGTTCAGCGACCAGAGCGGCGCCAGCAGCCGGTCACGCGGCCCGTCGCCGGTCAGGCGCTGGATGAGCGTGTCCGGATGCAGCCGCTCGATGCAGTCGCACACCAGGGCAACATAGGCGTCCTGGTCAAGGACGTCAATCTCCCCCCGCCGGTACATATCGCCCAGTTCGGTACCGTCGAGAACGTGCAGCAGGTGCAGCTTGATGCCGTCGACCTTGAGCCGGGCCAGCTCGTCGATGGTCGCCAGCACCATGTCGCGGCTTTCCCCCGGCAGACCGAGGATGACGTGGACACAGACCTGCAGCCCGCGCTTTTTGGCGCGCTGGTAGGCGTCGAGAAAACAGGCGTAGTCGTGGCCGCGCCGGATACGCCGCAGCGTGGCATCGTGGCTGCTCTGCAGACCAATCTCCAGCCAGAACCAGGTGCGCCGGTGGTACTCGGCCAACAGATCGAGGACCTCGTCCGGCAGACAGTCGGGCCGGGTGCCGACCGCCAGACCGACGACATCCGCAACCCCCAAAGCCTGGTCGTACAGCCGCCGCAACCCGGAAACCGGCGCAAAGGTATTGGAAAAGGGCTGAAAATAGGCCATGAAGAACCGGGCCTTGTACTTGCGGACCATGACCTCCTTGCCGGCCTCGATCTGCCCGGCGACGTCCAGGTGCCGTTCGATGCCGACCGCCCCCGAGCCGGTCGGATCGCAGAAAACGCACCCGCCGCCGCTGCGGCCGCCGCTGCGATTGGGGCAGCCGAAACCGGCGTCGACCGAGATCTTGTGCACCCGGCCGCCGAAGCGGCGCTTCATCGCCTCGGAAAAGAGATTGTAGCGCTTGTCGGACATGGGGCCATGTTATGCCACGGCCGGGGTCCGGGGACAAGCGGGCGTGAGCGAAAAAGGCCGTTTGAGCTGATTGCGCCTTTATGAGCCGTTGTTATACTTGGCTTCGGCTGCGGGACCCCATCCCCTCGCTCATGGAGGAACGACAGCAGATGAAAGCCGTCATCATGGCCGGCGGGTTCGGAACCCGCATTCAGCCCCTCACCATCAACCTGCCCAAACCGATGCTGCCGCTGGTCAATCGGCCGATCATGCTGCACATCGTCGAACTTTTGAAACAGCACGGCATCGATGAACTGGTGATGCTGCTCTACCACCAGCCCGACATCATCAAGAACTTCTTTCGCGACGGCAGCGATTTCGGGGTGCGCATCAACTATGTCACCCCGCTGGACGACTACGGCACCGCCGGCGCCGTCAGGGCCGCGGCCCGTCATCTGGACGACACCTTTCTGGTCATCAGCGGCGATCTGCTCACCAACTTCGATCTCGGCCAAATTCTCCGCTTTCACAGGGAAAAGGAGGCCGAAGCGACCATCGGCCTGACGGCTGTGAGCGACCCGCTGCAGTTCGGCGTGGTCATCACCGATGCCGAAGGGCACATCACCCGGTTCCTGGAAAAACCGGGCTGGGGGGAGGTCTTTTCCGACACCATCAATACCGGCATCTATGTGCTCGAACCCTCGGTTCTCAAACGCATCCCTGAAAACAGTAACCGCGACTGGTCCAAAGACATCTTCCCGGCCATGCTGGCTGAAGGCGCCCCGCTGTACGGCTGCCGGCTGGAAGGCTACTGGGCCGACATCGGCCATACCGAGTCCTACCTGCAGACCTGGCGCGACATCACCGAAGGGAAGGTGCAGGTCAACATTGAGGAACCTTCAAGTGACAACCGCATCTACTGCGGCAGGGAAACCACCCTGAAAAACGGCAGCCGCGCCGCCCTGGAAGGGATGGTGGTCCTCGGACCCAACTGCCAGATCGGCCATGGGGTCCGCATCCGCAACAGCGTCATCGGCCGCAACTGCACCATTGGTGACATGGTCGAACTCGACGGCGCCATCCTCTGGGACAATGTCTATGTCAAAAGCGGCAGCCGCATCGAGCAGGCCGTACTGTGCAGCAATGTGCGCACCGGCCGGGCTGTGACCATCGAGCCCGAGGTCGTCGTCGGCGACGAAACCAGTATCGGCGACGGCGCGCACTTGAAGAAGGATGTCAAAATCTGGCCGCGCAAGGTCATCGAGCCCGACGCTACCGTCACCACCAACCTGATCTGGGGCGAGCGCTGGCGCAAGGCCCTGTTTGAGGGGCCTTTGGTGCGGGGACTGACCAACGTCGAGCTGACTCCGGAGTTCACAGCCCGCCTCGGCGCCGCCTACGGCTCGACCCTGCCGCGCGGCAGCACCGTCCTCGCCGCCCGGGACGCCATCCGTTCCTCGCGCATGCTCAAACGCTCTTTTGTCGGCGGCCTGCTGTCGGCCGGAATCAATGTCCTCGATGTCACCATGTGCCCGCTTCCGGTGCTGACTTTCAAGCTGGCCACCTTCGGCGAGGCCGGTGGGGTTCATTTCCGCCAGTCCCCCCGCGATCCCGCCGCCACGGAAATCGTCTTTTTCGACGAGAACGGCCTCGAATTCTCCTCCAGCCAGGGCAAGGCGATCGAGCGCATCTATTTCAAGGAGAATTTCCGCCGGGCCCACCACACCGAACCGGGCGGCATTTTCGACCTGAGCGGGCGCTACGACACCTATCGGGAGCATTTTCTCAAGGCCATCGACGGCGACCTGCTGGCGCGCCGCCGGCCGAAGGTCGTCCTCGACCTGAATCATTCCCCCGCCGCCGACCTGCTGCCGGGCCTGCTGAACGAACTGGGCTGCGAGGTGGTGGAAATCAATGCCCACGTCGAGGAGAGCAAGGCGGGCACCTCGCCGGAGCAGAAAGCCCTGGCCCTGGAACAGCTTTCGCGCATCGTCGTCATCCTGGAGGCGACAGCCGGTTTCTGGATCGGCCCCTCGGGTGAAAGCCTGACCATCGTCGACGACCGGGGCGAGATTTTGGGTGACCGCGAGGCCCTGGTGGCCCTCACGGCCCTGTGCTGCACCCAAACCTCCTCGGGGCGGCTGGTCGTACCGGTGTCGGCCCCGCGCATCTGCGGCGAACTGGCGGAACGGGCCGGGCTGGAACTGATCGTGGGGCGCATGGACGGCCGCGATCTGGTCGTGCAGGCGCGAAAGGAAGGGACCGTTCTGGCCGCGGACCTTGACGGCCGCTTCGCCTTTTCCGATCTGCATACCAACTTCGACGCCATGTTCGCCGCCGCAAAGACCCTGGAAATGCTTTGTCGCTCCGGCAGCAATCTCAACGACCTCAAGCAGCTCGCCGGCACCCGGACCTACCGCTGTCGGGAGATCCCCTGCGGCAGCGAGCTGAAAGGCGGCGTCATGCGTCACATGAGCGAACTGGCCCAAAAGCACCAGGCCAGTTTCATCGACGGGGTCCGCATCGAACACGATGCATCCTGGGTGCTGGTCATCCCGGATCCCTTTCGCCCGCTGATACAACTGATCGTCGAAGCGGATTCCAGAGCCCAGACCGAACAGCTGCTCAGGGACTACACCGAACGTATCGAAGGCTGGAAAAACCGGCTCAAAAAGGAGGCCGCCTCCTAACCTGGCAGAAGCGGGACCGCGGATGAAAAAACTCAAGGTTTGCATCATCTGGCACATGCATCAGCCTGACTACTTCGACCCTGTGGGCGGCGCGACCCTGCTGCCCTGGACCTGGCTGCATGCCGTCAAGGATTATGGCGAGATTCTGCGGGCGGCTACAGCGGTGGACGGGATTCATTGCACCTTCAATCTGGTCCCCGTTCTCATCGAACAGCTGCAGCGCTACACCAGCGGCCAGGCCAACGACCGCTGGCTTCAGCTCATCCGTCGTGACCCGGCCGAGCTGACTGCCGCCGACCGGGTTTTTCTGGTCAGCAACCTCTTTTCGGTGCATGCCGAGCGGCATATCCTTCCGCACGAGCGCTACCGGCAGCTGGCCAGCAAAGAGCGTTCCCAGGGCGCCGACGGCTTCAGTGATGCCGACCTGCTCGACCTTGAGACCCTGTTTTTGCTTGCCTGGGCCGGACATGACCTGCGTCAGGATCCCCTGGTCGCCGGTCTGGTCAGCAAAAGACAGGGGTACAGTCAGCAGGACAAACAGCTGCTGCTGGAACGCTACGAGCGCGAGGTGGCAGGCATTGTCGATCTGTACCGGCAGATGGAACAGGAAGGGCGGGTGGAAATCTCCGTCACCCCCTATGCCCATCCCATCCTTCCGCTGCTGTGTGACACCGACGTTGCCCAACAAGCCACGCCGGGTCTGGTCGTCCCGGCCCCTCCCTTCCGTCATTCCGAAGATGCCCGGCTGCAAATCGAACAGGGCCAGCAACTCATCAACTCCTGTCTGGGCGAGCGCCGGCGCGGCATGTGGCCCGCCGAAGGAGCGGTGAGCGAACAGGCCCTGGCGCTGATGGCGGCCTGCGACGTCACCTGGGCAGCCAGCGACGAAGGGATCTTGGCCCGCAGCCTGCCCAAAGGACTGACGCAACGGGATGACCTCTACCATGTTTACCGGTTCGGTGAGCTGCCCCTGCTCTTCAGGGATCACGACCTTTCCGACCGTATCGGATTTGTCTACGCCAGCTGGCGGCCGAAGGAGGCGGCCCAAGACCTGGTCGGAAGGCTGGAGGCACTGGCCGATGCCCACCCGGGAGGGGTCGTCACGTTGATTCTTGACGGTGAAAACTGCTGGGAGGCCTACGAAGACAACGGCCATCCCTTTTTGCGGAATTTCTATCAGGGATTGGCGGCATCGGACAAACTGGAGAGCATGAGCGTAACCGAAGCCATCCAGAGCAGCCGCCAGCGCAAACTGGAACGCATCGCGCCAGGGTCATGGATCAACAGCGATTTTCGCATCTGGATCGGCCATCCGGAAGAAAACAGGGCCTGGAGTCTTTTGCGGCAAACCCGGGAAGCGGTCGGCCACGAACCCCTGAGCCGTGAACTGCTGTGTGCCGAAGGGAGCGACTGGTTCTGGTGGTATGGCGACGACCATGCCAGCGCCCAGGCCACCACCTTCGATTACCTCTTCCGCCGCCACCTGGAAGCCTCCTGGCGCCAAATCGGACGGCAGCCTCCCGAAGAACTTTTCCGCCCCATCAAGGAACAGCGCCGTCAGCAAAAGCTGCGCGAACCGACCGCCCTGTTCACCCCGGTCATCAACGGCTCGTCCGGAGATTTTTTCGAATGGCTGGCGGCCGGCAGGGCGGACCTGACCGGCAGCGGGGCCATGCACGCAGACGACGTGCTCTTCTGCTCCCTGCTGTTCGGCTATGACCTGAAGTACCTGTACCTGCGTCTCGATCCTCACCGGCACCAGGAGCGCCTGCTGGAAGACGGGCACTCTCTTGAACTGACCCTTCACAGCCACACCGCCTGGCGCGTCCGGTTCGATCCGTCATCAGGCCGACTGAGCCTGCACAGTCTGGAGGACGGACGACTGGCCGGCCGCGGCAAAGGGGCCGTGGGGGATGTGGTGGAGCTGGCCATTCCCCTGGCGCCTATTAACCTGCAGCCGGGGGACCTTCTGCTCCTGAGCATCCACCTGATGGAGGGTGACAGGGAACTTGGGCGCTGGCCAACGACCGGCCCGCTGGAAATCCCCTACCGGGGCCGGCTGCTGGAAGCGGATCAATGGTACATCTGAATGCACACCCTGACTGGTGCGCGGAGAAGGTCCGCGCCTGAAAGAGATTTTCATGTCCGAATTTCGCTGGGACCCGCTGCACGGCAGCTGGGTCATCATCGACCCGGAACGGGGACGACAGCCCCAGGAATTCCAAACCGGCCAGCCCGACGGAAAAACCGATGTCAGGGCGTGTCCTTTCTGTCCGGAAAAAGCGGACAGCGCCGGACAACAGCTGCTGAACCTGGCACGGCCCGGTCAGGACCACTGGCAGGTCAGAGTGGTTCCCAACCGGACCCCGGTATTGAGGGTGGAGGGGAATCTCGATCCCCGCGGCCGGGGATTGTACGACTGTCTCAACGGTGTCGGCGCCCATGAAATCGTTATTGAGCATCGCCGCTGCGCCATCGATTTCGACCTGTTTGCTCCCGAAGACATCCTGCTGGTCCTGCAGGCCTGGCAGCAACGCCTTCTCGATTTGCGGGGCGACCGGCGGCTGCGTCACATGACGGTCGTGCGCAATGTCGGCCCGGCTTCCGGCAGCCGGTTTGATCATCCCCATTCCCAAATCATCGCCCTGCCGATGATTCCTCCGCAGATGAGCCGGCAACTGCGCCAGGCCCGGGAGCATTACCGCCGCAAGCAACGCTGCCTGCTCTGTGACCTGGTCCGCCAGGAGCGGCAGGTACAAAGTGGTATCCTGATGGACGAAGACGGCTATATCGTGTTCAGCCCCTGGGCCGCGACCCGGCCTTTCGCCCTGCGCATCGTACCGGAGCGACACGCCCATGACTTCTGTCTGACATCGGAAAACGACCTGGGCAGACTGGCCGGGCTGCTCCGGGTCCTTGTGGACCGCCTCAACCGCGGTCTGAACAAACCGTCTTACCGGCTTTTGCTGGTGACCTCGCCGCCTGAACAACAGCGGCCGCATCAGACGGACCTGTTCGCCACCCTCCCCTGGGACTGGCACTGGTATCTGGAGCTGTCCCCCTGTCTGACCCGGGAGACGGGTATCGAACAGGCCACCGGCATAGCCGTCAACCCCGTCCCTCCGGAAGAAGCGGTCACCTTTTTGCGCGGTCTTGCTCCCTGCTGATGCCATGAAGCAATCCGGCTATTTTCAGGATGACCTGCCGCTGTCCGGCAAGGCCCGGCGCCTGCTTGGCTACGAGCCAGACACTGCGGATGATGCCGAAACCAGGCGCGCGCGCCGGTTTCAGTCGCTGGCCGGGGCTCTCGGTCTTCAAGGAATCGAACCTCTGGAGAAGCTTGCCACCTGGTATCATCTGCAGCGCCTTCTGGCCGCCGAATTCGGCCGGGATGCCGGAGAAATGGATATCTCGCTGCTGAGCCATTTCCGCCGTCACTTTCCCCCGACCGGCTCCAAACAGGATTTTTTGCCGCCCTCCGCTGCGGACCTTGTGCTGGTGGCGGCGCTGAACCTGAATCCGGCAGGACAACAACTGCGCCCCCTGTTTGACGACGCGGACCTGCGCGCCCATCCCCTCTATGCCGACCTGGTCGCCCCGCCCGGCGACCAGGAGGGTGGCAGGATGCCCTGGCGTCTGGTCCTCGATCGGCTGCTGGCACCCGTCCGCCGTCACCCGCACAGCCTCGAACAACAGATCGTCGAAATCCGGCGCCTGTGTGAAGAACTGCTGGCGACCGAAATCCGGCATCCCCTTGCGCAGACCCTGCCGCACGTTCCGGCGGCGGGACCGGGAGGGCCCGGGCCGGTGACTGGCCCGGGGCTGGCAGGCCCCCGGGAGGGCGCCCGCTTTTCTCCGGATGCCGACTGGATGGCCGAAACGGTGCTGGTCGCCAAAACCCTGCCGGTTTGGATGTATCAGCTGGCACGGCGCTTTGCCCGACCCGTCTCCACCCTGGACGACATCCCGGACGAGGCCCTGCGCGCATTGAGCGCCTGCGGCTTCACCGCCCTGTGGCCCATCGGCCTGTGGCAACGTTCGGCGGCTTCAGCCCGCATCAAACAGCTGCGCGGCAATCGTGATGCCGCCGCCAGCGCCTACGCCTTGCACGCCTATCGCATCGATCCGGCTCTGGGCGGTGAGGAGGCCTTCGAGCGCTTCCGCCGCCGCTGCCTCAAGGCCGGTCTGCGCCTGTGCGGCGATGTTGTGCCCAACCATTTTGGCCTCGACTCCGAATGGATCCGGCGCTACCCGGAGCGTTTTATCCAGACCGCGACGCCTCCCTACGACGACTACCGTTTCACCGGCCCGAATCTGTCTGCTGATCCCGCTATCGAACTGCAGCTTGAAGACGGGTACTGGGATCACAGCAAGGCCGCCGTGGTCTTTCGCCATCATCACCGCCCCACCCGCACAACCCGCTACATCTATCACGGCAACGACGGCACCCACCTCCCCTGGAACGACACCGCCCAGCTCGACTACCTGCAACCCGAAGTGCGCACGGCCATGATCGATCTTGTCGTCGCCATTGCCCGGCGTTTCGACATCATTCGCTTCGACGCCGCCATGACCCTGGCAAAGCGCCACTTTCAGCGGCTCTGGTACCCTCTTCCCGGCGGCGGGGCCGGCATTCCCTCGCGGGAACGGTTCGCGTTGAGCGCCGCGCAGTTTGATCAGGCCTTCGGGGAGGAGTTCTGGCGCGAGCTCGTGGACACCATGTCTAGGAAAGCACCGCAAACCCTGCTGATTGCCGAGGCCTTCTGGATGCTCGAAGGTTTTTTCGTGCGCGAACTCGGCATGCACCGGGTTTACAACAGCGCCTTCATGCACATGCTGCGCGACGGACACAACCAGCGCTTTCGCGCCATTCTGCGGGAAATCATCGCCACCGACAGAGGCATCCTGCAACGTTTTGTCAATTTCATGAACAACCCGGATGAAGCCACGGCGGTCGAACAGTTCGGCAAGGGTGACAAATACTTCGCCGTGGCCGTCCTGCTCGCCACCCTCCCGGGTTTGCCGCTGTTCGGCCATGGACAGGTGGAGGGCCTGCGGGAAAAATACGGCATGGAATTTCTGCGCCCGCTGCTCGACGAACAGGTTGATGACGGCTTTTTCCGGCATCATCAGAACCAGATCTTTCCGCTGCTGCGCCGCCGGCGTCTGTTCGCCGGCGCCGAACACTTTCACCTGTTGGACCTGGAAACCCCGGAAGGGATCTGCGAGGATGTTTATGCCTTTTGCAACCGCAGCGGCGACGAGCACGCCCTGGTTCTGGTCAACAACAGCGACCGCCCGGTTCATGGTATCCTGCACGGGTCCGCCGACCAAAAGGCATGGCCTGCAATTCCCGGGCTGCCCGAGGGCTGTCGCTGGCTGACAGGCCTGGAACATCACGACCGACGACGCATCTGGCTTGACCGCCGGCAGCTTGAACGCCGGGGGCTTGCTGTGGACCTCGGCGCATACGACTATCGCATCCTGCTCGATCTGAGCCCGGATTCCGAAGGGCCTCCGGCCGATGCGGCGGCAGTCATTCCCGGAGGATGGCTCGAAGTCCAGGAACATCCGTCATGAACAGAAAAAAACGAACCCTTGTTTTTGCCGCGTCCGAAGCAACCCCCTTTGCCAAAACCGGCGGGCTGGGGGATGTGGTCGGCGCCCTGCCCCGGGCCCTGGCGCAATGGGGGCACCGCGTGGCGGTCCTGCTGCCCGGGCACCGCATGGTCCGCCAGCGGGGCTTTGCTCCGGACAACACCGGTCATCAGGTTGCCATCCGGCTGGGAGACCGGGACCTGCGGGCGGAGCTGAGCCATCTGCGTCGCGACAGCATCGACGTCTGGTTCATCGACCAACCGGAGCTGTTTGACCGCCCAGGGCTTTACGGTGTTGACGGCAGAGATTTTCCCGACAACGGCGAACGCTACGGCTTTTTCTGCCACGCGGTTCTCGCGGCCCTGCGCACCCTGAATCTGCAACCCGACATTCTTCACGTTCATGACTGGCAGACCGGGCTGCTCCCCCTGCTTTTGCATCTGGAGAAAAAGCGGGACAGCTTCTTCTCCAAAACCGGCAGCCTGCTGACCATCCACAACCTCGCCTATCAGGGGCTGTTCCCTTCGCAGCTGGTGGCAACCCTGCACCTGCCCCAGGAGCTGTTTTGCATGGAAGGATTCGAATACTGGGGCAAGCTCTCCTTCCTCAAGGCCGGAATCCAGTTCGCCGACCGTATCAACACGGTCTCGCCGGGATATGCAGCGGAAATCCTTACGTCAGAATACGGTTGCGGCTTTGAGGGCATTCTGCAGGAAAAAAGGTCACGGCTATGCGGCATCCTCAACGGCATCGACCCGGATGACTGGGACCCGGCCGTCGATCCCTGCCTGCCTGCCAACTACGACAGCAGCGACCCGGCCGGGAAAGCCCGGTGCAAATCTGCACTACAGCAGGAGCTGGGACTGGCGGTCGACAGCCATCTTCCCCTGCTGGCCATGGTCACCCGCATCGACCGGCAGAAGGGCATCGACCTGGTCCTGGAGGCCTGGCAGGCCCTCGCCGAAACCCCGATCCAATTTGCGTTTCTCGGCAGCGGCGATGCTGCCCTCGCCGCCGAACTGCGAAAACTGGAAACGGGCTGGCCCGAAAAAGTCGCCGTTCGTATCGGTTTCGACGACGCTCTGGCCCGGCGCATCTACGGTGGCGCCGACCTGTTTCTCATGCCGAGCCGTTTCGAGCCCTGCGGACTGGGGCAGCTGATCGCCCTGCGCTACGGCGCCGTCCCGGTGGTGCGCCGAACCGGCGGGCTGGCCGACACCATTGCCGATTTCGACCGGGACGGCGACAACGGGTGCGGCTTCGTCTTTGCTGACGCCGACCCGGGCGCACTGGCCAGTGCCCTGCAAAGGGCTCTGCGCCACTTCGCGGAGGACGCCACCTGGCGCCAACGGGTTGCATCCTGCATGCAACGGGATTACAGTTGGCGCCGGTCGGCTCAGCAATACGCCGCCCTTTACGACACCATTCTCGGAGAGCTGCCATGACCGAAGACCATGCCCGAAACGACATGGCCACCGAATCAGCCCCATCCCCGGACAACGACAACCGGCCTGAAGAGCGTTTCCCCGAACTGGCCGAGCTGCAACGCGATATCGAACGCTGTCTGAAATCGAACCGCAAGTTTCTCGATCATTTTCTCGACGAAGATTTTGACGATGAGCTGTCGGACGAGGACGACCCGGAGCCGTCCATCGACGACATGGACCCCGAACTCTGACCCGACAGCCCAACCTTCCCTTCCCGCTCCGGTGACCCGCACCGGAATCCTGACTTTTTTTCCTAAAGCTTCATTCAGTCATACCGATATTGAAATAGACAAAGGGAGAAATTTCTTCTCAGTTATTTCACTGCATTATGGCGGGCAAATTGCCATTTTCCCGGCCCCTTTGCCCCAGGTTCGGTTTCATTGAGCCGCCCCAAACATTAGCGTTCACAAAAATTTCTTGTCATCTTGCATGATTAGCGTTCGCCCATGATTTTCAATTTAACTCTGGCACAATTCGTGAAAGCCGAATATTCAGAAAAATAATTAAATCGGTCGGCTCATCCGATCCGGTGAAAACACGACGCGCGGGCGTCAGAAACCACATGGAGGTAGTCATGAAAAAGACCAGCCGCATCATCGCCATTCTGGCCATTCTGCTGTTCGCGGCCACCAGCGCCATGGCCCTGGGCAAGGGCAACCCCAAGAAGGGGAAATATCTGTTCAAAAAAACCTGCAAGGCCTGTCATGTAGCCGGTGCCGAGGGTGGCGCCCTGACACCTCTTTCCAAAACCCAGAGCCAGTGGAAACGCTTCTTCGAACGGGACCAGCACAAAGCCAAACCGGAGATCTGGGGCAAGTACAAGGACAAGGACCTGAACGACATCTTCCAGTTCCTCTATGACCACGCCGCCGATTCCGACCAGCCGGAAACCTGCGGTTAATTGTTCTTGAACCCCACATCAGGAGGCACACCATGAAGCGTTTTACAACGATATTTGCGCTTTTGCTTCTGCTCGTCCCGAGCCTGGCTTTGGCTGATGACGTCAGCGACCTGAAGAAAAAGGTCGATAAACTGTACGAAGAGATCGATTACCTGCAGGAGCAGATCGACAAGAACACCCTGCACAGCGCCACCGACCGCATCAGCTT
>CAZCUR010000052.1:12306-18290 GCA_964501815.1 uncultured Geothermobacter sp.
TGCAGGAGCAGATCGACAAGAACACCCTGCACAGCGCCACCGACCGCATCAGCTTTTACGGAGACATGCGCGTCAAGGCGGACACCCTGCACTACCAGGATACGGTGTGGAACCCGGCGGTCAATTTTGACTTTGATTCGTTCATGGCCCAAGCCATGGCGGACCCAACCGCCTGGGGATTCAGTGTGAACGATAACGGGACGCCAGCTGACCCGAGCGATGACTTCTTTAACCCTGGCCCCATTGCCAATTTTGCCGGCCCTTATGGGCTTACGCCGGCAGCCCTCGGAAGTTTCTCCGGCGTCATGCCTTTCCCGCTGATTCCTGGCAGGATGGGAGTCAAACCTCCCAAGTCGGACCTCAACAACGACATCCTCTACACCACCCGCCTGCGTCTGGGCATGAAAGCCAAGGTGGCTGACAACGTCAATTTTTCCGCGCGCCTGTCCATGTACAAGAACTGGGGCGATTCAACCGGCGTCAAGGTGTTCGATTCCTGGAACGCCTTCACCATGGACGGCACCGACGGCGGCAACACCACCGGCGACTGGCTGCGGGTCGAGCGCGCCTATTTCAGCTGGCACGACATCGGCGGCAGCAACTTTTACCTCTCCATCGGCCGCCGTCCCTCGACCTACGGCCCCCCCAGCGAAGTGCGTGAGAATGAGATGCGCGGCGGCACCCCCTCGGGCCACCTGGTGCATTTCAACTTCGACGGTGTCACCATCGGCTACAAACTGGCCGACCTGACCGGGATTGAAGGTATGACCGCCCGCTTCTGCTACGGCCAGGGATTCGAATCCCAATGGGGCAATGGCGAGCTCTACGACAACTACGGCAGCAATATCGCCACCGAAGACACCCATCTGGGCGGGCTCAACCTCGACCTCTACAACGACGGTTCCACCTTCGTGCAGCTGACCGCCTTCGCCGCTCTGGACGTAGTCGACGGCTTCAAGGGTGTGTTCGCCTTCCCGTCCCAGCTGGTCGGCATCTTTGCCCCGACCCTCTACAAGGACCAGCAGAAGTTCCCGGGTTTCAACTTCGTCACCCGCTATCAGCCCAGCACGGTCATCGGCGACATGCTGCTCGGCGGTATCGGCTTTGAGCGTGAGGAAGAGAACGGGCTGAAATACTTCGGCTCCTTCGGCTGGACCGAGCTGCGCCCCAACGGCAAGGCCGGCCTGTTCGGCGGCATGGGCACCGACGCCATCTTTGAGCCGGCCCTGAGCGCCGACGGCAATGAAATCATCCTGGTCCCGGTCCGGGCCGAAAACGACGACACCCAGGACGGCTACGGCATCTATGTCGGCCTGCAGATTCCGGCTCCCTTGGGCAAATTCGGTGTCGAATACAACTACGGCTCCAAGTACTGGACCCCCTTCACCCAGGCCCAGGATGACGCCCTCGGCAGCAAACTCGCCACCCGCGGTCATGTCGGCGAGGCCTACTACATCTTCGACATCAACCCGAACATGTTCATCAAGGTCGGCGGCCTCTACTACGACTACGAATACACCGGCAGCGGCTCGCCGGTGGGCAAGCCGGTCAAGGTCGACGACGTGCTGGACGGCAAGGCTTATTCCATGCTGCCCGTATCCGACACCGCCTGGGACGGCTATGCCTCCCTGACTCTGAAATTCTGACAGTCCGGACAAGGGGGGAGCGTGAACGCTCCCTCCTTTTCGGGGACAATAATCCAAGTATTCGAATTAACAAACACTATGTGAAAAAGGAGTTCGCCGTGTCCCTGCTCGACAAAAAACTGAGCCGTCGCCGCTTCCTCGGGCTGTCGTCATGCACGCTGGCGACAGCTGCAGTCGGTTCACAGGTCAAGGTTCTGCATGCGCTGGCCAAAACCGGAAACGTCAGCAAACCCCAGGCCGGCCCGAACGAGGACGTCTTCACCAGTTGCGGCATGTGTGTCAACAAATGCGGCGTCATCGCCCGGGTCCGCAACGGTGTCATCGAAAAACTCGACCCCAATCCGCACTTCATCAAAAGTCGCGCCATGCTGTGCGCGCGCGGCAACGCCGGGATTGGCGTGGTTTACGACCCCGACCGGCTCAAGTATCCGCTGATTCGCACCGGCAAGAGGGGTGAAGGCAAGTTCCGCCGCGCCAGCTGGGAAGAGGCTCTCGATCTGGTGGCCAAAAAGATGAACGAAATTGCGGACAAGTACACCCGCGCCGGTGTCATGTTCGCCTCAACTGAAGGGACCTACCAGGACCATTTTTTCCTGCAGCTGGCAGAATGCTTTGGGTCCCCCAACACCATCCGTCACCCGACCCTGTGCCTCTCTTCCAACATCCAGGGGATGTCGGCGACTTTCGGCACCAACCCCACTCCGGACGTTCTCAACGCCGACTACATCATCATGAGCGGCGCCAACCGCAGCGAAGCCCTGATCACACCTGACTCCATCGACCTGCTCAAGGGGGAGGGCGGCCGGCGCAAACTGATTTATCTCGATCCGCGTTTCACCAAAACCGCCGCCAAGGCGGATCAGTGGTATCCGATCAAGGCCGGAACCGACCTCGCTTTCGTGCTGGCGATGATCCACGTGATCGTCAACGAAGGGCTCTATGACCGCACATTCGTCAAGGAAAACTGCGTCGGATTCGACAAACTCATTCCGCATGTGCGCAATTACACCCCCGAGTGGGCCGAGCGGGAATGCGAAATTCCTGCCGCCGACATCCGCCGCATCGCCCGGGAATTCGCCATGGCCGCCCCCAGGGCCGTGTACTACCAGGGACGGCGCTCGTCCTTCATGACCGACGATACCCAGCTGCGCCGGGGCATCGCCATCCTCAACGCCATCATCGGCAACTGGGACGTAAAAGGCGGGCTGGTCCCCAACAGCAAAATCCCCATCGGCAAGCATGACTACCTGGCACCCTGGTACGACGATGTGCCGGACCGGCTTGATGCCGGCAGCGTCGCCTATCTGTCGGAAAAAGACGGCGCCTGGGTTCCGTTCCGGGAGCGCGTGCTTGAGGGCAAGCCCTATCCGGTCAAGGGGATGATGGTCTACAAGCAGAACGTGCTGGCCTCGGTGCCCGATCGCGCCAAAAGCCTGAAAATGATGGACCAGATGGACTTCATCTGCACCATCGATATCACCATGAGCGATACCGCGTGGTACTCCGACGTCGTCCTGCCCGAAGCGACCTACCTGGAACGCCAGGACCCACTCGAATCCCTGGGCGGCATCCTCCCGGTGGTTGTCTGGCGCCAGCCCTGCATCAAACCGATGTTCGAAAGCAAGCCGAACATCTGGATCATGAAGGAGCTGGCCAAACGCCTCGGTCCGGACATCGCCGAACAGTTCCAGTTCACCATGGACGAGGTCATTGCAACCCAGGTCAAGGGACGGCCGGAGATTTTGCAGGCGCTGAAAACCAAAGGAGTTTATTACGAAAAAACCGAACCGACCTACGGCAAGACCCGTGGCAAGCGGCTGCGCACCAAAAGCGGCAAAATCGAAATCTACTCGGAGAAATACGCCCGAAAGGGGCTCGATCCACTCCCGGTTTACCGGACCCCCAAACCGGTCCCCCCGGACAAGTACCGTCTGCTGGTGGGCCGGCACGCCTACTTCACCCACGGCACCACGGCCAACAACCAGTACCTCAACGAGATCATGCCCGAGAACACCCTCTGGCTGAACAGCGACGAGGCCCGGCGCCGGGGACTGAAAGACGGCATGATGGTCAGGGTGAGCAGTGCTGTCGGCGAACAGGTCCTGCGCCTTGAGGTCACCGACAAGATCCGGCCCGACTGCGTCTACATGGCCCACGGCTTCGGAGTGCTGTCAAAAGGGCTCAGAACGGTTTACGGCAAAGGCGGCTGTGACGCCGCCCTGATCGAAAGCCGCCATGACGCCATCTCCGGCAACGCCGCCATGCATGAAACCTTTGTCGACGTCAAACCGGTATGAGAATCCTCCAGGGAGATAAGCAACCATGAAAAACAAGCGGTTCGCCATCGTACTCGACACCCGTCGCTGCATCGACTGCAAGGCCTGCACCGTCGCATGCAAGGCGGAAAACAACGTCCCTCTCGGTCGGGAAAACTATCGCAACTGGGTCGATGAGGAAAAACTGCGCGGCCAGTACCCGAATCTCGGCCAGAGTTTTACCCCCAGCCAGTGCCAGCACTGCAGCAACCCGCCCTGCGCGCATGTCTGTCCGACCCGGGCGACAACCGTCAATCCGGACGGCATCGTCCATGTGGATGCGGACAAGTGCATCGGCTGCAAATACTGCATGACCGCCTGTCCCTACAACGCCCGTTACTACAACGAGGACATCGGCGCGGTCGACAAATGCACCTTCTGCATGCAGCGCGTTTATGTCGGTCGCATCCCGGCCTGTGTTGAAACCTGTCCGACCAAGGTGCGGGTCTTCGGCGACCTCAACGACCCCTGCAGTGAGGTCTCAAAACTGCTGGCGAAATACCCGTCGCGGGTTCTGAAACCGGCCCAGGGGACCAAACCCAATCTCTATTACCTGATCTAGGAGGAGAGCCATGAGCCCAACAAAACTTCGTCCAGGCCTGCCGATCTGGCTGGGACTGCTTTGCGTCGGCGTCCTTGTCGGCCTTGCCGGCGCGATCAACGTCTTTCTGCATGGCCACGCCCAGGTCTACAATGTCACCCGTGAAATTCCCTGGGGCATTCTGATCGCCACCTACGTTTTTCTGGTGGTTTCCAGTACGGGACTCTGCCTCGTCTCCAGCCTGGGACACGTGTTCGGCATTGAAAAATTCGAGTTCATCGGCAAACGCGCCATTCTGCTCGCCATTTTGACCCTGCTGTGCGGATTCGGCACCATCGCCATGGAACTGAACCACCCTATCCGCATGGGCATCTATGCCCTGCTCAGTCCCAATTTCCATTCCGCCATCTGGTGGATGGGAACCCTCTACGGACTGTACCTGGTTCTTCTGTGCGGCGAATTCTTCTTTCTCATGAAAGGGGCCCACAAGGGCGCGTTCGCCATGGGCATGCTCGGATTTATCGCCGCCATCTCGGCGCACTCAAACCTCGGCGCCGTCTTCGGGCTGCTGGAAGCGCGTCCGTTCTGGCACGGTTCGTTTCTGCCGATCTACTTTATCCTTTCGGCTCTGGTTTCCGGTGGCGCCATCATCAGCATGATCGTCTACTTCAACTACAAGCCCAAACACGGTCTGATGCCACAAAAATATGAAGATTTCATGGCCACCCTGGGAAAACTGCAGGCCCTGTTTCTGATGATTCTGGTCTTTTTCGTCATCTGGAAAATCATCCCGGGGCTCTACGGCACGCCGCCAGGAAAATATGAAGCAACCATGGCCCTCATCAATGGCCCGCTCTCTTTCAATTTCTGGTTCTTCGAAGTCCTGCTCGGCCTGGCCATCCCGGTTCTGCTGCTGCTCAATCGCAAAACCCGCACGCCGCGCGGCGTCATGGCGGCCGGGCTGTCCGCAACCATCGGCATCTTCTTCATGCGCTATGACCTGGTCATTGCCGGGCAACTTGTCACCATGCGCGAAGGAACGGCCAATCTGGTCAACGGCCTGCTCAGTTACTCCCCTTCGCTGACGGAAGTCGCCATCGTCATCGGCGCCATTTCTGCCTGTCTGCTCCTGTACACGCTGGCGGAAAAGATGCTGCCGCTGGCAGAAGAACAGGGTTAAGACCAACGCGCTCCGGAGCTGTAACAGGCTCCGGAGCGCCCGCGATGGCACCATGAAACGCCTCCTGATCCTTTTCTTTCTTTTGGGTCTGGCGCTGGCAGCGAACGGCGCACACGCCACTCCGATTGATCTGGGTGAGCGCTTTCCCGACCTGCCTCTGGAAGCACCCCGTACCCCACAGGCGCGCCACTATCTGGGGCTCCCTGAAGGGGCTTCTTTCCGCCTTGGCGACATCCCCGCCGAGGTGGTTCTGGTTGAAGTCCTGAACGTACTGTGCCCCCACTGCCAGAAACAGACTGGCC
>CAZCUR010000053.1:0-17984 GCA_964501815.1 uncultured Geothermobacter sp.
CTGGGCCTGGACCGCGGTGATGGCGGCGACGGAGACGATGTCGTCGACGCTGCAGCCGCGCGACAGGTCGTTGACCGGTTTGGCCAGCCCCTGGATGATCGGACCGACCGCCTCGGCGCCGGCCAGGCGCTCGACCAGCTTGTAGCCGATGTTGCCGGCATCCAGGTCGGGAAAGACCAGGACGTTGGCCTTGCCGGCCACCGGCGATTCCGGCGCTTTCTTGGCTCCGACCTTGGGAACCAGGGCGGCGTCGGCCTGCAGTTCGCCGTCGATCTGCAGTTCGGGCGCCAGGTCGCGGGCAATCTTCAGGGCTTCGAGCACTTTGTCGCAGTCGGGATGGCTGGCGCTCCCCTTGGTCGAGAAGGAGAGCATGGCGACCCGGGGTTCGGCGCCGAGGAAGCTGCGGCAGCTGGCGGCGGTGGAGACGGCGATCTCGGCCAGCGCCTGGGCGTCGGGATTGGGATTGACGGCGCAGTCGGCGAAGCAGATGGTGCCGTTTTCACCGAATTCCGGAGTTTTGGTGATCATGAGAAAGACCGACGAGACCGTTTTGATGCCCGGAGCGGTGCCGATGACCTGGAAGGCGGCGCGCAACACGTCTCCGGTGGTGTTGTAGGCCCCGGCGACCATCCCCCCGGCATCGCCGAGACGAACCATCATGGCACCGTAAAAGAGATTGTCCTCGGCGGTCAGGGTGGCGCGGGCCTTTTCGGCGGTCATCCCCTTTTTTTCACGCAGCTTGACCAGCTCCTCGACATAGGCGTCCAGGCGGTCGGACGCTTTCGGATCCAGCAGCGTCACCCCGTCAAGGGAGACATTCATTTCCGCGGCCCTGGCCTTGAGGTTGTCCGGATTGCCCAAAAGGACGACATCGGCGAGCCCGTCACCGACAATGCGGCCGGCGGCTTCGATCATGCGATTGTCATACCCCTCGGGCAAAACCACGGTCTGGCGATTTTGTCTGGCTTTGGCTTTGATCTGTTCGACAAGATGCATGGCAACTCTCCTCCTGTGATGCTGGTTGGACAAACCTGTCTGCTGTCGAATCGGCCCAGCCGATTCCTTCCCCTCTCCACGAATGTTTGCGTTATAATCGCGGGCACTTTGCGGTATGAAACGTCTGGCCCGTCAACAGAATCTTCTCTGGTTTTGCCTGCTGCTCTCCGTGCTGTTGCACCTGCTGCTTCTCTGGCTGCTGCGCGATATCGCTCCTTTGCGCGCCGCGGCGAAAAAGCCCGAAAAGATTCTGGTCACTCTTTTGCCGCGCGATCTCGATGCGCCCATCCGGCCAGAGCTGGACAAACCCCGGAAAAAACTGCCCAAAAGGCTTGGGGCGCGCAACCAGGTGGTGGAAAAGGAGCAGGCGCCCCGCGGCGACCGCCCCGAGGAAATGCGTCCCGATGCTCCGGCCCCTGCTGCCGAACGTCCGCGTCCCCGCATGGTGGCCCCGCAACCCGCCAGGGGGGCTCCGGCTTCGGCGCACAAGACGCGCAAGTCACCGGTCAAAACGCCGCGGTCGGTGCAGCCGCAACCGGGTCCGACCAGGGGGACGGCGGGAACAACCGCGCCGTCGGCCGAACCTTTGCCCGATCTGCAATCACTGCTGCAGCTGCCCGACACCACCGTCGCCCGCCTGGGACCCGAATGGCGCCGCAAGGAGCGCGCCGATGTCGCCGAGGGGGACGAAGTCTGGCTCGATATGGGCCAGGATCTGCTCTTTTCCTTTTTTCAGCGCCTTCGCACCAACATCTACAATGTCTGGAACTATCCGTCCGAAGCCGTACATCGTGGTGAAGAGGGCGCCTGTCTGTTGCGGATGACTTTCGACCGCAGCGGTGAGGTGGTCAACGTCGAGTTGCTGCTGACTTCCGGCTACCCGGCCTTGGATCGGGCCGCCATGGCGGCGGTGCGCAAGGGGGCTCCCTACGGGGCTTTGCCCAGCGCCTACCCCAAGGACCGGCTGGTGGTCAAGGCCTGGTTCCGCTACGATCTGTCCCGCAGCCGCACCCGCGGATCGGATATCTACGGGCGCTGATGGTTTTCGGGCACCGGCCCCTGTGTGCCGGTGCCCGAGGTGTGCTATTTGCGCTGGAATTCCGGGGAGCTGAACGAATACGTGAAGTTCATGTGGTCGGTGTAGGTCTCCTCCAGAATGGCGACCACGTCTTCGGTGAAGACCAGCTCCTCATCGGTCGGGATGACGAACACCTTCACCGGCGAATCGGCCGTGGAAATCATCGTTTCCTTTTTGCGGGTCATGGTGTTGCAATTGACCTCGCGGTCGAGCTTGATGCCGATGTGTTCCAGACCTTCCAGGGCCTTTTCCCGGATTTTCCAACCCATTTCGCCGACCCCGGCGGTAAAGACCACGGCATCGAGACGGCCGAGAACAGCGCAGTAGGCGCCGATGTACTTTTTCAGGCGGTAGGCTTCGATTTCCAGCGCCAGTTTGCAACGCTCATCACCGTTCTCGATTCCTTCCAGCACGTCACGCCGGTCGGTGTACTGGCCGGTAATGCCGAGTACCCCCGATTTCTTGTTCAGAATCGAGTCGACTTCCTTGGGGGTCAGTCCCTCCTTCTGCTGGATGAAGAGCGGAATAGCCGGGTCGATATCGCCGCAGCGGGTGCCCATGACCGCACCTTCCAGCGGTGTCAGGCCCATGGACGTGTCAACGGAAACGCCCCCCTTGATGGCTGTGTGGGAGACGCCGTTGCCGATGTGCATGGTGATGATGTTGCAGTCTTTGGGATCCTTGCCCAGCAGCACTGCCGCGCGCTTGGAGACATACAGGTGGCTGGTGCCGTGAAAGCCATAGCGACGTACCCCGTATTTTTCATACCACTCATAAGGCAGGGCGTACATGTAGGCATGTTCCGGCATGGTCTGGTGGAACGCGGTGTCAAAGATGGCGACGTGCGGCACATCGGGAAGAGTCGCCTGGGCCGCCTCGATACCGGCGATATTGGGCGGATTGTGCAGCGGCGCCAGATGCTGCACTTCCTTGATGGCTTCGAGCACGGCGTCATCAATGAGCACCGAGCGGGTGAACTTTTCCCCGCCATGCACCACCCGGTGGCCCACGGCGCTGATTTTGCTCATGTCATCAAGCACGCCGTACTTCGGGTCGGTGAGAATCTTGACGATCAGGTGGATGGCGACCTTGTGGTCGGGGCACTCATATTCTTCCCGGTAGGTTTCGCGGCCCGGGACTTCGTGGACGATAAAGGAATCGCCGATGGTGACCCGTTCGACCATGCCCTTGGCGATGACTTCCTTGCGTTCCCAGTCGTAGAGCTGGTACTTGACCGATGAGCTGCCACAATTCAATGCAAGAATATCCATAAAAAACCTCCTCCCTTGTTTCGGCGGCAGAAACCGCCACTCTCCCTGTTTCCTGTTTTGTCAGACCAAAAAAATATTTGACCAGAATTCCCCTTGCAAAACGATAAGATACAAAATAAACCACAGTTTTAAAATCGCCATGAAAGCCTAGCCGAAAGCGGGTGGTTATGGCAAGATTTTTATCCTTCTTCGGCTGGACTTGCGGTATACGTTGGCATTAAAATTCGGCTGGCGGCTTTGCCAGCCCCATCTCAAACATTTCAACACGAGGAGGTTACCCATGGCTCACACCATCAGCGATGAGTGCATCAACTGCGGTGCCTGCGAACCGGTCTGCCCGGTCGAGGCCATCAGCGAGCAGAATGACAAGCGGGTTATCGACCCGGCCACCTGCACCGATTGCGGTGCCTGTGTCGACACCTGCCCGGTTGATGCCATCAGCCCGGCCTGAGGGCACAGCCCGGCAACAAAAAAAAGCCACCGCTTGGCCGGTGGCTTTTTTTGTGTCTGTTTTGTCCCGGGCGTTACTGTGAACCGGGGCGGGAGTCTACGACGACAACATTGAACTCGGCCACTTCACTTGGCAGGTTTTTGAAGACAATGGTGAAGGGCACGGCCTTGCCCGGCGCGATGTCCAGATTGGACAGGGCTTCGCCGAACTGGTTGTTCATCGATTCCTCGATCTTGGACCAGGGCAGGGTGCGCAGTGCGGCCTCATCCAGGGGATTGCCGCAAAAAACCGTCTGCTGCATGACCGGCTCTCCCTTGCGGTTGTAGATGACGCCACGCACCGTAACCGTTGAGCGAGGGTGCTGGTAGCGGTTGACGGCGAATCCGGAGATGGCAAACAGCTGGCCGGCACTCTGGTTGGTGACAAACATCCCCTTGAGTTTGCTCAGCTCGATGTTGACAGTCGGATCGACCTTGGGTTTGTTTTCCACCAGGCCCTGAAGATAGTTGGCCAGAATGACCGGGTCCCAGGTCCCCTGGCGCTGGGCGAGCCAGTAGTAACCGCCGGCAAGGGTCAGGAGCAGCAGGAAAAAGAGCGGCAGCGCCCGGCTCTTTTTCTTTTTGCGCCGGCGCTTGGGAGGGGCGGCCCGGCGCCTTGGGCGCGGCGGTGGTTGCGTTGCAGCCGGCTTGCCGCCGGTTCCGGTTGCCTGGGAGACCTCCGCTGCGGCGGGGAGCTTGCCCTGCCCCGGCAGGTCCGGCAGGGGGGATGATTCACCCAAATCGTCCGGTGCTTCCTCAAAAACAAAGTCATCGCTGATTTGTCCGTCGCCGGAGGGTGCGTCGGCGTCGAGCTCAAAGCCGGGCAGGTCCTCCTGCTCTTCGCCTTGACCCTGCTCTTCAAACAGGTCGGTGTCGATTTCTGAGGGGTCGGGAAAATCGAGTTCCGGCAGCGCCTGACTGCTGTCGGTTTCACTGTCCATCTCGTAGGTTTCCCCGAGGTCTCCACCGATATTCGGTTCGCCCGGTTCGATAGCCGCCGTGTCCCAGTAGTCGCCGCTGTCGTCCGAGGCAGCGGTGGATTCTTCTTCAGAAGTCCCAATCAGGGTGTCGAGGCGCTCGTTTTCGTCCAGCAGGTCGTCGGGGGAAAAATCGGCCAGCAACTCGTCATTGTCCTCGGACAAGGCGTCCGTGGCGGCCGGGGACGAAGATGAGGGCTCGTCGAAGGAGAAATCGTCCGGAAGGTCGAGATCGGGCAGTTCTCCGTCCAGGTCCAGTTGCGGAGCTGATGGCCCGGAGCCCGGCTCCTCCCCGTCGATGCTCTCCATGTTGAATGCGTCGAAATCGAAGTCGTCGGCTTTTTCTTCACCGGCAGAGGTTGCCTTTCCCGGCAGGGGTTCTGCCTGCGCCGATCCGGCGGGGGAGTCAGCCGATGCCGGGGGCTGGTCGGTCTGGGCCGGCGCAGGAGCCGGTTCGGATTGTGCCGGGGGGGCGTCAACCCTGAACACCTGGCCGCATTTGGTGCAGCGCACTTTGACACCACCAGGCTTGAGTTTGTCCTCGGGAAGTCGGAACCGGGTTTGGCATGCGTCACACTGAATAATCATGTCCTACCCCTCCCAGGCAGGGTGAAAGGCACAATTCAGTCCATTTCGGCGATATAGATGCCGTCGAGATTGCGGTAGCGCTCATCGTAGTCGAGGCCGTAGCCGATGATGAAGCCGTCATCCATGGTCAGGCCGACGTAATCAGCCTCGATTTGCACCTCGCGCCGTGCGCGCTTGTCAATCAGGGCGCAGACCTTCAGGGACGCGGGCTCGCGTTCACGCAGGCGGTGCAGCAAAGACTGCAGGGTCAGGCCGCTGTCGATGATGTCCTCCACGACGAGGACATGTTTGCCACGGATGGACATCTCCAAATCCTTGCGGAATTCGATAATGCCGGAGGACTGGGTTTCGGAACCGTAGCTGGCAAGGCGCATGAAGTCGACGGTGACAGGGACATCGATTTGCCGGCACAGATCGGCGATGAACAGGAAGGAACCTTTGAGGATGCCGACCAGCAGGATTTCTTCCCCCTGGTAATCCCGGGTGATCTCCTGTCCGAGGCGGCGCACGGTCTCGGCTATGGTGTCGGCTGAGTAAAGCGGTTTGAGTTTGAAGTCGGCCATGAAAACAGATGGTCTCCCGATTGGATATATGGAAAGACATTCTATACAAGCTGTCGCCAGATATGAACCTAAAAGTGAAAAAAGTCGACGGGTTGGCCTTGCGGCCTGAGCCGGGTTGGCGTTAAGCTCGGGAGGACTTCTCCGTGAAAGGATGGTACCATGTCCCGATTGCTCCTTGTGCTGTTCTGGCTGCTCCTCTTTCCCGTAGGCGCCCTGGCCCTCGGCCCGCGTATTGAGGTGACCACCACGGATGTCGATTTCGGTACCGTGCTGCAGGGTGACAAGGTCGAACAGGTCTTCACTTTTCGCAATGCCGGCGACGAGCCTCTGGTTATCGACCGGGTGAAAAGCTCCTGCGGCTGCACCGCCGCCCTGGTGGCCGAGCGGGAGATTCCGCCGGGCGGAACCGGCGAGGTGCGGGCCACCTTCGACTCGACCCGCTTTCACGGCGGTGTCGTCAAGACCATTTATCTTTACAGCAATGATCCGACCCGCAAGCTGGTGCAGTTCCATCTGCGCGGCACCGTGCAGGAAGAGATCGCTGTCAGCAGCCGCTCCATCCTTGTCGGCCCGCTGGCCCCCGGGCAGGAATCGACCGTCAGTCTCAGCCTGACCAACAAGGGGACCGAACCGGTGCACATCGGTCCGGTGCGCACGACGGCGAAAGAACTGACCAGCCCCTTCGAGCCCGTCGATCTCGCTCCGGGCGAAAGCCTGAACATCGACGTTGTCGCCCGCGCCCCTGAAGGCAAGGACCAGGTCAGCGGTTACCTGCTGATCGCCACCGGCAGCCCCCGCCTGCCCGAAATTCGCGTGCCGGTGCAGGTGCGTATCAAAAAATAGGGAGGCGAAGGGCTCGAGGCAGATCCGGTCCGCCCCGCCCGCAGGGCCACCGGACCGCGCCCGGGTTGGTGACGTCCTCTCCAACTCCTGGTGACGCGACCTGATGCGGTATTTGAGGACCGAAATGGTCATCTTTTTCTTGCGTCCTTGAGTGAATCAGCTATAATTTTTGCGATTTGCATTGGGCGGCACTGCCGCCAATCGACCATCCTCAAAACAGTTGATGTACCAGCAAGCAAGGAGCCATCCCATGGAGCAGAATGAGCTTACTCCTGTGCGCAGGCGCGGTTTTCTCGGCCTGATGCTGGGCGGAATCGGTGCCGCTCTGGCAGCCATGTTCGCCTGGCCGGTGTTGCGCTACCTCTCTCCCCGTTCGGGAGGAGGGGCCGATGCCCAGGTCCGGGTCAGTCGCGACAAGGTACCGGTCGGCGGTGCCCACCTGTTTGAGTTCAGGGGAAGGCCGGCGGTGCTGTTGCAGCCGAAACCGGGGGGGTATGTCGCCCTGAGCGCCGTCTGCACCCATCTTGGGTGTATCGTCAAGTGGCAAAAGGACAAGGGCTTTTTTCTTTGCCCATGCCACGGCGGGCGTTTTTCCAGCACCGGCGAGGTGCTCGGCGGGCCGCCGCCCAAGCCCCTGGAAAGCTTCAAGGTCGCCCTCGAGGGTGACGAAATCGTCATCGGCTAGGAGGCAGACATGATTCGCAAAGCCATCGACTGGCTCGACGTTCGCCTCGGGGTGCGCGACCTCTGGGAGCAGAACACCACCGGCTATCTGGTGCCGCGCAACATCAACGCCTGGTATGCTCTTGGCACCGTACTGCTGGTCCTGTTCGGGCTGCAGTTTCTCACCGGCATTTTGCTGATGATTCACTATGTGCCCGACACGGAAAAGGCCTTCACCAGTGTTGAGCGCATCGTCAACGAGGTTCCCTACGGCTGGCTGATCCGCAACCTGCATGCTGTCGGCAGCAATCTCATCATCGTCGTGTTGTTGCTGCACATGTTGTCAGTGCTGTTCATGGGCTCGTACAAGAAGCCGCGTGAGCTCACCTGGCTGTCCGGCTTTATCCTTTTCAACCTCGGTCTGGCCCTGTGTCTGACCGGTTATTTGCTCCCCTGGAGCCAGCTTTCCTTCTGGGCCACCACGGTCGCCACCGACGCCGCCGGTGCCGTGCCGGTCATCGGTCCGAAACTGGTTGAATTTTTGCGCGGTTCACCGTCGGTTGGGCCCCAGACCCTCGGCCGGTTTTTCGCCCTGCACGTGGTGGTGCTGCCCGGAGCGCTCATGGGCCTGATCGGTTTCCATCTGTTTTGCGTGCGCCGCTGTGGCATCTCCACGCCTCCCTTCGGCAAGGACGCCCGCCCCGCGCAGGTCGGACCGGTCTACAGCCACGAGAAGCATCCGGACGGCATCCCCTTTTTCCCCAACTACACGACCGAGGAAATGGGGATTGTCGCCTTCTTTCTCGCGATCCTGGTCGCTGTGACCTTCTTTGCGCCGCAGATCTTCATTCCTCTGGACGCGCTGGAGCCGGCGGATCCTTTCACCACGCCGGAACACATCAAGCCGGAATGGTATTTCCTCTGGGCCTACCAGACCCTGAAGATCTTCCCGAGCAAGTTTCTCGGGTTGGCGGCGCAGGGGGCGCTGATGACCTTCCTGGCGCTGCTGCCGTTTATCGACCGGGGCGAGGAGCGCCGTCCGGCCAAACGACCCTTCTTTGTCACCTGCTACGTGGTCGGCCTGCTGTTGCTGGTCGCCATTTCCATCTGGGGGCACTACTCATGAGAGCGATTATTCTCTGTTTTGCCAGCCTGGTGCTGGCGGTTTTCGGCGCAGGGGCCGTTCTGGCCGAGGACGCACCTGAGGCAGCGGCGCCCCGGGCGCAGACGGTCTGTCAGCAGTGTCATGCCGGCCTGCCGGGTCATCTGGGGGCTCCGGTCAGGGACTGGGCCGGCAGTGTGCACAGCAAAAATGGCATTTCCTGCCATGACTGTCACGGTGGCGATCCGACCGATTTTGCCATGGCCATGAGTCCCGAGCGAGGTTTCATCGGTGCGCCCGAACCCAATGCCATCCCCGATTTCTGCGGCCGCTGTCATATCGGTGTGCGTCAGGATTACGGTGCCAGCAAACATGGCAAGGCGTTGGGCAAAGGGGGGCCACAATGCGTGACCTGTCACAGCAATCACGCGGTCAAGCGGGCCTCGCTCGCACTGATCAACGAAAAATCCTGCACCCGCTGCCACAGCTTCGAGCGCGCGGCGCGCATCCGTGCTGCGCTGGAGGCGACCGATGGCATGATTGCCGAGCTGGAAAAGGATCTGGACGGCCTGCATCGGGTCGGCATTGCGGTCAAGGCGATGCGCGGCAAGGTCTTTTCGGCCCGCAACAGTTTCCATCGCCTGTTCCACAGCGTTGATGTCGACAAGGTCCACGAGGGGACGGCCGCGGTGCAGGCGGATCTGGAGAAGGTCGAGGTTCAGATTGCCGGCATCAAGTCTGAGCTGGGCCAGCGCAAGGTCTGGGGCGGTATTGCCGTTGTCTTGCTGGTGGTGGCCGGCATTCTGGCGCTGCTGCTGCGGCGTACTTACGAAGACGAGGAGAAGTCAGGCTGAGCCAGCATGCTGCCTTTAACGAAAAAGGGCCGGTCCCGCGGTGCGGTGACCGGCCCTTTTTCGTTTCATTTTTTCGGCGAGATGGCGTTTTTCAGCTGGTTGTAGGCGTGTTCGATGTTGGTGGCCATATAACGGGTATAATCCTGCCGGTGGCGCCATGGTTCCATGCGAAAGTCATTGAGGGTCTGGCGCAGACTGTGCCCTGCCTCGAGGTGGCGAATGACCTCGGTCAGAAAGGCGCGGAAAAAGGTGGTGAATTCGGTCAGGGCCCGTCTGTCGCTCACCGTTCCTGTCCCGGCCACGATCCTGTCCGCGTTCAGTGACTGCAGAAATTCCAGCGCCAGCACCCATTCCTGCATATGGCCTTCGGCCAGATAGCCGACGCTGTCGGGATAGAAGATGTCGCCGCAGTACAGGGTTTTGGTTTCCGGGACAAAGGCCACCAGGTCACCATTGGTATGCGCCGGCCCGAGATTGGTCAGAACCAGGGTGCGGCGCCCCAGCTTCAGTGTCAGGCCCTCGCGGAAGAAGAAGACCGGAAAATCGACCTGGCGGGCTTCGGAAGCCAGTGCCTGCCAGCTCTGCCAGCCGGTGATGACCTCGATGCCGGGCGGAAAGTCAAAATCGACATGGGTATAGCCTTGATGATGATGCACCAGGACCATCTGTCGTACCGGCTGGTCGGTCACCTCTGCAGTGGCCTGCAGCAGACCCTCGATACTGCGGGCGGTGAAGTGTTCGCCGACAATGACCGCGCCGTGGTCGCCGGCCACCAGCAGGGCGTTGGCGGTCGCTTCGGTCCCCGGCCTGGCCAGCAGGGCGAAGACGCCATCGGCGATGCGTTGCGGGCCGTACAGCTCACCGGCACCGGCCGGAACGGCAAGTGTCAGCAGCAGAAGAAGGATGGTCAGGACACGCATGGGGCCTTCTCTCGGGTTGGAGTCGGTGGATTATAACAGAAACAGCCCTGCCGGCGACAGCACATGCATTCTGCCCTTTTTCCCGTTGCATTTGCCGGTGCTTTGGGCTATATAAGGCAGTCCGTTCACCTGCGCGCCCGTAGCTCAGCTGGATAGAGCGTTGGCCTCCGGAGCCAAAGGTCACAGGTTCGAATCCTGTCGGGCGCGCCACCAGAAAAAAAGCCACTGGTTATCAACCTGTGGCTTTTTCTATATGGTCTTTGTGACCGAAGCTGGTCGGTTTATTCTACCCCGGCCTATGGAGGGAGGGACCAAGCATGCAGCTTTCCTGTTTCAAGGCATACGATATCCGCGGGCGGCTGCCCGATGAGCTCAACGAAGAAATCGCCTGGCGCATCGGCCGGGCCTATGCGGCTTACCTCAAGCCGAAGCGGGTGGTCATCGGCCGGGATGTCCGACCGTCGAGCGTCGAGCTGGCACGGTCGCTGGCGCGTGGGCTGACCGAAGGGGGCGCCGATGTGGTCGATATCGGCCTGTGCGGCACCGAGGAAATCTATTTTGTCACCGATTATGGCCGTTTCGACGGCGGCATCATGGTGACCGCCAGCCACAACCCGGCCGACTGGAACGGCATGAAGCTGGTGCGCGAGCAGGCCCGCCCCATCAGTGGCGACTCCGGCCTGAACACGATTCGCGAACTGGCGGAAAAGGGCGAGTTTCCCGCCGCTGAACGGACCGGGACGGTGGAGACGGACTCCTTCCGCGGTCCCTACATCCGCCATCTGCTCGGCTATCTCGACAGCACCGAACTTCTGCCGCTGAAAATCGTGGTCAACCCGGGCAACGGCTGCGCCGGGCCGGTGGTACGTCTTCTGGAAGCGCAGCTGCCTTTTGAAATGGTGCCGGTCCATTTCGAACCGGACGGGGCCTTTCCCAATGGCATCCCCAACCCCCTGTTGCCGGAGAACCGTGCCGCCACCGCCGACGCGGTGCGCGCCCACGGCGCCGATCTGGGGGTGGCCTGGGACGGCGATTTCGACCGCTGCTTTCTGTTCGACGAGCGTGGCGCGTTCATCGAGGGCTACTATATCGTCGGTCTTCTGGCCGAGTTCCTGCTCGGTGTGGTGCCGGGGGCGAAGATTATCCACGACCCGCGCCTGACCTGGAACACCATCGACATCGTCCGGCGCGCCGGCGGCACGCCGATCCAGAGCAAGACAGGCCACGCCTTCATCAAGGAGCGCATGCGCGCCGAGGATGCCCTGTACGGCGGCGAGATGAGCGCGCACCACTATTTCCGCAATTTCGCCTACTGCGACAGCGGCATGATCCCCTGGCTGCTGGTGGCCGGGCTGATGTGCCGCACCGGCAAGAAGCTCTCCGAACTGGTCGAGGAGCGCATCGCCCTGTTCCCGGCCAGCGGCGAGATCAACCGAACGGTGCAGGATGTCGGCCGGGTGCTGGCGGCCATCGAACAGGAATACGGCGGGCTGGGTGGTCGCATTGATCGCACCGACGGATTGAGCATCGAATTCGACGACTGGCGCTTCAACCTGCGGCCCTCCAATACCGAACCGGTGCTGCGGCTGAACGTCGAGGCGCGCGGCGACCGCGCCCTGATGGAGCGCAAAACCGGAGAGTTGCTTCAGCGCATCGACGCCATCGGTTAGTCAGGCCAAAGTGCAGAGGCCGGCCTCCCGAAAGGAGCCGGCCTCTGTTGCAAATATGCGCCGGATAGGGTAGTTTTCGGCACCATATCATTTCCATTTCGATCGAGGAAAGATTCTCATGCGCTACAGCCAGTATTTTCTCAATACCGTCCGCGAGACCCCGGCCGATGCCGAGGTGGTCAGTCACAAGCTGATGATCCGCGCCGGCATGATCAAGAAGGTCGCCGCCGGCATTTACAACTACCTGCCCTTCGGCCTGCGCGCCATTCGCAAGGTGGAGCAGATCGTACGCGAGGAGATGAATCGCGCCGGCGCCATCGAGCTGCTTATGCCTTCGGTCACCCCGGCGGAGTTGTGGCAGGAATCGGGCCGCTGGCGTCAGTACGGCAAGGAGCTGCTGCGCTTCAAGGATCGCAAGGAAGCGGAATTCTGCCTCGGCCCCACCCACGAAGAGGTGGTGACCGACATCGTCCGGCGCGAGGTGAAATCCTACCGGCAATTGCCGCTCAACCTCTACCAGATCCAGACCAAGTTCCGCGACGAGATCCGGCCGCGTTTTGGTCTGATGCGCGGACGCGAATTCATCATGAAGGATGCCTATTCCTTCGATCTCGATGACGCCGGTGCTGATGCTGCCTATGAGAAGATGTACCAGGCCTATCGGCGCATCTTCAAGCGCTGCGGTCTGAAGTTTCGGGCGGTTGAGGCCGATTCCGGCGCCATCGGCGGTTCCTTTTCGCACGAGTTCATGGTGCTGGCCGATTCGGGCGAGGACGCCATCGTCTCCTGCGACAGCTGCGAGTATGCGGCCAACGTCGAGAAGGCGGAGCTGAGTTTCGACGGCACCACCCCCGCCCCGAGTGAGGAGCTGGGCCGGGTCCAGACCCCGGACCAGAAGAGCATTGCCGAGGTGGCCGCTTTTCTGAAGGTGGGGCCCGACAGGCTGGTCAAGACCCTGATTGTCGAGACCGACCGCGGCGAGCTGGTGGCGGCACTGGTGCGCGGCGACCGGGAGCTGAACCTGGTCAAACTTGGCAATGTGCTCGATTGCGACTGGGTGGAGCTGGCCGATGACGCCAAGGTGCTGGCCGCGACCGGCGGGCCGGCCGGTTTCGCCGGTCCTGTGGGGCTGAAGATTCCCATTTACGCCGACCTCGAAATTCAGGGTATGGCCGACTTTGTCGTCGGTGCCAATGAAAAGGATGTACACCTGACCGGCGTCAATCTCGGCCGCGATTTTGACGTAACCCGTTTTGCCGACCTGCGCCAGGCCGAGGCCGGCGACCCCTGTCCGCGCTGCGGCGGTCGTCTGGAGACCTGGCGCGGTATTGAGGTCGGCCACGTCTTCAAGCTCGGTACCAAGTACTCCGAGAGCATGAACGCCACCGTGCTTGACGAGCAGGGGCAGGAGCGCACCCTGATCATGGGCTGTTACGGTATCGGCATCGGCCGTACCGTCGCCGCCGCCATCGAGCAGAACCATGATGACAACGGCATCATCTGGCCGATGCCGATTGCTCCCTTCCAGGTCCTCATCACTCTGGTCAATCCCAAGGACGATGCGGTCCGCTCCGCCGGTGAGGCGCTTTATGACGAGCTGCAGAAACGCGGTATCGAGGTGTTGCTCGATGACCGCGACGAGCGTCCGGGCAGCAAGTTCAAGGACGCCGACCTGATCGGTATCCCGCTGCGGGTGACCGTTGGCGCGCGCGCTTTGGCCGAAGGCAATCTCGAGTTGCAACAGCGGCGCAGTGGTGAGCGAACCTTGCATCCGGTGGCGGAAATGGCCGATGTCGTCTGCGACCGGGTGAAGGCCGAACTGGAGGCCGCCGGGCAGGCCTGATCGCCATGACGCGCCTGACCGTCAGCAGCCACGGCCGCATCAATCTGCCGGCCGGCACCGTAAGACAGTTGCGCAACCAGACCCTGGAGGTGGCGTCCTGTTCACGGGGGCATCTGCTGCTGACGGCCGAAGGTGAGGGCAGGGTGTCTCTTGCCGGCACGCTGGGGGATGTCAGCCTGCCCGAGCTGCTTTCCTTCTTCAACATGTTCCGCAAGACCGGCATCCTGCGTTTTCGCCTGCCAGGCGGAGAAAAGAGCCTGACCTTGCGGGAGGGCGAAATCGTCCATGCCACCAGCACCTTTCCCGAGGAAGAACTGGGGGAGATTCTCTTCCGCCTGGGCAAAATCAGCCGTGAAGACCTTGATCGGGCCCGGCAGCTGGCGACCAGCCGCAATCCTATCGGCAAGGTGCTGGTGGAAAAGCAGATGGTGACTCCCAAGGATCTTTGGCAGGCCACCCACTACCAGGCCGAGCAGATTGTCTTTCATCTGTTGCGTCACGACTGCGGCAGCTTTTCCTGGGAGCCCGGGCTTCCCGATAAGGACGTTCCGTCCACGTTGTCGATGAATACCCAGAACCTGATCATGGAGGGGCTGCGTCAGGCCGACGAGCGCGGCCTGTTCATGGAGGTTATCGGCTCTCTCGAAGCGCTGCCGGTGGCCTGCGCCGAATCGGCCGAAGGGCTGGGGCCGGCGGAGCTGAAATTGTTCGAACGGATCCGCACGGTGGAGCCGGTTACGGCAAGGGAGCTGCTGCGCCATGTCGGGCTGGGGGAGTTCGATGGGCTCAAGGCCCTTTACCAGTTGATCGAAAAGAAACTGGTACGCATGCAGGCCCCTGGCAATGTCGACATCCCCGGCCGGACCGGTGAGCTGATTCGCATCTACAACGGCGCTTTCAAGGCCATGTACGCGCGCATTCTGCCCTACAGTCCGCGTCTGGCCGACGAAATCCAGCTTTTTCTGCGTGATTTGCCGCAACCCTATTCCTATGTTTTTCAGGATGTCCGTCTCGGTTGGGACGGGACCCTGGATGCCGGGCGTATTGCCGCCAATCTTTCCGGGCTGGATGAGGATGACCGGGATCGCCTTCTGGCCGAAGCCTGCAACGAGCTGCTCTATATGGAAACGATGGTGGCCCGTCGCGATCTGCCCAGTGAGGATTCCGCTGAACTGATAACCCGGGTGCAGGAGATCGCCCGGCGCGTGCGTGAACTTGTGGGGAGGAACGGATGAAACAGGACGCCGCCGCGAAGCTGGCCTTCGCCCTCGATGTCGATTCCTTTGAAGAGGCGGAAAAATGGGTCAAGCTGCTGCACGGCAAGGTCGGCCTGTTCAAGGTCGGCAAGCAGCTTTTTACCCGCTGCGGCCCCGAGGTGGTGCGCATGATTCGGGCCGAGGGAGGCGAGGTTTTTCTCGACCTGAAATATCATGATATCCCCAACACGGTGGCCGGGGCGGTGGTGGAGGCCTGCCGTCTCGGTGTGCGCATGGTCAATGTCCACGCCCTGGGCGGTGAGGCGATGATGCGTGCCGCGCGCGAGGCGGTTGACCGTGTCTGCGGCGAGGAAGGACTGGAGCCTCCGATCCTCATTGCCGTGACCATCCTGACCAGTTCGGACGACGAGACCCTGCGCGCCGTCGGTATTGACCGGCCGGTGACCGAGATGGTGCCGCGCCTGGCGGCTCTGGCGCAACGCGCCGGGCTTGATGGGGTTGTGGCGTCCCCGCGCGAAGTGGAGCTGATCCGCAAGACCTGCGGCAGCGATTTCGTCGTCGTCACTCCTGGGGTCCGTCCCAGCTTTGCCGCGGTCAACGATCAGAAGCGCATCACCACGCCGGCCGATGCCATTCGTGCCGGAGCCGACTACCTGGTTGTCGGTCGGCCTATATCCGCCGCGCCCGATCCGGCCGCCGCCGCCGAGATGATCACCGACGAGATCGCCGCCGCCCTGGCTGACAGCGATGCCTGACCGGATAGGCGGCTTTCACGCGGTCCGCGCCGCCCTCGAGGCCGGCAGCCGCAAGCCTCTGCGCCTGCTGCTGGCCAACGAAGGGCGCAACAGCCGGCTTGAGCAGATTCGTGAACTGGCCGTGCGCGCCGGTGTTGCCGTTCAGGCACTGCCTCGAAACGAGCTTGACCGCCTCGCAGCCGGCCTGAAGCACCAGGATGTTCTGCTCGAGCTGGAGCCCTTTGCCTACGCGGATTTCGAAGGACTGCTGGATCGGGAGGGAGATCTCTTCTTTCTTCTGCTGGACGGCATTACCGATCCCCACAATCTTGGTGCCATCGCCCGCAGTGCCGAGGCCGCGGGCTGTACCGCCCTGATTCTGCCCAAAGATCGCAGCTGCCCGGTGACTCCCGTTGCCGAGCGAACCGCCGCCGGCGCCCTCAACCATCTGCCTGTCTGCCAGGTAACCAATCTGGCTCGTGCCATGGAGCGCCTCAAGCAGCGGCAGGTCTGGGTCTACGGTCTGGCCGGTGAAGCCGATGCCGCCGATCTGTTCCAGACCAATCTGACCGGTTCGGTCGCCCTGGTTGTTGGTGCCGAGGGGACCGGGCTGCGTCCCAATGTCCGCCGTCACTGCGACGCCCTGCTCGCCATTCCCATGACCGGTCGGGTCGAGTCTCTCAACGCTTCCGTTGCTGCCGGTATTGCCCTGTTTGAGGTGGTAAGACAGAAGAGGTGTCAGGCGCACCAGGCGTGAAGACGTTGGAAGTCAGAAGTCAGAAGTCGGAAGTCGGAAGAGAATTTTATCGGCGGGCAGACCGGGACATAATGTTTTCCCTCTGTGTTTCCGAGGCTCTGCGCGAACCGATTTTTCTGACTTCTGCAAGCGAAGCGCTCTGACTTCTGACATCGCCAACGCGCAGCGTTGGTCACGAGCTGGCGGAAAAGCACCGCCCATCTCGGCAGGCTCAAGGTGCAAGGCACAAGGCACAAGGGCAACAGCACTGCCTCTATTAGCCCACGAAGCGCTCCGACGCGAGCTTGCCTTCCCCGTCTCAAGGGCGAGGGATTTTTCGTCAGATCAAGGCAGATTGGGATTGAGCGCGGAGACGTAGCTGGAAGCTACGTCGCACAAGCGAAGAGCAATCTAACGCTGAGCTGGCGGAAAAGAACCGCCCCTGCATAAAAAAATGGGGTGCTCCCAGGAGGGATAAGAGCACCCCAAAGCGTAGTGGTTGTTGCGGTTTAAATATGACCATATTAGTCATCTATTGTCAAGGGGAAAAATGCATCGGGCGGGCGCGAAAAAAAATGTGGCATCAGGTCAATCTGACGGTTGACAAGGCAGGTCAATTAAATTATATGTTTTGCGCTGTTGCGGCGGGGGCTGCAGGATGAAAAAAGGCCTTGCATTTGCGTCGCCGCTCAGGTATAAATCGCCACTTGTGCTGGCGTAGCTCAACTGGTAGAGCAGCTGACTTGTAATCAGCAGGTTGCGGGTTCGATTCCTGTCGCCAGCTCCATGTGAGCCGAATCAGCACAAGGTGCTGAAAAAGAGAATAAAAAGGGCAATCCTTTGGAGGGGTTCCCGAGTGGCCAAAGGGAGCAGACTGTAAATCTGCCGTCGTAGACTTCGGAGGTTCGAATCCTCCCCCCTCCACCATAGATAAATAACCTGCCGGGCAAAGTCCGGGGGCTGTGACCCAGGAGGCTGTAGCGCCGCGAGGACTGGGAGCAACGCCGGGTGGCGCCCACCAGGCTGCACAAAACTGAATAGAAGCGCGGTTCTTCGAGAGGTTTGGGCGGGAGTAGCTCAGTTGGCTAGAGCATCAGCCTTCCAAGCTGAGGGTCGCGGGTTCGAGTCCCGTTTCCCGCTCCATTTAACAAGCCGATCTTCGCGGACAAAGGTGGAATAAGCCCACATAGCTCAGATGGTAGAGCACACCCTTGGTAAGGGTGAGGTCACCGGTTCAATTCCGGTTGTGGGCTCCATTTCACTTTTGGTCTGGGAAGATTTTTGCTGTTTTTTTAAGCCGTAGGAAAACAGGGCCTGTGGCCCGGCCGCAAATCTGTGCATCAGACACACAAGACAGGATTCTCGAAACAAGGGAGGTCGACGCAATGTCCAAAGAGAAATTTGAAAGAACAAAACCTCATGTCAACATTGGCACCATCG
>CAZCUR010000054.1:0-16319 GCA_964501815.1 uncultured Geothermobacter sp.
CGGTTTCGAGCTCGGCTGCGGCGATGACCAGATGATCGATGGCGGCGGAATTCATCGGCTGTCTCCCTCAATCGGGCTGGTGTGTGCAGGATACTTCATGTGTTGACGGAATATCTCTGTTTGGCTATTGTCAAAAGGTGTTTGATTTTACCAAACACTTCACCCCCAACTCTTGCAAAGGAGGAAGAGAAAGATGTCTGACAACAGCCGTCGTGATTTCCTCAAGAAGACCGCCCTGGCCACGGCTGCCGCCGGAACCGCCGTGATGGCCGGTGCTCCGGCGGTCCACGCCAAAAAGACCTACAACTGGAAGATGGTCACCACCTGGCCCCCCAACTTTCCGGTCTTCGGTGAAAGCGCCAACCTGATTGCCAAACTGGTCGATGTCATGTCCGAAGGCCGGCTGAAGATTACCGTCTATGGCGGCGGTGAGCTGGTTCCCGCCCTGCAGGCCTTTGACGCCGTCAGCCAGGGGATGGTCGAGATGGGACACGGCTGCGCCTACTACTGGGCCGGCAAGGCTCCGGCTGCGCAGTTTTTTGGCGCTGTCCCCTTCGGTATGAACTCCCAGCAGATGAACTCCTGGCTGCAGGAAGAAGGTATGGGGTTGTGGGAAGAACTGTATGCCAACTTCAACCTCAAGCCTTTCTCGGTCGGTTTCTGCGGCGTGCAGATGGGGGGCTGGTTCAACCGCGAAATCAACAGCCTCAAGGACTTCAAGGGTCTGAAGATGCGTATCCCCGGCCTGGGCGGCAAGGTCGTCGCCAAGGCGGGCGGCACCGCGGTCCTTTCGGCCGGCGGTGAGATTTACACCAACCTGGAGCGCGGCGTCATTGACGCCACCGAGTGGGTCGGTCCCTATCATGACTACAAGATGGGCTTCTACAAGGTGGCCAAATACTACTACTATCCCGGCTGGCACGAGCCCGGCACCGCCATCGAGATGTTCGTCAACAAAAAGGCCTTCGAGAGCCTGCCCAAAGATCTGCAGCAGATCGTCGAGGCGGCTGCCCAGTTCTCCTGCAACTGGATGCTGGCCGAGTTTGACGCCCAGAACAACAAGTACCTGCAGAAGTTGATCAATGACCACGGCGTCAAACTGAAGAAGTTCCCCGATGAGGTTCTCAAGCAGCTCAAGACCTATGCCGGCGAGGTGATTGCCGAAGTCACGGCGAAGGACGCCATGAGCAAGAAGGTCTATGCCAGCTACAGCAAGTTCCAGAAAATGGTGACCGACTGGAACAAGATTTCTGAAATGGCTTATCTGTCCATCGGCTGAACGCCAACTGCCCCGGACGTTTCAGGCCCCGCCGCATACGGCGGGGCTTTTTTACAGCACCAAAAACGCGACGACAATCACGACAACTGCAATGCCGATCAGCAGCGCCGCCACCGGCATGCCGGACCCTGAGGACGCCGGCGCTTCCTCCAATTGCCCGACCACCGGAAAACGCTCCATCACCGCGCGCACATGCGGGGCCGATTTCAGCTCCTCGGTCAGGTCTCCGCCCGCCTGGTGGGCCCCCTGGTGGTTTCCATCTTTCCAGAGCGGACTTTCCGTGACATCGTAAATTTTGCCCTGGACGGCGACATAGGCTTTGCGCCCCTCCCGGCCGTCGAACCGGGCCAGCTCTTCGCGGGTCATGTGTTTTCCTCCTCTGCTGTTTCCACCGGCTTTCTGTCCGATGGATTCGAATCCATCCCATTATGCCAGAAACGTGTTTCTTTGCAGGATTTCATGGAATCGTGTATAGAGTGGTAGCGAATTGACATTCAACTCGTCCTGGTCTGATGGAGGGGCTTGGACAGACGAGGCGGCGCATGTATCTTGAACATTTCGGGCTGAAACAGACTCCTTTCTCTCTGACTCCCGATCTCGATTTTTACTACAGTTTTCCCGGACACCAGCAGGCGCTCGACCTGTTGCGCACCGCCATCGCATCCGGGGAGGGCTTCATCAAGATCACCGGTGATGTTGGTACCGGCAAGACTCTGCTGTGTCGCAAGCTGCTCGACCAGCTGCCGGTCACCCGCGTCCCCGCCTACCTGCCCAATCCGTTGCTCGGACCGGCTGAGCTCTACCGCGCCATTGCCGAGGAAATCAACGCCGGTCCGTTGGTTGGCGGCGAGAGCATGCACGAGTTGCAACGGCTGATTCTGGCCCGCTGTTTGGAGCTGAAGGAACAGGGAAGCCGGGTGGTTGTCTGTCTCGATGAGGCCCAGGCGATGTCGGACGTCAGTCTCGAGGCGTTGCGCCTGCTCAGCAACCTGGAGACTGATAAGCAGAAGCTGCTGCAGATCGTCCTGTTCGCCCAGCCGGAACTCGATGTCCGCCTTGAGCAGCCGCACCTGCGGCAGTTGCGCCAGCGTATCAGCTTTGCCCACCATCTGGTTCCCCTCGACCGTGCCACGGTGCGCGACTACATCGGTCACCGTCTGCTGGTGGCCGGAAGCCGGGAGGGCGGACTTTTCTCACCCGCCGCCTGCGCGGTCATCGCCCGCGCCAGCCGGGGGGTGCCGCGCCTGGTCAACATTCTCTGTCACAAGGCGCTGATGATCGCCTGCAACCAGGGAGAACGCCGGGTCGACAGGCGTCACGCCGTCCAGGCCGCGCGCGATACCGCCGAGGCCCAGACCCCCTTCGCCTGGCGCGACCGGCCCGGTCTGGTCTGGGGGATCGGTGCCATTACTTTGGTGGAACTGGTGCTGGTGGTCTGGATTCTGGCCGAGATGGGCTGATTCCGAATCAGTCGCCGTGGTAGGTCCCCGAGCGCAGGCAGGCGTCGAAACAGGACAGGATGGCGCGGCGCTGCTCCAGGCTGATGCGATCCGAGCGGACCGCCTCTTCGGCCGTGGCGCGCAGGCGGTCGCGCAGGGCGCTACTGGAATACTGAACCTGGGCGAGAATCCCTGCGACGCTGTCGCCTTTGTCTTCCCGGATGACCTCGAAACAACCGTCTTTGTCGATGCGCACGCTGGCGATGTCGGTATCGCCGAACAGGTTGTGCAAATCGCCCAGGGTCTCCTGGTAGGCGCCGACCAGAAAAACCCCCATGACATAGTCCTCACCCGGCGCAACACCATGCACCGGCAGGGTGGTGCGTTCCCCTTCGAGGCCGACGAAACGGGAGATGCGCCCGTCCGAGTCGCAGGTGATGTCGGCGATGATGGCTTCGCGTGCGGGTCTCTCGTTCAACCGGGCAATGGGGGCCACCGGAAAGAGCTGGCCGATGGCCCAGTGGTCGGGGAGGGACTGGAACACACTCAGGTTGCCATAAGCGATATCGGCCAGCTCATCCCGCAGCTCCTGTAACGATTCCGGCAGGTTGTCGGCGCTGCCGAAACGTTCGAGCAGGGTGCGTCCGGCGGCAAGGACCAGATTCTGCACTCTGGCGCGCCGACGCAGGTCGATATCTCCGGCAACGAAGTCCCGGTGCAGTTCGTCCCTCAGCTGCAGGACGCGCCGGTAGTCCCCCTCGGGGTTTTCACTTTCCGAAAGCCGGTCGACCCGTTCGGTGAGTTCGCGCAACTTCGGCTGGTCGTCGGGCCGGGCCTGAATCTGCCCCGGTGCCGGTTCGAAGCGGGTGAGGTCGAAGAGGTTGAACAGCAGCATGCTGTAGTAGGCCACAAGCGGCCGTCCCGATTCGGTGACAATGTCGGGGGCCGGCAGGCCGTCGAGTTCGGCTTTCAGGGTTGCCACCAGGCAGCTGGCATAGTCGCGCAGGCTGTAGTTGCAGGACTGGCTGTCGGTGGAGCGCTGCCCCAGGTAGTCGACCGCCAGCCCGCCGCCAAAATCGATCAGCCCCAGCGGCGCGCCTTCCCGCACCAGTTCGGCGTAGAAGCGGCTCGCTTCGCGTGCCGCTGCGGCAACCTGTTCAAGCTCGGGGATTTGCGAACCCAGGTGGCAGTGGAGCAGGCGCAACCAGGAGAGACGCCCCAGGCCCCGCAACCGGTCGACGGTCTGGACCATTTGGGTGATTGACAGGCCGAAGATGCTGCGCTCGCCGCTGGTGAGATTCCAGTGGCCGCCGACCCGGGTCGCCAGCTTGGCGCGAATGCCCAGTGCCGGCTCGATGCCAAGGCGTTCACTGCATTCCAGAATCAGATCGAGTTCCGCCGGGGTTTCCAGCACGAAGATGCAGTCATGCCCCAGGGCGCGGGCCTGCAGCCCCAGCTCGATGAACTGGCGATCCTTGTAGCCGTTGCAGATGAGCAGCCGGCCGTCCAGGGGGAGGGAGGCGACGGCGATGGCCAGCTCCGCCTTGCTGCCGGCTTCCAGCCCGTGCCCCCAGGGGGTGCCGAAGCGGACGATCTCCTCGACCACCTGACGCTGCTGGTTGACCTTGATGGGATAGACGCCCCGGTAGCGGCCCGGGAACGTCTGTTCGGTCATGGCGTCACGAAAGGCGCGGTGCAGCCGGGCGATCTGGTTGTCGAGCAGATTCTCCACCCGCAGCAGCAGCGGCAGCGACAGGCCGCGTTCGCGCAGTCCGGCCAGAATGTCCGGCAGGGGGACCGGCCTGGCGCCCTGCTCCGGCAGGCGTACCGCCAGCGCGCCGTCGGGCGTGACGTCAAAATAGCCGTTACCCCAGCGGCGGATGCCGTAGATTTCGGCGGCGTCTTCAGCGGTCCAGTCGGTCATGGTTGGATTCGCTTTAACCACAGAGGCACCGAGGACACAGAGGGGATTCAGACGGGAACTTCATGGTCTTTACTCTGTGGTCTCTGTGACTCGGTGGTGGGTCTAATCTTTAATATTCTCCCGCGCAAACGTCGGCAGCATGAAGGCGCCGAGGTGCAGGTCCTCGTTGTAGTATTTGGTATGGAAATCGCGCCGGGCCGCGCGTTCGCGGTCGAAATCCCTGACCGGGTGGTATTTCTTGCTGGCGAAGGCGAAACTCCACAGGCCGCTGGGGTAGGTGGGGATGAAGGCCTGGTACATCTCCACAATGGGGAAGACCGAGCGCAGTGCCTGGTACATGTTCTTCTGAATCTCGCCGTGGTAGAAGGGCGACTCGCTCTGGGCCACCATGATGCCGTCCTGCTTCAGGGCGCCGTACACCAGCTGGTAGAAGTCTTTCTCGAACAGGCCGACCGCCGGACCGATGGGGTCGGTGGAGTCGACCAGGATGACGTCAAAGCTGTCCTGATGCTCCCGGATGTAGGCGAGGCCGTCGTCGATATGCAGTTTGACTTTGGGATGGCGGCCGTCGATGGCGCTGGCCAGGGTCGGCAGGAACTCGACCGATTTTTCCACCACCAGGCCGTCGATCTCGCACAGGGTCGCCAGTTCCACTTCGGGATGACGCACCACTTCGCGGATGGTGCCGCCGTCGCCGCCGCCGATGACCAGAACCTGTTTCGGGTCCGGATGCACGAACAGGGCGGGGTGGGCAATCATGTCGTGATAGACGAATTCGTCCCGCTCGGTGCACATCACCAGGCCGTCGAGCAGCATCATGCGGCCGAATTCGGTGGTTTCGACGATATCGAGCTGCTGAAACGCGCTTTTGCCGGAAAAAAGGGTGCGGGTCACTTCAAGGGTGATGCCCGCATGGGGCGTGTGTTTTTCGGTGTACCAGATGCTCATGGAAATCCCCTGGGCGAAAACGGCGGGTCTGCCGGATTGTCGTTGTTGGAAAGCTGTCCCGTGCAAGGGCGGATATCGTCGCCTTATATCCCCAGTTACCGGGGGTGTCAATCGAATTTGACCAAGGGGGATTTCTTGACTTTTGCGCGCCAACCCGTATTTACTGGGAGCCACTTTTTTTGCAGATGGAGAGTGCTTTATGGTCAATGGCGAAAAGATAGGGTTTGTCGGCGGCGGCAACATGGCCGAGGCCTTTATTAACGGTCTGCTCAATGCCGGAGCCCAAAAAGAGAATATCCGCTTTTTCGAGCCCAATCCCGACCGGCGTCAGCATATCGTTGATGCCTACGGAGTCGAGCCGGCTGCTGACAACAATGAACTGGCGGCCTGGGCCGGGACGCTGGTGCTGGCCATCAAGCCGCAGATCGTCAAACAGGTGCTCAAGCCGCTGCGCAACGCCATCCGGCGTGATCAGCTGATTATCTCGATTCTCGCCGGGGTGGCGACCTCGACCATCGAGGAGCTGCTCGGTGGCGAGGTGCGGGTGGTGCGTGCCATGCCCAATACTCCGGCTCTGGTCGATGCCGCCGCGTCGGCCATCTGTTCCGGGGCTTTTGTTGAAGAGGGGGATCTGGAAAAGGCCTCCGGTCTGTTCCGCTCCGTCGGTACCGTGCGCATTGTGACCGAGGACCAGATGGATGCGGTCACCGGTCTGTCCGGATCCGGGCCCGCCTATGTCTTCACCGTGATCGAGGCCCTCGCGGCCGCCGGCGTGCAGCAGGGGCTGCGTCTCGATGTCGCCCATGAACTGGCGACCCAGACCGTCTACGGGGCCGCCAAGCTGCTCAAGGAGACGGGTGAACACCCGGCGCTGCTGCGGGAAAAGGTCTGTTCCCCCGGCGGGACAACCATTGCCGCCATCCGGGTGCTGGAAGAACGCGGCCTGCGTGCCAGTCTGATGGAGGCGGTGGCGGCCGCAACCCGGCGCTCTGAGGAGCTTGGCCGGGAGTAACGGCCCGATTCCAGATTCTTGCCGGGACGGAGCAGGAAGCCGTCCCGGTTTTTTATGCCCGCCTTTATTCATTGTTGAATATTTCTATTCGTTTTTGTATGGTGGCTTGCGGAGGTGAGCATGAACCCGATCGATGAACAGACGGCGGCCCGGCTTGAGCGCCTGGTGCGCGAACTCGATGCCATCATCGATTCGTCCAGCGACGGGCTTTGGATTTGTGATGCCGAGGCCCGGGTCATCCGGGTCAATCCGGCCTCGGAACGCATCAACAAGATCAAGGCCGAAGACGTCATCGGCCGGCATATGCAGGAGCTGGTTGAAACAGGATTCGTCGACCGCTCAGCGGCGCTGGAGGCGTTGCGTCAGCGCAGGCAGGTGAGTCTGCTGCAGACCAACCACGTGGGGCGGCGACTGATTTCCACCGGGACGCCGGTTTTTGACGAGCAGGGGCGGCTGATCCGCGTGGTGGTCAGTGAGCGCGACATCACCGAAACCGAGAAGCTGCAGCGTCAGCTCGAAGAGCAGCAGGCGCTGGAAGCCGGCTACCGCGACCAGATGCTGCAGATGCAGCAGCTCTCCTTGCGCAACCAGACCATCATCGCCGAAAGTCCGGTCTATGCCCGGGTGCTCAGGCAGGCCCTCAAGGTGGCGGATGCTGAATCCTCGGTGCTGATTACCGGGGAATCGGGCACGGGCAAGGGGCTGCTGGCGGACCTGATTCACCAACATTCCTCGCGGGCGGACAAGCCCCTTATCAAACTCAATTGCGGCGCCATCCCCGAAACCCTGATCGAATCGGAGCTGTTCGGCTATGAGAAGGGCGCCTTTACCGGGGCCCGCGCCGGCGGCAAGCCGGGGCACCTCGAACTGGCCGATGGCGGCATTCTTTTTCTCGATGAAATCGCCGAACTGCCCCTGGCGTCGCAGGTCAAGCTGCTGCGTTTCCTTGAGGACGGCAGGGTGACCCGTCTGGGGGGCACGCGCAGCCGCCAGCTCGATGTGCGCATCATCGCCGCCACCCATCAGGACCTGCGTCGCATGGTTGATGAGGGACGGTTTCGCTTCGACCTCTTCTATCGGCTCAATGTTATCCCCATCACCGTGCCGCCGTTGCGTGAACGGCGTGAGGATATTTTGCCGATGGCGCGGCATTTTCTGGAGCTGTTCGGTCGGCGCGCCGGCGTCAGCAAGCGCCTGACCCGGGCGGCTTCCGACCGGCTGGAGGCCTACGATTTTCCGGGCAACGTGCGGGAGTTGATGAATATCTGCGAACGCCTGGTGGTGATGACCGAAACCAACCTGATTGACGTGCCCGATTTGCCGGCCGTGGTGCTGGGTCGGCCGCAGGATTCCGATTCTCTGGAACATACGGTCTGGCCCGAACAGATGACCCTGGAACAGATTCAGCTCAGTGTCGAGCGTCAGGTGCTGCTGCGTGCCTGTGAGCGCTATCGCTCGCAGGAGGAGATCGCTGCCGCGTTGGGGACCAGCCAGCCGACCATCGCCCGCAAGCTGCGTCGCCATGGATTGCGTCCCGGTATTCGGGCACAGGGTTATTCATAATTGAATAAAAACGGCCTGCCCCAAAGCCCTTCTTTCTAACTCTGTTCTGTTTTTTTCTTTTCGGCACCCGGCCGGCTTATCCCCTTTTGTTTCAACAGCTTTTCAGAGCCAACGGACCGCATCCCGGGCGTGTCCGGATCCAGGCGGCATCCCTGGGCTCTGTCCGAAAAAAACTTTTGAAATTCCAATGAGTTATTTCAGGGTGCCCGCTGCCGGCGGCCATGCGGTTCAAGCCTGTTTGGCAGAGCAAAACATTTTTTGGCATTGCCTTTGCTCAAAAGAGCGGCCGGTTGCCTTTTTGTCTGTTTGACTGCGGCACTGGGAATCCTGTCGCAGGCTGGTAGCATGGTAACTGGAGTTTCGCTTAAACCGGTGCCTGTCCATTCCTTTTCAAGCGCGAGGTGAAAACGATGTCCAATCTGTTCAACAACGCCATGGTAGAGGTCCCCCGTCCCGTCAATGAGCCGGTCCTTTCCTACGCTCCCGGCAGCCCCGAGCGTGCCGCCCTCAAGGCCGCCCTCGACGAGATCGCCGGGCAGAAGATCGAGATCCCGCTGATTATCGGCGGCCGTGAGGTGCGCACCGGCAACATGGGCAAGGTGGTCATGCCCCATGACCACGGTCATGTCCTGGCCGAGTATCATCAGGCCGGTCCCGAAGAGGTAAAGCAGGCCATTGAGGCGGCTGTCGAGGCGCAGAAGGTTTGGCGCAGCCTGCGTTGGGAAGAGCGCGCCGCCATTTTCCTGAAAGCCGCGGATCTGCTCGCCGGCAAGTATCGCTTCAAGATGAACGCCGCGTCCATGCTGTCGACCAGCAAGAACGTTTTTCAGGCCGAGATTGATGCCGCCTGCGAGCTGATCGACTTTTTGCGTTTCAACGTCTATTACGCCCAGCAGATCTATCGCGAGCAGCCGATGTATCATGCCGCCGGCAGCTGGAACATGGTGCAGCACCGGCCGCTGGAAGGCTTCGTTTTTGCGGTGACTCCCTTCAACTTCACCGCCATCGCCGGCAACCTGCCGACTTCGCCGGCCATCATGGGCAACGTGGCGGTGTGGAAACCGGCATCGAGTTGCGTCTACACTCCCTACCTGTTCATGCAGATCCTCAAGGAGGCCGGGCTGCCTGACGGTGTTATCAACTTCGTCCCTGGGCCCGGTGCCACCGTCGGCGATGTCTGTCTCACCCATCCTGACCTGGCCGGAGTGCATTTTACCGGCAGCACCGAGGTGTTCCAGGGCATGTGGCGCACCATTGGCGAAAATATCGCCAACTACAAGTCCTATCCCCGCATCGTCGGTGAAACCGGCGGCAAGGACTTTGTCTTCGCCCATGCCTCGGCCGACATCGACGCGCTCGTGACCGCCCTGGTGCGCGGCGCCTACGAATATCAGGGGCAGAAGTGTTCGGCCGCCTCGCGTGCCTATATTCCCGAATCGATCTGGCCGCAGGTGCAGCAGGCGCTGCTCGATGAGCTGAAGCAGACCCGCATGGGGGATGTGCGCGATTTCCGCAACCTGGTCAACGCCGTCATCGACGCCAAGGCGTTCAAAGACATCACCGCCTACATCGACTACGCCAAAGAGTCGGCCGACGCGGTGATTCTGGCCGGCGGCAACTACGATGACAGCAAGGGCTACTTCATCGAGCCGACGGTGATTCTGGCGCGCAAGCCCGACTTCAGGACCATGGTCGAGGAGATTTTCGGTCCGGTCCTTACCGTTTACGTCTATCCGGACGCCGAATACGAACAGACCCTGGAGCTGTGCGACCGGACCTCCCCGTATGCCCTGACCGGTGCCATCTTCGCCAGCGACCGGTTGGCGGTAACGACCGCCCTGGCCAAGCTGGAACACAGCGCCGGCAACTTCTACATCAACGACAAGCCGACCGGCGCCGTGGTCGGCCAGCAGCCCTTCGGCGGCGGACGCGCTTCGGGTACCAACGACAAGGCCGGTAGCGCCCTCAACCTGATCCGCTGGGTCTCGCCGCGTACCGTCAAGGAGAACTTCGTCCCGCCGACCCGGGTGGGCTATCCGTTCATGGATGCGGAATAGAAGGATCCGTCTCTTCAGGGCGTCGTGACCCCCTCCCCCGGAGGGAGGGGGCAGGGGAAGGGGAAGCTGGCAGTGGCTTCCCCCGGACTCTCGAACTTCAAACTCGTATAGCGAGGCAAAACTCATGTCTCTGTTCAATCAGCTGGTTTCGCGCACCATCATGCATATCCCCGGACCGATGGTGCACTTTTTCGCCAGGGACTACATTGCCGGTGAGCGTCTCGAGGACGCGGTGCGGGTGACGCGCGAACTCAACGGCCGTTCCATCATGGCCACCATCGATGTGCTGGGTGAGTTCATCACCACCCTGGACCAGGCCGATGGCTTCAAAAACGAGTGCCTGCGTATCCTCGACACCATCGACAAGGAAAAGCTCGACGCCAACCTGTCGCTCAAGCCGTCCCAGATGGGCCTGCTGCTCAGCCGCGACCGGGCGCTGGAGAATATCCGCGCCATTGTCGCCCGGGCCGCCGAGCTGGACAATTTTGTCCGCATCGACATGGAGGATATCTCCTGCACCGATGCCACCCTCGATTTCTACCGCACCCTGCGCGAGGAATTTCCCGGTCATGTCGGTGTGGTGCTGCAGGCTTATTTGCGCCGTACCCCCAAGGATGTGACCGCCCTTGCCGATGGGCCGATGAACTTCCGGCTGTGCAAGGGTATCTACAACGAACCGCGCACCGCCGCCTGGAAGAACCCGGACACCATCAACCGCAGTTATGTGCATATCCTTGAGAAGATGCTCAAGGCCGGTGCCTACGTCGGCATTGCCACCCATGACGAGAAGCTGGTGTTCGAGGCGATGCGCCTGGTGGACGAGCTGGGGCTGACACCGGAACAGTACGAATTCCAGATGCTGCTCGGAGTTGATGAGGAGTTGCGAAACATCATTGCCGATGCCGGTCACCGCATGCGGATCTACGTTCCCTACGGGGAGCAGTGGCTCCCCTATTCGCGCCGCCGGCTGAAGGAGAATCCGAGCATCGCCGAGCACGCTTTGCGGCAGATGCTGGGCATGCGGAAGGCTTGAGGCGGAAGGGGCAATCCACCACGAAGGCAGGAAGAACCCGAAGGCTTTTTCTGTCTGATGGGTTGCCCAAGAAGCAAGGTATGAGAAGCCTCTTTTGCGTCTTGCTCGGGCCAGGAGACCGGGTGTGCGGAAGAGAGCGGACGAGGAAACTTGGAAATGCCGTTGTGAAAATGTATCATCGGCAAACCGTCGTTTGACTGGTTCAAACCGGAACGGCTCCGGTTCTGTTTTCAGGCTGCGGGGGCTTCCCCGCCGTACAACCCACACAATGGAGGAAAGAGATGAAAAGACTGATTGTGCTGATTGCTGCCATGTGTCTGGTGGCTGTCCCGGCCCTCGCCGACACCCTGAAGGTCGGTGTTCAGGCCCCCATCACCGGCTCCTACGCCAATGAAGGCCAGGGCATCGCCAACGGTGTCAAACTGCTGGCTGAGCAGATCAACGCCAAGGGCGGCGTGCTGGGCAAGAAGATCGAAGTGATTACCTGCGATGACCAGGGGACCGCCATGGCCGCCGCCATCTGCGCCAAGGACCTGGTCAACCAGGGGGTGAAGATGGTCATCGGCTCCTACACCTCGACCTGCGCCGAGGCCGCCCAGAAGACCTACTATGACGCCGGCGTCATCCAGACCTCGGACGGGACCGCCGACAGCCTGACCGCGAAGGGTTACTGGACCTTCCTGCGCAACTCCTTCCCCAACAGCGCTGAAGCCCAGTTCGCCGCCAACTACATGGTCAACGTCAAGAAGTACAAGCGCATTGTCATCATCTCCGACTTCTCGACCTATGCCGACGGCCTGGCCAATGCCACCATGGACGCGGTCAAGAAGCTGGGCGGCAATGTCGTCTCCCGTGACAAGATCAAGGCCGATTCCCAGAACTTCACCCCGGTGCTGACCAGCATCAAGGCCAAGAACCCGGATGTCATCTTCTTCGCCGGCTACTACACCGACGGCGGGCAGCTGCGCGCCCAGCAGGTGGCCCTCGGTATCAAGGCCGATTTCATCGGCGGTGACGCCAACGACAACCCCGACTTCGTCAAGCTGGCCGGCAGTGCGGCCACGGGGGCCTATATCGTCAATGTCCCCTCGCCGGATGTGCTTCCCTACGACATCGCCAAGTCGTTCATTGCCGACTACAAAGCCAAGTACGGCATCATGCCGGCCTCCATCTGGGGTCTGATGAACATCGACGGCATGCGCGCCATCATCTACGGCATGGAGCAGACCAAAAGCTTCGACACCAAAAAGGTCGTTGACTTCCTCAAGTCCATGCCGAAGCCGCTGCCGGGCATCACCGGCCCGATCGCCTTTGCCGAAGACGGCAATCGCAAGGGCGGCTCCTATGTCGTCAAGCGCATCAAGGCCGACGGCAAGTACGAGCACGTCTTCGTCCAGTAACACCTTTGTCTGCCCGTGGCGGAGGGGACTCCCCTCCGCCACGTCCCCAGCACAGATTTGTCTGCCCCCGGAGGCGAGGGCAGGACGCGCAAGGTCCTGTTCTGGTTTGCGGCGGCAGGTCCGCAGCAGCTCGTTCACGCAAAGCGGGAGTGGAGTTTTATGGATATCTTTCTGCAACAGCTGGCCAACGGCCTGACCATCGGCAGCATGTTCGCCCTGGTGGCTTTGGGGTACACCATGGTCTACGGGGTCATGCGCCTGATCAACTTCGCCCACGGCGATCTGGTCGCGGCCTCGGCCTTTGTCGGTCTGACCGTCTATGCCCAGGTGATGGGACAGGCAACCTCGCTGGCGGCCGTCATCGCCATCTTTCTTCTCACCGCCGGCATCATGGCCGTCATCGGTGTGCTGCTCGAGCGGCTCGCCTACCGGCCGTTGCGCAACGCCCCACGGCTCTCGGCTGTGGTTTCGGCCCTGGGGGCCTCGCTGGTGATCCAGAATGGCGTCATGCTCATCTGGGGGCCGCAGATGCGCATCTTTCCTGAGCTGGTGCCGCAGGTCTACTACACCTTCGGCGGCGTGGTCATCAGCCTGATGCAGGTGGTGATTCTGGTGCTCAGCCTGATTCTGATGATCGCCCTCTATCTCTTTGTCGAAAAGACGCGCATGGGCGCGGCCATCCGCGCCGCCTCCATCGATCAGGACGCCGCCCGGCTGATGGGCATCAATGTCAACCAGGTCATCGTGCTCATCTTTGTCATTGGCTCATCCCTGGGGGCTGTCGGCGGTCTGTTTATCGGCCTGTACTACCGCGGTATCACCTTCAACATGGGCTGGCAGTACGGCCTGTATGCCTTCATTGCCGCCATTATGGGCGGCATCGGCAACATTCCCGGCGCCATGCTCGGCGGCATGCTGCTGGGCCTGTTCAACGCCTTTATCGCCGGTTATGTGTCGAGCACCTGGGCCGATGCCTTCACCTTTGTGCTGCTGATTGTCATTCTGATTGTCCGTCCCACCGGTATCCTCGGTGAGCGGGTTGCGGAGAAAGTCTGATGGAAAAACTGCAACGCTTGGGCTACCCGGCCTTTTTCGTGGTCATGGCGGTGCTGCCGCACCTGCTCAATCCACGCTGGCAGGCGGTGGCCATCACCTTCCTGATTTTTGCCGTCGTCGCCCTGTCGCAGGACATCGTTCTCGGCAAGTGCGGCATGTTCAACATGGGCCAGGCCCTCTTCTTCGGGCTGGGCGCCTACGCGACCGCCATTCTCAACCACCAGTTCGGCTGGCCGATTCTGGCGACTATCCCGGTTGCGATTCTGGTGCCGGTGCTGTTCGGTATCCTGCTTGCCGGTCCCATCGTGCACCTGCGCGGTGACTACCTGCTGGTGACCACCATCGGCTTCAACATCGTCTTCGTTCAGGTGCTGCAGAACAACCTCGGCGGCATCACCGGCGGTCCCAACGGCATTTTCGGCCTCGACGCCATGAATCTGTTCGGCCTGAAACTGACCAGCCAGGTGTCGGTCTACTATTTCGCCTTCGCCGTGCTGCTGTTCACCTTCTGGCTGATGCACAATCTGGAAAACAGCAAGGCCGGACGGGCGCTGCACTATCTGCGCGAGGACCAGCTGGCCGCCGAGAGCATCGGCATCAACGCCCGGGTCTACAAGGTCTTTGCTTTTGGTCTGTCTGCCGGTATCGCCGGTCTGGCCGGAACCGTTTACGCGACCCAGTACGCCGCGGTCAGTCCCGAGGCCTTCGACTTCATTCAGTCGGTGCTTTTCTTCAGTATTGTCATTGTCGGCGGTTCCTCGGTGCCCGGTGTGCTGATTGGCGTCTTTGTCATGTTCGTGCTGCCGGAGATCTTCCGCGAGTTTGCCACCTGGCGCTTTTTCATCTTCGGTTTCGCCATGATTCTGGCGATGATTCTGCGTCCGCGCGGCATCTGGCCGGCCAAATTCGGCCGCATCCCGGCCTTTCTGGTGAAGGAGGGCGGTCATGGCAACTAACCGGCTGGAACTGAAAAACGTCACCAAGCGCTTCGGCGGCCTGGTCGCGGTCGATGATCTGACCATGACCGTCGAACCCGGACAGATTTACGGCCTGATCGGTCCCAACGGTGCCGGCAAGACCACGGTGTTCAACAACATCACCGGTATCTACCGGCCGGAAGAAGGGGACATCCTCTGGCGCGGGGAAAACCTGGTCGGCCTGCCGCCGCACAAAATCGTCGAACGCGGCATTGTGCGCACCTTTCAGACCATCCGCCTGTTCGGCGAGATGTCGGTGGCCGAAAACGTCATGAGCGGCCGGCACATCCGCAGTCGCCAGGGCTGGTGGCACGGTATTGTTCCCACCCCCGGCTCGAAGCGCGATGAGCTGGAAAACTGGAAAAAGGTGGAGGAGCAGCTCGACTTTTTCAATCTGGGTCAGTACGCCGCCACGCCGGCAGGCAGTCTCCCCTACGGCATCCAGCGCCGGGTGGAGATGGCCCGTGCCATGGCGGTCGATCCGACATTGCTGATTCTGGACGAACCGGCCGCCGGTCTCAATGACGCCGAAACGATGCAGCTGCTTGAGACCATTTTCAAGATCCGCGACCGGGGTATCACCATCCTGCTGATCGAGCACGACATGGACATGGTCATGGAAGCGACCGACTACCTGACGGTGCTCAACTTCGGCAAGAAGATCGCCGAAGGCACCCCGGACGAGATTCAGCAGAACCCGGCCGTGATCGAGGCCTACCTGGGAAGTGAGGACGACGATGAGTGATGTCCTGTTCGAGATAGAGGATCTGCATGTCTCCTACGGCAGTATCGCCGCCATCAAGGGGATTTCCCTGCAGGTGCGCAAGGGCGAGATCGTCACCATTCTCGGCGCCAACGGCGCCGGCAAGACGACCACCATGCGCACCATCAGCCAGTTGATCAAGGCCAAAAGCGGCTCCATCCGCTTCAAGGGGCAGGAGCTGACCCAGATGTCGGCCCATCAGGTGGTGCGGCTCGGCATCAGCCACTCGCCCGAGGGACGGCGGGTGTTCGGCATTCTGACTGTTGAAGAGAACCTGATGCTCGGCGCCTTCACCCGCAAGAGTGTCGATCGGGACACCCTGCGCTGGGTTTATGAGCTTTTCCCCCGACTCGAGGAACGCAAGAAACAGCTGGCCGGGACCCTGTCGGGCGGTGAGCAGCAGATGCTCGCCATCGGCCGGGCGCTGATGAGCAATCCGGAGATGCTGCTGCTCGATGAGCCGTCCCTCGGCATTGCCCCGATTCTGGTCAAGGCGATTTTCGAACAGATCCGCGAGATCGCCCGCAAGGGGGTCACGGTACTGCTGGTGGAACAGAACGCCAAGGCCGCCCTGAAACTGGCAGACCGCGGCTATGTGCTCGATGTCGGCAAGATTTCGCTGGAAGGGACATCGCAGGAACTGCTCGCCTCACCCAAGGTGCAGGAAGCCTATCTGGGGAAGAAGCACTGAACCCGGTTGCCCGGGTTCAGCGAGGCACGAGGTTCGGGGCGCGAGGCATGAGGTCTTTTGCAGGCACGCCGTGCCTGAATTTCACTTCTGACCTCTGGCCCCTGGCCTCGAGCCTGCTTCGAAGGAGCCCATGGACCGTTCGATACAGGAACTGACCTGGGAGCACGATGCCATCAT
>CAZCUR010000054.1:16419-17737 GCA_964501815.1 uncultured Geothermobacter sp.
AGGAGCCCATGGACCGTTCGATACAGGAACTGACCTGGGAGCACGATGCCATCATCGACTCCTCGTCCGACGGGCTGTTCGTCTGTGACGGCCAGGGGGTCATCCTGCGGGTCAATCCGGCCTCCGAGCGCATCAACCAGGCCCGGGCCGACCAGCTGGTCGGCCGTCACTACCTCGACGCCGCCAAGGACGGGCTGGTCATCCTCCCTTCCGCCGCCCTTTCCGCCATTGAACAGCGTCGCCAGGTCAGCCTGCTGCAGGAGAATCGTTTCGGCCGCAAGCTGATCTCCACCGCCACGCCGGTTTTCGACGAGAACGGCGACATCGTCCGGGTGGTGGTGAGCGAGCGTGACATCACCGAAATCGACCGGCTGCAGCGCCAGCTGGAAGAACAGCAGGCCCTGGGTGACACCTACCGGCGCCAGGTGCTGGAACTGCAGCAGCAGTGGCTGGCCGACCAGCCGGTCATTGCCCGATCGCCGGTGATGCAACAGACCCTGCGTCAGGCTCTGCGTGTCGCCGAAGTTGACTCGACCGTGCTGCTGCTGGGCGAATCGGGCGTCGGCAAGGAGCTGATCGCCGATCTGATCCATCAGCACTCAGGCCGCTGTGATAAGCCGATGATCAAGCTCAACTGCGGCGCCATCCCCGAAACCCTGATCGAAGCCGAGCTGTTCGGCTACGAAAAAGGCGCCTTTACCGGAGCGGTCGGTCGCCGTCCCGGCTACCTGGAGCAGGCCGATGGCGGCATCCTGTTTCTCGATGAAGTCGGCGAGCTGCCGGCCGCTTCCCAGGTCAAGCTGCTTCGTTTCCTCGAGGACGGCCGGGTCACCCGGCTCGGCAGTACCACTGCACGCAGTGTCGATGTGCGTATCATCGCCGCCACCCACCGCGACCTGAAACAGATGGTCGATGCCGGCAGCTTTCGCCTCGATCTCTACTACCGCCTGAGTGTCATCCCCATCCGTATACCGCCCTTGCGCGAACGTCGCGAGTGCCTGGTGCCGCTGCTGCAGCACTTCATCGGCAAGTTCGCCGATCGGGCCGGAGTGCGCCGGCAGCTGAGTGCCGCCGCCCTGGAGCAGCTGCTGCGCTACGACTACCCCGGCAACGTGCGGGAACTGAGCAACATCTGTGAACGACTGGTGGTGATGAGCGAGACCGAGCAGATCGAGGTAGGCGACCTGCCGCACGAAGTCATGGCCCGGGCGCAGGCCGTATCCGGGGAGGTCGGCGGCTGGCCGCCGCAGATGACCCTGGCGCAAATCCTCGCCAGCATCGAGCGGCAGGTTCTTTGGGAAACCGCCCGGCGCTGCCG
>CAZCUR010000055.1:0-17307 GCA_964501815.1 uncultured Geothermobacter sp.
TGAGCGAAACCAGTGACGAGGCGCGCATTATCGAAGGGATAAAGAAACTGATATCGGAATAGAGCAGAAGTCAGAAGTCAGAAGTCAGAAGTCAGAAGTCAGAAGTCAGAAGTCAGAAGTCAGAAAAGGCTGAATCCTGAACCTGCAGGAATCAAGAGGAAAGGAATGAGGAGCGAGGAGTTTCGCGTCGAATTAAGGAAGGCGAGTGAGGACGACGCAGACGTTGGCGAAAAAGAGAACCTGGATCGTTGCACCTATCAAACTGAAGGGAGTTGAAACGAGGATTTTTACACGAAATCAAGGCGCCGAGCACGACCCGAGGAGGCGTAGCCAAAACGACGTCGACGAAGGGGCGCGCACAGGCAACACAGCAAACCAAACGAAAGGAATGAGGAGCGAGGAGTTTTGCGTCGCATCAAGGAAGGCGAGTGAGGACGACGCAGGCGTAGCTGGAAGCTACGTCGAGGAGGCCGAGCGCAGCCTGACGCTGAGTCGGCGGAAAAGAACCGCTCCCACCCGACACTATGGAACTGGTTGACCAGCACACCAAATCAATCATGGAAGGCTGCAAGGAGCGGGCGCGGGCCGCCGGTCTGTCCTTCAGCGACGAAACGCTGGAGTACATCGTCTCCAACCGGGACATGCTCGAGCTGACGCCGAAGAACATGATCCCGACCCTGTACGACTACTGGGTCCATGATGTCGAAGTTCTGCGCGAGCGCGGTCGTTACGAGCTTTACCCCCACAACCCCTATGAGACGGTGATCAACACCCGGCCGGCGATCAGTTTCTACAACGACAACAACCCCGACTGGCTCAACGTGATGATCTTCTACCACGTGCTGGCGCACATCGACTTCTTTCAGAACAACATCTATTTCCGCCATACCTGGGACTACGATTTCACCGCCCGGGCCCTGGCGGACAAACGTCTGATCGCCGCACTGCGTTCCCGTTTCGGCCGCTGGGTCGATTACGTCATCGAATTCGCCCGCGCCATCGACAACCTGGTCGATTATCACGGTCTGCTCGGGGACCTGCACCGGCCTGAAAACGCCCGGTCCGACGGCCGCACCGACTATTACTTCGATGTTTTTCTGCAGCAGGTCCAGAAGGTTACCACCAAGGACTATCTGGATGAAATCGATCGTTACAACGCCTGTCTCCGGGAAGGGGGAGAGCTGGGAGAACAGGCGTTTTTCGCCGACGTCATCAAACGCTTTCCCGAGTTCGAGGCCCTGTATGAAAAGCACCGCCAGAAGCGCATACCTCCCCGGGACGACCTGATGCTCTTTCTGCTGCAGGAGTCTGACTTTCTCAACCGCGAAGACAATCGCTGGATGAAATCGATTCTGCAGGTGGTGCGCAATACCAGCATCTACTTTCAGCCGCAGATCCGCACCAAGATCATGAACGAGGGCTGGGCCAGCTACTGGCACGAAAAACTCTTTCTGGCCGACGACCGCATCCGCGGCCACGAAGTCGATTTCGCCCGGGTCAATGCCGGGGTCACCGCGCTGCCGCGGGTCGGCATGAACCCCTACGCCCTCGGCCTGCGGCTTTTCTGGCATATCGAGGATCTGGCCGACCGGGGCTGTTTCAGCTGGGATTACCAGAAACTGCGCGACCGCGATCAGCGGGCCCGTTTTGACCGTCAGACCGGACAGGGACAGGCCGCGATCTTCCACGTGCGCGAAAACCTGTGTGACTACCTCTTTTTGAGCCGGTTCGTCGACCAGGATTTCGTCGATCGCTACCAACTCTTTGTCACGGAAAAACGGCTCAATGAAGAACGCATGACCTGGGAATACCGGGTCGGCAGCCGCAAGGCGGACGACTACCGGACCATGCTGCTCGACAGCCTCTATCATCCGCCGGTCATTCGCATCGCCCGGGAACAGGGTGAAGACGGAACGCTGAAACTGATCCACACCTTTGAGGGCAGGCCCCTGGTGCAGGAATACATCCCAGGAACCCTGCTCGGCATCGAATTCCTTTGGGGACATCCCGTGGAGCTGGAGACCTGGGAGATGGCCCCGGCGCCGCCGCCACGCCCCGGGGAAAAGGCCGAACCGAAGTGGCTGCGGGTACGCTACCGCATGGAAAAGAGAACAATCAAACGCGAACAACTGGATGCCGCATGAAGAAGATCGAGCAGGCCCTGAGCAATATTGACCGTTCGCTGAAACGACAGAAGCAGCCCCAGGTCCTTTCCTTCGAAGCCTACCTGGAGCTGTTGAACCGGGATCCTGCGCACATGCTGCGCAATGTCTTTCAGATCTTCTCCGACCTGATTCAGACCCATGTTCACGAACTTGAGGATGAATACGAAGGCGACCCCGAGTCGATTCACTATATCGCCTACGATTGCACCCCGCTGTTTGTCGAGGATACCGACCGCCCCTTCTTTGCCGACCGGCTGTTCGCCAACCGCCTGGTGGCACTGGCCAAAACCCTGCAGCGCAGCGCCCAGCAGAACAAGATTTACATCTTTGAAGGACCGCACGGCAGCGGCAAGAGCACCTTTCTGAACAACCTGCTGCGCAAATTCGAACAGTACGCCAACAGCCCCGAGGGGATGCGCTATGAGGCGGTCTGGCGCCTGGACCGGGACATCCTCGGCCAGTTTGACGAACGCGAAACCAGCCTGCTGCTCAACCGCCTCAGCCAGATGCTGGACAAAACCGCCAGCCTGCAGAACGACATCATCCAGGCCCAGAAGAGTCAGCGCGAATCGTCCCACATTGTCGAGGTCCCCTGCCCCAGCCACGACAGCCCGATTCTGATCGTTCCGAAGGAACTGCGCCGTTCGTTCATCGACGACCTGTTCGCCAACACCAAGCACAAATACGAAATCTTTACCGAAAAGGAATACGAGTGGGTCTTTCGGGATCAGGCCTGCACCATCTGCTCATCCCTGTATGAGGCCCTGCTCGAACGTTTGGGCAGCCCCGCCGAAGTCCTGCGCATGCTGTATGCCCGCCCCTACCGTTTCAACCGCCGGCTGGGCGAAGGCATCAGCGTTTTCAACCCGGGGGATGCGCCGGCCAAGGAGCAGATCAAGTCCAATCCCATACTGCAGTCGCGCATCGACGATGTGCTGCGCGACAGCAACCGGGTGCGCTATATCTACAGCCGCTTTGCCCGCACCAACAACGGCATCTATGCGCTGATGGACATCAAGTCGCACAACCGTGAGCGCTTTACCGAACTGCACAACATCATCAGTGAAGGGGTGCACAAGGTCGAGGATATCGAGGAGAATGTCAACTCGATGTTCATCGCCCTGCTCAATCCCGAAGACCGGGACAACATCGAAAACTTCCAGTCCTTCTCCGACCGGACCGAAACCATCAAGATTCCCTATATCCTCGATCTGAAGACCGAGGTGGAAATCTACCGCCACCATTTCGGCCGCCATATCGAGGAGGCCTTTTTGCCCAGGGTGCTGCACAACTTCGCCCGGGTGATTATCGCCACCCGCCTCAACCCGACATCCAAAGCGATGCTCGACTGGATTGAGGACCCGAAAAAATACCGCCTCTACTGCGATGAAAATCTGCTGCTGTTGAAAATGGAGATTTTCACCGGCCACATCCCCGAGTGGCTGAGCAGTGAGGACCGCAAACGCCTGACCGCCAAACGTCGCCGACAGATCATTGCCGAATCGGAAACCGAAGGATTCAAAGGCTGCTCCGGGCGGGATTCCATCCGTATTTTCAACGATCTCTTCTCCACCCTGTCACGCAAGGACCAGCTCATCGACATGACCACCGTGGTGCGCTTTTTCACCAAGACCCACCCGGAACTGAAAGAACAGCTGCCGGAAGGTTTTCTCGACTCGCTGGTCCGCATGTACGACTACATGGTGCTGCAGGAAGTGCGTGAGTCGCTCTACTACTACAACGAAGAGCAGATTCGCAACGACCTGCTCAACTACCTGTTCGCCCTCAACTTCGATCCGGGATCCCGGGTGGTCAACCGGTTCAATGGCCAGCGCATCGAGGTCAGCGAGGATTTCTTTGTCACCATTGAAAACCGGCTGCTTGACCCTGGCATCAGTGAGGAACGACGCCAGGCCTTCCGGCTGGAAACCCAGAAGGAGTACACCGCCCGCGCCCTGACCCAGGAGGTGATGGTCGAAGGACGCGACCTGGCCGAAACCGAACTCTATCAGCGCCTGTACGATCGCTATGTCACCCGGTTGAAGGAGAAGGCGCTCGATCCCTTCCTGGAAAACGAGAATTTCCGACGCGCCATCAAGGATTTCGAAGCGGACAACTTCCACACCTACGACCGACGTATCCGCGAGGACGTCACCTACCTGATCACCAACCTGTGCGACAAGCACAAGTACTCGAAAAAAGGGGCCAAAGAGGTCTGCATCTACGTCATTGACAACGACCTGGCGCGCAAGTTCAGCTCGACCTCCTGACGGCCACAAAAGGATTTTTCCTCCCAGGCCCTCTGGTGTATTCTGAAACGCATGAATCGGCAGGAGACCGACAACCCCAATGCGCCGGAAAAGAGCAAACAGGGCATCAACTTTGACACCCGGGTTCTGACCCGCTTTATTTACGCCCTCAACATCGCGCGACAGCACGCCCTGTCCTATCCCGACGACCACCCCCTGGTGCGCAAATCTTCTCTGGCTTTGACCGGCCTGCTGGACAATCTGCTTGAATTTCGCCCCCAACTGACCCTCGGCATCGCACGCGACAGTCTTCTGGTGGAAGGTGCGGTGCTGGAAGAACGCAATCCGGTCTTCCGCAAACTGGCGGGTGAGCTGTTCGACCGGGGTGTGGCCGCCCTGACCTTCAAGGCGGGATTGCCCCCTGCCGAGCTGCTGCGGTTTTTGCGCCTGGCCGTGGAACGCCCGGAACAGCTGCAGGAACGCGGCGGGCTGCCCGAAGTTTGCCGAAGCGCCGACCTGGAGCATATTGATGTTCTCGGCATCGACTACCGGGCCCTCGGCGTCAGCGAAGAAGAGAGTCTGGGCGCCGCTGACGCCGAGCTGGAAGACTACCGGGCGGCGTCCATCTGGGACCGGTTTGTCGGCGGCCTGGTCGAGGGGAGCCTCGATCCTCAGGGAGGAGAGACACGCGCCATCACCCATGATCCCAAACTGGTGGCCGAGTATCTCAGTCGCAAGCAGCACGAGGGAGACAGCGAACTGCTGGCAAGCTACGAGGAGACCATTACCTCCTTTCTGCGGGAACTCGACCAGGAGGGGCGGGCCCAGCTGTCCCGCACCGAGTCGATGGAAAAACTGGGGAACTTTGTCAGCAGCCTCAGTCCCGAATTGCGTCGCCAGTTTCTTTCCAGCACCTTCAACACCCTGGAAGGGAATGAGGACATCGCCGAGGAAGTTCTGGAGCATCTGTCAAGTGACGCTCTGTTCCAGGCCTTGCAGGATGTCAACGACAAGCGTTTGACCATCCCGCCCACCATCATGAACCTGCTTGGAAAACTTTCCCAGCACGCCCAGGCACCCGCGGAAGACCAGGAGCAGGTGTTCACCAGCGCCGAACTGGGCAAACACCTGCGCGCCCTGTTTCGTGAAGACGACCCCGACCGCTACGTGCCCGGTACCTACCAGCATCTGCTGCACAGCATTGTCAGCCTCGAAGAGATTCCGCCCCTGGAAGGGCCTGAAACCGAGCAGATCCGCCAGCAGCTCGGCACGGACCAGATCGAAGCCAAGGTGCTCACCATCCTGCTTGACCTGATGCGCACCGAACAGGACCCGGCGACGCGCACCCGCTTGCTTGAAGAGCTGATGGAGCTGCTGTCCTACTTCATCGAACTGGGCCAGTTCGACATTCTGCTCGATCTGCACCGACGCCTGCGTCGTGTCGATGCCGACGGCCTGCCGGAAGAAATGGGCGGTCTCCTGACCGACAGACAGCTGCTGGGACAGGTTCTCGAGGTCCTCAGCGTCTGGGACAAGGAGCGCTTTGCCAGCATCACCGACCTGATTCGTGCCATCGGCGACCCCTTCATCGAGCCGATGCTCGACCGTCTGGCCGTGGAACCACGACGGTCGGTACGACGCTTCCTGCTCGACCGCCTGCTGGAGATGGGCAGCCGCATCCGCGAACCGGCCCTGAACCGCCTGCGTGACTCCCGCTGGTTCATGGTGCGCAACATGCTGGTTCTGCTGCAGAAACTGGATGACCCGGTGGTCCTTTATGCCGTGCGCTCCCTGAAACGTCATCCGCACCCGAAGGTCCGGTTCGAGGTCTGGCGCACCCTGAAGCAGTACGGCGACCCCGAAGCCGACCAGATCCTTGCCGAGGAGATCCGCGGCAAGGATCCTGAGCGCCGGCGCTGGGCCATGGAGCAGTTGCGGCGCCCGCTCAGCCAAACGCTGCGCGACGCCCTCATCTTTCTGATGGAAACCCCGGACTACAGCCGTGAGCTGCTGGAGCTGAAACACCGCGCGGTGACCGAACTGGCCGCCCTTGGCGATCCGGCGGCCCTGCCGGCACTGGAAAAGGTTCTGCACGACAAAAGCCTGCTGCACCTGCAGGGGCTGGCCCGACTCAAGTTTGCCATCGTGCAGTCACTGGAACGCTACCCCTACAAAAAGGTGCGCCCCATTCTCGAACTGGTGGCGGCCGGCGGCGGAAAAATCGCCGAACAAGCCCGACACATCCTGCAGCGCAGGGACGTCGCCCAGCGTGAAAAGATGGGGCGGCTGCACCGGAGGCCCAGGTGAACAAGGAACATCCCGCACGCACTTTCTGCCGGCACCTGGCTACGGCGCTGGCGACCGCCAGTCTCTACGACAGCGGCCATGCCCAGGTGCGCCGGCTGTGCCAGCTCGCCGCCGGTGCCGTTCGCCCCCTGCTCGACGCGAAAGGGCTGCCCCTGCTTTTCGTGGAGGACGAACTGGTCCTGGAAGGGCGCAGCCTGGGTCGCGGCATGTACATCGACCGGCTGGCGCGCCAGCTGCGCCGCTTCGGCATCAGTCATCTGCGACTGAAAGAGGGGCTGGAGGCCGAGGAGATCCGCTCCCTGGTCGAACAGCTCACCACGGCCGGTCCCGAAGATCGCATCCACGCCCTGCCGCATCTCGGCATCGGCCGGGTCGAAGTCCGTTACCGCCAGGCCGACGAGCGGACGGACGACGTCATCGATGAACGCAATTTCCGCGTCGAGGACCTCCCGGAAATCGAAGTTCCCTCCGACTCCGTCGAACAGGTTTCGGAAGAAGAACTGGCCCGTTTTGCCGAGATCTGCGAGGCGGTGCGGCGCAAACGCCGCCTGCACGTGGTCGGCATTTCAGAAATCGTCGCCCGCTTTGTCGCCGCCTTTACCAGTGAAGCCGGCAACTTCTTCGCCCTGGCGCCCCTGCGCGAACTGGACGAATACACCTTCACCCATTCCATCAATGTCTGCACCCTCAACATCGCCCAGGCCATGGCTCTGGGAATCGAGGGACAGATGCTGCACGATATCGGCGTCGCCGCCCTTTTGCACGACATGGGCAAGCTTTTTGTCCCGGAGGAGATTCTGACCAAACAGGGGCAGCTCGACGAGGAGGAATGGCAGCTGATGCGCCGACATCCGCAGGATGGCGCCCGCTATCTGCTCGAAACGCCCGGAGTTCCGCGTCTGGCGGTCATCGTCGCCTACGAACATCACATCCAGTACGACGCCAAAGGCTACCCGCAGGTTCCGGCAGGCTGGCGGCAAAACCTGGTCAGTCAGATCACCACCATCTCTGATGTCTTTGACGCCCTGCGCACCGAAAGAGCCTACCGGGGCTCGATGCAGGTGCACCAAATCAGCCAGATCCTGCTGCAGAACGCCGGCAGCAAACTCAATCCCCAGCTGACCCACAATTTCCTGCGCGTGCTCGAACGGGTCACCGCCGCCGCGTCCTGAGTCATCAGGCCAGACTGGCAAGCCCTTCAGACGGTGCTATAGTTGAAACATGTACGACTTGACCTATGACGACATAGGTCCGGCGCGGGTGCTGCAGCTGTACGATCCCGCCATCCCCTTCCACGCCTGGCTGGTCATCGACAACACCGCCCGGGGCCCGGCACTGGGGGGTGTACGCATCCATCCCGAGGTCGCTGTTCACGAGGTTGCCCGGCTGGCGCGTACCATGACCTTCAAAAGCGCCGTCGCCGACCTGCCCCTTGGCGGCGGCAAGGCCGGAATCGCCTTCGACCCCAGGGACGACCGCATCGAACAGGTGGTACGCCGCTTTGCCCGTCTGATCGCCGATATCTGTGACTACATTCCCGGCCCCGACATGGGGAGCAATGAAACCACCATGACCTGGATTCGGCAGGAGACCGGGCGCGCCGTGGGACTGCCTTACGAACAGGGCGGCCTCCCCCTCGACCAGCTTGGAGCAACCGGCTACGGTCTCGCCGTCTGCGCCGAGGTCGCCTGTCGCCATATCGGCCTGCCGCTGCAGGGGGCCCGCGTCGCCATCCAGGGGTTCGGCAACGTCGGCAGCGCCGCGGCCCGCTTCCTCCACGAACGCGGCGCCATAATCGTCGCCATCAGTGACCGTCAGGGGACGGCCTTTGCCGCCGACGGCATCAATCTCCGGGCGGCATTGGCGGCACGCGACCGGGGCGACAATCCGATCCAGGCGGCCGAAGGCGAACGGCTCGGACGCGACGACCTGTTCGGCCTGCCCTGCGACATCCTCATTCCGGCTGCCACGGCCGACGTCATCCGCGCCGACAATCAGCAGACCATCAGCGCCAAACTGGTCCTTGAGGGGGCCAATATTCCCGCCACAGCCGAAGCTGAAAGCCTGCTTGCCGAACGGGGCGTTCTGGTCGTGCCCGACTTCATCGCCAATGCCGGCGGCCTGATCATGGCCGAGGCCGAACATCGCGGCGCCAGTGAACAGCAGGCCTTTGCCGCCATCGAGGACAAACTGCGCGCCAACACCGAACGCATTCTCACCCTCAGCCGCGACCAGCGGCAGCTTCCCCGGCAAACCGCCGAACAGCTCGCCCGGGAACGGGTGCTGGCGGCCATGCACTGATGTCCTAGCGCAGACGGCTTAAAGCTCTGGTCGGGGTTTCAAACAAGGCCACCAGCCCGGACAGAAACCGGCTGGCCTCAGCGCCGTCAAGCACCCGATGATCGAAGGTAAGTGACAGGGGCAGCACCGGACGGATCTGCACCGCGCCTGCGACAACCCAGGGACGTTCGGCCAGGGCTCCGAAGCCGAGGATGCCGACATTGGGGTGGTTGAGTACCGGCGTGGCAAAGCGGGTGCCGAAGGCGCCGAAATTGGTCAGGGTGAAGGTACTGCCGGTCAGCTCCGCAGGGGTGAGCGCCCGCCGCCGCCCGCGCTCGGTCAACTGCTGCAGCTCCCCGGCCAGCTGCGCGATGCTTTTGTCCTGCACATCGCGCACAACCGGCACCAGCAGCCCCTCGGGGCTGTCCAGGGCGATACCGAGATGCACGCTGCGGTGCAACCGGATCTGCCCGGCCTCTTCGTCCAGTTCGGCATTGAGGATCGGAAACTCGGCCAGCACCAGCTGGGTCAGCTTCATGAACAGGGGCAGGTAGGTCAAATGAACCCTGTCGGCCAGCTCAGTCGCCAGCTGCTGCTTCAGCGCCGCCAGCTCCCCGGCATCCGCCTCGGCGGTCACCGTCACCGGCACGGTGCGTTCCCACGCCTGCCTGAGGTGTTCGGCCACCCGCCGGCGCAGCCCGGCAAAGGGGATGACCTCGGTTTCGGAACCGGCGCTTTCTCCGGCGGCGCGCACATCCTGTTCCAGGATGCGCCCCTGGGGCCCCGTCCCATGAACCGTTGTCAGGTCAACCCCGAGCTCGCGCGCCAGCCGCCGCACCCGCGGCAACGCCTGCACAGAAACCGTCCCGGTTTTTTCCCGCGGCTGCCGCTGCGGTGCGGGCAATGGACCGCCTTCAGGCAAAACCCCGACGATACCGAAACTCTCGGGGCGCTCTGTCCCGGCACCTGCCTGTTCCTGCGGCTCTGGCGCCAATCCGTCGACCTGTTCCAGTTCGAGCAGGAGCGCGCCGACAGCGATCCGGTCGCCGACCTCGCCGCCCAGAGCGCTCACAATGCCACTTTTCGGGGTCGGCACCTCGACCAGGGCCTTGTCGGTTTCGATTTCGGCGATGACCTGGTGCTCTTCCACCCGGTCGCCGACAGCCACCTTCCAGGCGCGGATTTCCGCCTCGGTCACACCTTCGCCGAGATCCGGAAGCAGGAACTGGTAGCGACTATCCGTCACTGGCGAGCACCTCCTCGATGGCTGCCGCGATCTGCCGGGCGGTGGGGACATTGTAATCCTCGAGCACCGGCAGGGGCGTCACCACGTCGCAGCCGGTCACCCTGCGGATGGGCGCGCGCAGATGCCAGATGGCATCCTCGGCCACCGTGGCGGCGATCTCCGCACCGAACCCCGCCGTCTGGGGGGCTTCGTGCACGATCACCAGCCGGCCGGTGCGCTGAACCGAATCGAGCACGGTGGCGAAATCACAGGGAGAGAGCGTCATCAGGTCGACGACTTCGGCATCATAGGGTTCGGCGGCGCGCAGCGCCTTTTCCAGCATGCTGCCCCAGGCCACCACAGTCACATCGGCTCCGGCGCGGGCAATGCGCGCCCGTCCCAGTTCGACCGGCAGCGGCCCTTCGGGGACCTCTTCGCGCAGCAGCCGGTACAACCGGGTCGGCTCGAGAAAAAGGACCGGATCCGGATCAGCAATGGCCGCCTGCAGCAGCCCCTTGGCGTAGTAGGGGCTGGCCGGCACGACCACCTTCAGGCCGGGCATGTGACAAAAGAGCGCCTCGCTGCTCTCTTCGTGCAGTTCCGGCGCTTTCACCCCGCCGCCGTATGGGGTGCGCACCACCAGGGGGCAATGCAGCTGGCCGCGACTACGGCTGCGCAACCGGCTGGCGTGACTGAACAGCTGCTCCACGGCCCCGTAGAGAAAGCCGAGAAACTGGATTTCCGCCACCGGTTTCAGTCCGTAGGCGGCCATGCCGATGGCGACCCCGACAATGGCCGATTCCGACAAGGGCGTATCGATGACCCGCTGGTCGCCGAACTGTTCGAACAGGCCGTCCGTCACCCGGAAGACCCCGCCGTCACGGCCGACATCCTCGCCCAGAACCACAACCGTCTCATCGGCGGCCATCGCCTCGCGCAGAGCCAGATTGATGGCTTCGACCATGTTCAGTTCAGCCATGGTCCAACTCCCTGAGCTGGCGTACTTGCCGGGGGCTCAGCTCGGCGAGGGTATAGCGGAAGATATCCGCGGCTGATGGCGACGGAGCGGCCTCTTCACGCGCTACCGCCCGGTCGAGCCGGGCTGTGAACTCGGCCTCGGCTTCGGCCTGCCGGGCCTCATCCCAAAGACCGTTGCGCTCCAGCAAAAGACGCATGCGCTTGAGCGGATCCCTGGCCTGCCACTTTTCCACCTCGGCCGGATCACGGTACCGGCGGGCGTCATCAGCCGTGGTATGGTCGGCCAACCGATAGGTTTCGCATTCGATCAGACTCGGTCCGCCTCCTTCGCGCGCCCGTTTGAGCGCCTGGCTGGCCGCCTTGTAGACCGCCAGCACGTCGTTGCCGTCGACCTGAATGCCGGGAATGCCATAGGCAATGGCCTTTTGCGCCAGGGTACGGGAGGCGGTTTGCCGGTCACGCGGGATGGAGATGGCCCACTGGTTGTTCTGAATGATGAAGACCACCGGTGCCTGAAAGACCCCGGCCATGTTGAGGCCCTCGTGAAAATCGCCTTTTGAGGTGCCGCCGTCGCCGAAGTAGCAGGCCACAGCCACCGGATCCTCGCGGTAGCGGGCCGCCATGGCCAGGCCGACGGCGTGCGGGATGTGGGTCCCCACGGCAATGCAGATGGGAAAGATGTGCAGGCCTTCGGGACAGAGCAGGCCGCGCTCGTCACCGTTCCAGTACTGGTAGATTTCCGAAAGGGGATAACCGAGGGTGATGAAAACGCCGAGTTCCCGAAAAGCCGGGACCAGCCAATCCGATGTCTGCAGGGCCAGGGCGCTGCCGACCTGGCTCGCCTCCTGACCGAGGACCGACGGGTAGGTTCCCAGGCGCCCCTCGCGCTGCAGCTGCAGGGCACGCTGGTCGAACATCCGGGTCAGGAGCATCATCCGGTACATCCTGACCAGGCCGGCGTCATCGACATCCGGCATCAGCCGTTCGTCCACCTGTCCCTGGGTATCGAGGATTTCAAGGCGGGCGACGGCAAAGGAGGCAACTGTCCTCTTGGGCATCCGTCGACCCTTTCCAGGGCCGCATCCTCACGCCTGCGGGCGGACTCGCGACCCTGCTATCAGTCTATCGGAGCCCGGTCCGGCGGTCAAACCACCGTCGGTTCAGTCGCCCTTGCCCCAGGTTTTCCAGGGATGCTGGCTGAGCCAGGCGTTGCTGTAGCGGTGATCGCCGGTGACCTCGAGTCCGACCCAACCGGGACGGTCGAATCGCTGGTCAGGTTTGTCCAGCTCGACCTCTGCCAGCACCAGACCGGCATTGTCGCCGAGAAACTCATCGACCTCCCAGACCAGACCGTCGACCTCGATCCGGTAGCGAACCTTTTCGATCTGCGGCTGCAGACAGAGGTGATCAAGCAGGTAGCGCGCCTGCTTGCCGGGTATGGCGTATTCGAACTCGGGCCGGACCGGCCCCTCGGAACGGCCCTTGATGGTCAGAAAACCTTTCTTTCCTGTCAGGCGAACCCGTACGGTCCGGTCCGGATCGACGCTCAGGTATCCCTGCCGGGTATAGACACCGTCTCCCCGGCCGCGCCAGCCGTCACCGGCGACCAGAAACTTGCGTTCAATTTCAAAACGGGCGCCTTTGATCCTGGCCGCCTTTTTCCCCTTGTCTGAGCCGGCCTTTTTCTCCTCGGACCCGTCCGTCGCCTCGTGCATGGCCACAGGCAGGCAGACATGGTCTTTTTTCGCGGTCATGGCCCGACAGCGGCCGCAGATATAACGCGCCTCGTTTTCACTGACTTCGGAAATGCCTTTGCGGCACTGACCCATGGTGCAGTCTCCTCAGGTTTGAATCAACGGCCAAATCTTACTACAAAGGTCAACTATTTGCCAGTCCCATCCGCTTTCCGCCTTGACAGCCCTAGGCCCCGTCGACATACTCACATGAGTAATATTTCAACTCTGGAGCCGACCGTGACCACCCACATGTCTGCCAGACTTGAGGACATCCGCGCCAAACTGCTCGGCTACGGCAAGGAGAACCTCGAAGACATCCTCCATTTGATGCTTGATGCCGCCGCCCTGGTGGGCGGCCAGGGCCGGGCGCGCATTTACCTTGAGGACCTGACAGCAGGCCGTCTCACCTGTGCCGCCGCGGCCGGCCCCCACGCCGACGAACTGAAAAAGCGCTCCTTTCCCCTTAACAGCGACGACTTTGTTGTTTCCCGGGTCTATGTTTCCCAGCAGCCCGCCCTGGTGAGCACCCGGGGGCAACTTCCCAGCACTACGGCACGCAGCCTCGCGGGTGAATACGGCATTGAAGCCACCTGCCAGCTGCCCATTATCCACCGGGGCCGGGCGATCGGCGTCCTCTGCCTCGACGCCGGGCGCTCCAGCAAACTTCCTGACGAGGGCCAGGTCGCCACCCTGCGACGCTTTCTCGAACAGTGCGCCGAAGCCCTGGACCAGGCGCGCAAACATCATCAGCAGATTCTCCTGGCAAAGGAGGTCGATTCGGCCAAGGCCCAGCAGGCGGCCATGTTCATGATGCGTTCGGCGGTGCGACTGATCGACAAGCTCACCCTGGCTTCGGTCCTGGTTCCAGGAACCACAGAAGAGGGCGGCAGCTACCTTGAAGTGCTCGCCTCCTGGTCGCCCGACAAGGAGATCAAACGTCGCTACGAGGCTGAACGTCAAATCGAACTGGCCTCGGGGCATTCGCTGCTGTCCCGCTACATCGACCGGGACGGCGTCATCAGCGACGACCGGTTGCTGCACCCCATCTATATCGAGGACCTGCCGCGCCAGGAGCTGCAAAAACAATATCTCACCGAACAGATGGGGCTGCAGTCCCTCTACGTGGTACCACGCTACCATGCCCGCACCCGCAGGATCTCCTGTCTGGTCAACTATTACACCTCCGAAGCCTACAGTTTCAGTGCCTTCGAACGGGGGCTGCTCGAAGCCCATGCCGAAATGGCGGAACGGGTGATCCAGGAAATCGGTGGTGAACATCTGGAAATCCAGGTTTTGTCGGAGATCAACACCCTGCTGCAGGAAAGCACCTCAGGCCTGCAACCCTTTCTTGCCGGTGTCCTCTCCCGCGCCGCCGAACTGATCGGCGCCGACACGGGCAGTATCGCCCTGGTGCGGGAACTCGATGGCCACCCCTGGCTGGTCGTTGAGGAAACAAACGGGCGCCTTGTCGGCGCCAAGATCAAGGAATGGCTGAAAAAGAACATTCCGCCCATCAAGGTCGGCGGTGAGGAACTGCCTCCTGAGGAGCGCAGTCTTACGGGACTGGCAGCGGCCACCGGGACGGTTCAAATCATCGACGACACCATGGAGATCGGACCGACAGGCGGCTTCTACCGCATGATTACCCCCGATATCCGCAGCGAACTGGCCGTTCCGGTGCTGCACGAAGACCGGGTGCTGGCGGTCATCTGCCTCGACTCGCTGAAACCGAATTATTTTACCGAAGAGCACCGACGCATCCTGCAGATCATCCAGCGCCTGATCTCCCGACACATTTTCGATCTGCTGCGCATCGAACAGCTCACCAGCGAAGTGGAGCAACTGCGCAGCGATGTCGGCTACCGCGATCCGAAAGTCAGCTCCTACCGGCTCGGCAACATCATCGGCAACGCCCCCAGCGCCCGCCGTATCGTGCAGTTCATCGAGCAGGTCACACCGCCGATATTCAGTCGCATGAGCCTGTGGCACCAGCGCGATGTTGAAGAAGCCACCCTGGGCCTGCCCTCCATCCTGATCACCGGTGAAACCGGCAGCGGCAAGGAATTCATTTTCAACAACATCTTCTCACGTCTGAACGAAATGTACCGGGAACGTTTCGGCCCCCGCCGGGAGTTGCCGGTGAAAAAATCCAACATCGCCGCCTACAGCGGCGATCTGACCTATTCCGAACTGTTCGGCCACAAAAAAGGCGCCTTCACCGGCGCCCATACCGACCGTATCGGCATTCTGGAAGAAGCCCACGGCGGCGTCGTCTTTCTCGACGAAATCGGTGACGCCGACCCCAAAACCCAGGTCCAGCTGCTGCGCTTTCTCGACAACGGCGGTTTTGTGCGTCTGGGTGAAAACCAGACCCGTTACGCCCGCGTTCTGCTGGTCGCCGCCACCAACAAGGATCTGGGCGAACTGATCCGCCAGGGACGGTTTCGCGAAGATTTGTACCACCGGCTTTCCGAACTGACCCTGGAAGTGCCCAGCCTCAACCAGCGCCGCGAGGACATCCCGGACTTGGCCGTCCATTTCCTCGGCCGGCTCTACCGGATTTATCGCCGCCCCGACGAACCCGAACAGCCTCCCGGCATCACCCATGACGCCGCCCAAAGGCTGGCCACCCACCACTACACCGGCAACATCCGCGAATTACGCAGCATCCTGGTGCGCGCCCTGTTTTTCCGTAACGGACACCGTATCGATGCCGCCGCCATCGACGCCGCTATCGGAGCCACCGGGCGCTTTACCACCCGACCGCCCGCTGCCGGCGGCTATCAGCAAACCCTTGCCGCCGATATCCTGGACCGGATCGCATCGGGCGAGGCGACCTTTTGGGACGCCGTCTATCAGCCTTACAGCGCCAAAGAGCTCACCCGGGAAACGGTGCTGGAACTGATTGCCCAGGCCCGCAGCCGCGGCGCCCGCACCATGCCGCAACTGGCACGCCTGCTGCGGGCCTGCGATCCGGCCGGCAGCGATGCCGACGAGCGCAAGGTCTTTTATCGTTTCAAAAACTTCCTCTACAAAACCGTCCGGATTACCTGAGCCACAGCACCCGTTTGACACCCCCCTGTCGAACTATTACCATTTTAGTCATATTTGATTGCACATTGACGCAGTCTGCCGTACGGCTCACCACGGCATCAGGTGCGAAAGGCACGGTTCATCAGGGCCACATGCCGGCCTAGACTGCGACCCGGCACTCTTATCATGCCGGAAAGGAGACTGTCGTGAAATCAAGACTGATGTTGTTTCTGATCCTTCTGTCATTCGCCCAGCCTGTTTTCGCCCTGACCGAAGGCGGTTTTGACGAATACCGCTTCGCCATGCTGATCGGTTTTACCGCGCTCATTGCCCTGCTGATCTTCTTCTGCCTGCTGGTTCTCGGCGCCGTCGCCGTCGACCGCGCCCGCGACGCCCGGCGGCGGCGCGCCGTTGTCAGGGTGCGCACCCGAACACCGGCACGTTCCCGCAATCAGGTGGGACAACGCTGATTCAAAAAAGCAGGCGGGGAACCGTCCGGCTCCCCGCCTGCTTTTTTCCGTCATCTCATAGTGCTGTTCACTTCATCCGCACGACCTCAATTCGATAGCCGTCCGGATCCGAAACAAAATAGTAGCTGGCGGTCCCTTCCAACCCCTTGAGCGGAGTCGGGTTCAGACCCATCTCGGTATGACGTTTGTGACTCGCCTCGAGGTCGGCGACACTCACCGCCAGATGCGAATAGCCGTTACCGATGGTGTAGGGCTCTTTCTGGTCGTAGTTGTAGGTCAGCTCCAGCTCAAAGGTTTCGCCCGGATCGACCAGGTAGCTGAGGGTAAAGCCGCCGTCGGGAAAATCGCGCTTGCGCGCGACCCGGAAGCCGAAGGCTTCCCGATAGAACTTCTCGCTCTTTTCCAGGTCCATGACCCGGATGCAGGCATGGATCATGCGATAGTCCATGGCAACCTCCGTATGACTCAGTCCTTTCCCACAACACTCAGGTCGGTCATCTCGGGAAAGTGCATCTTGATGATCTTGCGCGTGGCATCCCGCCGGTGCTCGGCGGCAAAGCGCAGGCGCACATCCATCTCCCAGCAGAAATCACACAGCTGGTCTTTGGCGTTGTAGGTCGGCGCACCGCAGATGGTGCAATAAAGACGCTCCTCCATGACAACTCTCCCTCCCCTAAATCTACCCCCTTTTGCCAATTTGCAAAGGGGCAAAGGCACATTCACCCCCAGCATAACAGGCAAATCTCACAAAAATCTGATATTGGCGGGGGAACAGGAATATTATTTATTCTGAAAACATATCCTGGACAGGACTGCCTCCCTCCTTAAGCTGCCCGGCCCCGATAGCCGGAGCCAAAAGAGACA
>CAZCUR010000056.1:0-16975 GCA_964501815.1 uncultured Geothermobacter sp.
CGGGGTCGATCTTGCCGGTGTCGCCGATGACGCCGATGATGACGTGGTTGGCGCCAGTGGACTGGTGGAAGTCGTAGTCCTGGTCGACCAGGTACTGCTTGACTTCGCGGATCTGCGGTTCGGTCACCGATTTTCTCATCACGATCAGCATGGTTTCTATTCCTCCCGCGCGCGGGCGCGTTCAAGGCTGCGCGATTCGTCGATAACACGTTCAAACAGGCGCACGATGGCGGCGTCGGACAGCGGGCCAGGGTTGTCGCGCGTGACCCGTTCGAGGATGCGTTTCTCCCGCTCGGGGTCGTAGATCGGCAGCCCGCGTTCCTTTTTCAGCGCGCCGATATCGAGGGCAAGCTGTGCGCGACGGTTGAAGATGCGCAGCAGCTCGGCATCAAGTTGGTCGATTTCTTCGCGAATCTGGTCGAAATCCAAAAATCCCTCCGTCGTATCCTTCAGGTGTCCCTGCGCAGCAGGGTGTCCTTTTTCCACTCATCCAGGGTGTCGGGGTAGTCGATGGTGTAGTGCAGCCCGCGGCTTTCCTTGCGCTGAAGGGCGCTGGTAACGATCAGCTCGGCCACGGTGGTGATGTTGCGCAGCTCGATCAGATCGGAGGTGAGGTGGAAGTTCCAGTAGTACTCGTTGATCTCCTCCTGGATCATGCTGATGCGCCGTTTGGCGCGCAGCAGGCGCTTGGTGGAGCGTACGATGCCGACGTAGTTCCACATGCAGCGCCGCACCTCGTCCCAGTTGTGCGCCACCACGACTTCCTCGTCGCTGTCGGTCGCCGTGCCGCTGTCCCAGGCGGGCACCTTGACCTGTTTTCGGTCGAGCTGGGGCTGACGCTCCAGGCAGGCGCGCGCGGCCCGGTCGGCGTAGACGACCGCCTCGAGCAGGCTGTTGCTCGCCAGCCGGTTGGCGCCGTGCAGCCCGGTGCAGGCGCTTTCGCCGATACAGAAGAGGTTGGCGATGTCGGTTTCGCCGAAGGTATTAACCCGGACGCCGCCGCACAGGTAGTGGGCCGCCGGCACCACCGGGATCGGCTCCCTGGTCATGTCGATGCCGTATTTCAGGCAGTTGTTGTAGATGTTGGGGAAGCGGTCCTTCAGGTAGTCAGCGGGCTTGTGGGTGATATCGAGATAGGCGCAATCGTCGCCGTGGACCTTCATCTCGTTGTCGATGGCGCGGGCGACAATGTCGCGCGGCGCCAGGTCCCTGAGGGGATGATATTGGTCCATGAAGGCGGTTCCGTCGGCCCGCCGCAGGATCGCCCCCTCACCGCGCACCGCCTCGGAGATCAGAAAACTCTTGGCGTGCGGATGGAAGAGGGTGGTGGGATGGAACTGCATGAACTCCATGTTGGCGACGGTGGCTCCGGCCCGGTAGGCCATGGCGACGCCGTCGCCGGTGGCGATGTCGGGATTGCAGGTGTAGAGATAGACCTTGCCGGCGCCGCCCGTGGCCAAAACTGTAATCGGTGCTCCAAAAGAAACAATTGCGCCGTTGTCGCGGTCGAGAACATAGGCGCCAAGGCAGCGGTTGGGACCGGCCTGGCCGAGTTTTTCCGCCGTGATCAGGTCGATGGCGATGTGGTTTTCGTAAAGGCGGATGTTGGGGTGCTGCGCGACCGCCGCGATCAGGGCGCGTTCGATCTCCTGCCCGGTCATGTCCTTGTAGTGCAGGATACGGCGCTGGCTGTGGCCGCCTTCGCGTGTCAGCTCGAAAGCGTCATTTTCACCGCGGTTGAACTGGACCCCCCATTCGACCAGGTCGCGGATGGCAGCCGGGCCGCTTTCGATCACCAGACGCACGACGTCGGGATGGGATAGCCATGCCCCGGCAACCATGGTATCTTCGATGTGCTGGTCGAAGCTGTCGCTGTCGGAGATAACCGCAGCAATGCCGCCCTGGGCCAGGTTGGTCGCGCTGTCGTCCCGGCGCGCCTTGGTGACGATGCTGACCGTCCCCTTGTCCGCGACCTTGAGGGCGTAAGAAAGACCGGCGATGCCGCTGCCGATAACAAGAAAGTCGGATGTGATCTGCATGATTCGTCCATTGGCCGGCGTCCCGAATTCCTGGCTCGGGTCGGCCGACAGTCAGGGTAGGGCGGCATTATCCGCCCCGAGTTCCCGGCCTGTCAACCGCTTTGCGGCAAGAGTGCGTTGAATTCCCTTGGGTTTTGGGGTATACCGAACGGCCGTATGCTGGTGCGAACGCTGACAATCTTACTGTTGCTTCAGGCTGGTGTCCTGTTCGGGTTGTCCGCTGTTTATGCCGATATCTACAAAAAGGTACGTCCGGACGGCACCATCGCCTTTACCGATACACCTGACGATGCTGGCTGGCAGCTCTATTTCAGCCGCATGACCAGCATCTACGAGGTGATTGACTACTTCGCCGACCTTTACCGGCTTGATCCGGCGCTTATCAAGGCGGTCATCAAGGTCGAGAGCGATTTCGAGGCCGACGCGGTCAGTCACAAGGGCGCCATGGGGATGATGCAGCTGATACCCGGTACCGCCGCTGACCTGGATGTGGTCAATCCACTCGACGTGGTCGACAATATCCGTGGCGGGACCCGCTATCTGCGCCAGATGCTCGACCTGTTCGACGGCGATCTGGATCTGGCCCTGGCCGCCTACAATGCCGGGCCCAATGCGGTGCGACGATACGGCGGCGTGCCCCCGTTTGCCGAAACCCGACGCTACATCAAAAAAGTGCGGCGTTACTACGACATCTACAAAAACGACACGGACGCGACATTGTGAATCTGAAAACCGGCAACCTCAATCTGCCCAACCTGCTGACCCTGGGGCGCATTGCCGCCATTCCGGTGGTGGCCTGGCTGCTCACCTATGACAGCAAAGCCGCCGGCATGTGGGCGGCCGGCATTTTCGGCCTGGCCGCCATCACCGACGCCTTCGACGGCTATCTGGCGCGCAAGTGGGGCGTGGTCAGCGTACTCGGCAAATTTCTTGACCCTCTGGCGGACAAACTGCTCGTGATGGCGGTCATGATTATGCTGATACCTCTTGGCCGGGTGCCGGCCTGGATGGTGCTCGTGATCCTGTCGCGCGAGATCATCATCACCGGTTTGCGGTCCATCGCTTCATCCGAAGGGGTGGTCATTGACGCCAGTCCGTTGGGCAAGTACAAGACCATCTTCCAGATGAGCGCCCTGCCGGGGCTGATGCTGCATTACGACTACTACTGGCTGTTCGGCCTGAAGATCGAACTGTTTCACTTCAACGCCCACAAGGTGGGGATGTTTTTCTTCGTCATCGCCCTGGTGCTGACCGTTGTCTCAGGCATCGACTACCTGGTCAAGTTTTTCAGTGTGATTACGCGCAAATAGCGGGTTTTTCACCCCTTTTGCGTGCAGGGCGAAAAAAGGAATTTTTTTGTTTGACTTGCCGAAATCGTTTTGCTATAAATTGCCCCGCCTCGCAAGGGCAACACTGAAAAGCGGGAATAACTCAGTGGTAGAGTGCAACCTTGCCAAGGTTGAAGTCGCGGGTTCGAATCCCGTTTCCCGCTCCAGAGAACAGACCCCAGGGCTTACGGGCCCTGGGGTTTTTCGTCTGGTGGGCGGTGCTTTTCCGCCAGCTCTGCGTCAGGTTGCTCTTCACTTGTGCGACGTAGCTTCCAGCAACGCCTTACGCGCTCAATCGCAACCTTCCTTGATCTGTCGAAAAACCCCTCGCCCTTGCCGCGGGGAGGGTTGGTGATGGTTCCTGCCGAGTTTTGCGCCGATGCGGACAGCCTGATCACAGGCCCGACACAGGATGTCGATTTGACTGAGTATCCCTTTTTCGTCACCGTTCCCATGGGGCTGGAAGAGCTGCTGCGCAACGAGCTCGAATCGCTCGGCGGGCAGGACTGCTGGCTCACCCAGGGCGGTGTCGGTGGTACGGCGGAACTGGCGGCCCTGTACCGTTTTTGTCTCTGGTCGCGTCTCGGCAGCCGGGTGCTGCTGCAGTTGGCCGACTGGCCGGCGGACAGTTTCGAGCGTCTCTACCGGCTGGCACTTGACTTCCCCTGGGAGGTGCATATCGGCCCGGACCGGAGCTTTGCCATCCGCGCCGTCAGTCGCAAATCGCCGCTGCAGCACACCGGGCATCTCGCCCTCAAGGTCAAGGACGCCCTGGTCGACCGCCTGCGCGAACAGTGCGGTCGGCGCCCTTCGGTCGACAGTGACAGCCCCGATCTGCGCTTTCATCTCTTCGCCGGCCCCGGTGGAGTCCGGCTCTTTCTCGACCTGTCGGGCGTCCCGCTGCATCAGCGCGGCCTGCGACGCCGGCAGGTTGCCGCGCCTGTGAAAGAAAATCTGGCCGCCTCGCTGCTGCTGCGCTCCGGTTGGCCGGAACTGGCCGGGAAGGGCTATGCCCTGGTCGATCCCATGTGCGGTTCGGGGACCTTTCTGATCGAAGGGGCGCTGATGGCCCTGAACCGGGCACCCGGTCTGGCACGGTCCGGGTTCGGTTTTGACGCCTGGCCCGGACACCGGCCCGGGCTGTGGCAGGAGGTCAGGCAGGAAGCGGAACGGGCGGCGGATGCCGCAAAAGACAAGATGCCTGAGATTGTCGGCTTTGACGCCGATCCGGAGGCCGTGGCGACCGCCCGTGCCAATCTGCGCGCCGCCGGACTGGAATCCGTTGTGCGGATCGAGCACTGCCCGGTTGAAGAGCTGAACCGCTCCCGACTTCCGGCAGGACCTGGACTGCTGGTAACGAATCCTCCCTACGGCGAGCGGCTCGGAGATATTCTGGGGCTGCGTGTGCTCTATCGGCAGCTGGGTCGCCTCTGGCGTGATCTTGAAGGCTGGCGCGCCGGTCTTCTGACCTCCGTGGAGGATCTGGCCCGGGCGACCGGTTGGCGCTCCAGCCGGAGCAATGCCCTGCGCAACGGTCCCATCGACTGCCGCTATTACCAGTTCGACCTGTCAGCTGAACAGTACCGCGGCGATGCCGACCCGGTGCGCCAGCGCGCTGAAAAAGACGGAACCATGCTCGGCAACCGTATCCGCAAGAACCTCAGGCGTCTTGCCGGCTGGCGCAAGCGGGAAAGGATTGAAGCCTGGCGCATCTACGATCGCGACATCCCTGAGTTTGCCCTGGCGGCCGACCTCTACGGGAACTGGCTGCATCTGCAGGAATTCCGTCCCCCTGCCGGGGTCGACGAGCGTCTCGCACGCGCCCGGCTCGAAGTCGCCGTCGAGGTTTTCAGCCGTGAACTCGATATCCCGGTCAGCCAGGTTGTTTGCAAGGAGCGACGTCGGCAGAAGGGGCTGGAACAGTACCGGGCAAGGGATGAAAAAGGCGAACGGCTGACAGTGAACGAGGACGGCTTGAAATTTCTGGTCAATCTGACCGACTATCTCGACACCGGCCTGTTTCTGGATCATCGCCCGGCCCGTCGTCTGGTGCGTGAACAGGCGAAGGGCAGGCGCTTTCTCAACCTGTTTTGCTATACGGGGTCGGCGACGGTTTACGCCGCGGCCGGCGGCGCCCGCGAAACCGTCAGTGTCGACCTGTCCAACACCTACCTCGACTGGGCGCGCGACAATCTGAACCGCAACGGCTTTGGCGATTCGAAACGTCACCGGCTGGTGCGGGCCGACTGCCTCGACTGGCTCAGACGCGAGCGGGGGCAATTCGACCTGATCTTCTGCGACCCGCCGACCTTCTCCAATTCAAAGAAAATCCGTGGCACCTTTGATATCCAGAGGGATCATTTTGTTCTGCTGCAGCTGCTGAAAGAGCACCTTGCGGCGGATGGTCTGTTGATTTTCAGCTGCAACCGGCGCGGTTTCCGCCTCGACCCGCTGGTTTCGACCCTGTATGACGTCGAGGACTGGACCGAGGCTTCGCTTCCGCCCGATTTTTCCCGCCGGCCGTATGCGCACAGATGCTGGCTGCTGCGCCACAAAAGAAGCCCTGAGGCCGGTCAAGGCAGGCAGTGCCTGAAAACGGGCGGGACGGGCGGCCCAAGACCGAAGTCAACCGGAGGTGTTTGATGCCGACCCTTGCACAGGTGCGCGATTATCTTGCCCGTTTTGACCTGAAGGTGCTGGAGTATGAGCAGCCTACGCCCACTGTCGCCGATGCCGCCCGGGTTGTCGGCTGCAGCGAAGCCGAAATCGGCAAAACCCTGCTCTTCCGTATCGGTGAGACGCCCGTTGCCGTGCTGGCCGCCGGCGACCGCAAGGTCGCTTCCAGCCGGCTCAAGGCCGCAGCCGGCTTGAGCGGCAAGGTGCGCATGGTGCCTCCTGAACAGGTTGAGGAGCTGGTCGGCTATCCGCCCGGCGGCGTCTGTCCTTTTCTGCTGCCCGAATCCTTGCCCCTGCTGCTCGATGCGTCCCTGCGTCGCTTCCGTGTCGTCTATCCCGCTGCAGGAACCCGGGCTTCGGCGGTGGCGGTGCCAGTAGCCTGGCTGGAGCAGGTGACCGGTGGTCGCTGGGTTGAGCTCGATCCGGCTGAAAACCATGGCTGAGTGCACCCGGGCCTTGCTTGCGGCCGGCTGTTTCTGGCATGTCGAGCGTGATCTGCGGCGGCTGGATGGGGTGGTGTCGACAACCGCGGGTTATGCCGGCGGCGACCTGGACCAACCGACCTACCAACAGGTTTGTCGCGGCATCGGTGGGCATGTCGAGGCGGTACGGGTGGAATTCGACCCTGAAAAGCTCAGCTATTCGGATCTGTTACGAGCCTTTTTCGACCTGCACGATCCGACCGATCCCTACGGGCAGGGCCCCGATCGCGGTCCGCAGTATCGATCGATCATCTTTTTCGCCGATCAGCAACAGAAGGATGTTGCGGAAGCGGTCCTGGCGGAAGTCAGGCGCAGCGGACGCTACCGCAGACCGGTTATCACCGAGTTGCGTCCCTGGACCAGCTTCTGGCCTGCCGAGCCCGAACATCAGGGCCGGTTGGGTGACGGATGTCCCATCAGACCCTGACGACGCGGTTCCGTCCGGTCTTCTTGGCCCGATAAAGGGCCTGGTCAGCCCGTTTGATGACCTGCTCGGGCGATTCTCCCTTCTGCTTATCCGCCACGCCCATGCTCACGGTAACACTTAGACGCCGCTGCTCCCGGGCCGGCTTGGGGCGCGCTGGTTTGGTGCGTGGCCGCCGGTAGCGCCGCCGGAGCACAAAGTCGGCCTGTTCAATCCCGAGACGCAGTCTTTCACATTCCTGCTCCACAATCGCCGGGGTACGGCCGGGAAAGAGCAGGGTGAACTCTTCGCCGCCGTACCTGAAGGCGCGGCCTCCGACACCGACGCCGGCCAGTCGTGCCGCCACCATTTTCAAAACCTGGTCGCCGACATCATGGCCGTACCGGTCGTTGAATTGCTTGAAATGGTCGATATCGACCATGGCAAGAGTGTATCGACCGGCTATACGGTCCAGGGCCTCGTTCAGGGCGCGACGTCCGGGCAGACCGGTCAGTTCATCATGGAAGGCGAGACCATGACTCATCTCTACCAGGGCCACGGTCGGCGCCAGCGCCAGTAACGAAAACCAGGTGGTGGTATCGAGGTGCCAGGTCCAGTAAAGGCCCGTCGTTCCAGCCAGGGCCGAAAAGGCCAGGGCCCATTCAATGGGTCCGGAAGTGCGGTAAAGACCGAAGACAGTGAGCAGGGTCAGCAGCAGCCAGGAGACAAAGAGGATCAATGGCAAGGGCGTGGTCTTTACAGGCCAGAACGCCGGCTGCCAGGCAAGGATCTGGCGGACCTTGTCCGGGTACAGGTAAGCCGCAGACAGGATTGCAACCCAGAAAAGGCTCAGGCCAATCAGGCGAACAAGACCCGACAGGCTGTTCAGTCCGCGTTCCGGCAGCCACAACAGCAAGGTCAGGCTGGCAGGCAGCAGCAGCGCCAGCATGTCCCGCTCCCCCGGGATCCGGGATAACAGGAGGGACGGGGCGCTCAGGGCGGCGGCGAGCAGCAGCAGCGCCAGGGCAGGGCGGCCGCGATTGAAGCGCCATGCCAGGGACAGCCCGACACCAGACACCAGCCAGGGCAGCGCGGGAAGGTAAGGCTGAACCCTTGCCAGGCCCTCCGGCCACAGGTTCAGGGTCAGCAGGATGGCCAGCGCGGTTATGACAGGCAGGAGTCCGGGCATGTTTCAGTTTTTGCGCGTACAGGGAAGGTCGAGATGGATAACCTGGCCACGCTGGCTGACAAAAATCTGGTTCCGGGTCAGTCTGGGCTGCCAGATGTCGCTGCTGCAGCTCAGCTGAAAGGTTTCCTGATAGGGGAGGCCGGGGATGAAGGCCGGAACCTGGTAATCAATGCCATCCAGAGTACAGACGACCTGGTTGTCCAGGTCCTTTTCATCCGGGTCACGTCGGCCGTCGCCGTTGCTGTCTTCAAAGGCGTCGATGATGAGGATGCCGCGCTCGGTCGCCAGCTCAGGCGGTGAGCCGAAGGTCAGATCGAGGATGCTCTCCTCATCCTCCTGGGGCGGCCGCTGTTTTTGCAGGTTGACGTCGGCCCCGGTGGTTTCGGAGGCCAGACCGGGACCGGCCGGCAGGAGGAAAATAAGCGAAACGAGAAAAAGGATGTGCGGCCAAAACGGCCGGCACATCCTTTGTGGCTTGCGTATCATGAAACAGCAGTCAACCCTTTTTCTTAACGTCCACCATTTCGATGTCAAAGGTCAGGTCCTTGCCGGCCAGGGGATGATTGGCATTCAGGGTGACGGTTTCTTCCGTCAGGTCATCAATCATGAAATACATCACCTGACCATCTTCACGGCTGACCTGCAACTGGCCGCCGACGACCAGTTCGATATCGTCGGGCAAAAGGCTGCGCTCGACGGTTTCGATCAGCTTTTCATGAACCGGACCGTAGGCGTCTTCACAGGCGATGGTCACGGTTTTCTTCTCACCCGGGACCATACCGTTGACCGCCCGGTCGAATCCGGGAATCACCTCCTGCATGCCGACAATAAACTTGAGAGGCTCACGCCCTTCGGAACTGTCGAAAATGGTGCCGTCGGCCAGTTTGCCGACGTAGTTGACGGTGACAACGTCACCGGCCTGTGCCTTGAACATAGATCTCTCCTCTGGTTTGCGGAGCCGACCTGCGTCGGCTCCAGGTTTCATGGAAGGCTAGCGTGTCCGGGGCTTCTCTGTCAATCGTCGAGGCCGAGACGATTGAGGCCAGAGATAAATACTGATAATGTGTGACTGTTCAACCTGGAAGCATCGAAAAACACCTTTGGCGTCCGTCCCTGTGAAGCTTGTGCCTTTGGACGGGTTGTTGCAGAAGGGTACAGATCAGGGTTGCGCCCGGCCGGATTCGCCCGAAGCCCCACCAGGGCTTCCAGGCAACCCGCAGCAGGAGTCCGGGCATCAATGAGGCGGCGATGTATCGACAGCATTTTGGTTTTCGCGAACAGCCCTTTTCCATCGCTCCCGATCCCTATTACCTCTACCTTTCGCCCCAGCACCAGGAAGCCCTCGGGCATCTGGTCTATGGCGTACAGACGGGCGGATTTATCCTGTTGACCGGAGAGGTCGGGACCGGAAAGACAACGGTATGCCGCAGATTGTTGAGCACCCTGCCCGAGCAGGTTCTGGTGGCCTATCTGGTTAATCCCGGATATGGGGAATTACAGCTTCTGGAAGCCATCTGCGACGAGTTTCGCATTCCGCGCACACCGGGGAGCGGCAGCAAAGAGCTGGTCGATGCCATCAACTTCTTTTTGCTCGATGCCCACGCCGACGGGCGCAATCCGGTTCTGATTATCGACGAGGCGCAGACGCTGGCGCCCGAGGTGCTTGAGCGCATCAGGCTGCTCACCAACCTCGAAACGACCAAACGCAAGCTGTTGCAGATTATTCTGATCGGCCAGCCTGAGCTGCGCGATATGCTGGCCAGCCACCGGTTGCGCCAGCTCAATCAGCGCATCACCGGCAGATTTCACCTGGAGCCCCTGAACAGGTCGGATGTGCATGAATACGTGGCCTATCGAACCCAGAGGGCCGGCGTTTCCCGCCCCCTGTTCAGCCGCCGGGCCCTCGATCTGGTTTTCCGTTACAGTCGGGGCATTCCCCGCCTCGTCAACATGATCTGTGACCGGGCTCTTTTGGGCGCCTGGTGCCAGGACAAGGACACCGTGTCGCCCCAGGTGGTCAAAAAGGCCGCCCGCGAGGTTCTGGGGCCTGATACGGTCCGGAGGACATCCCGTTGGTGGATGGTCCTGCCCGCTTTTCTGCTGATGCTGGGACTGGCCTGGGCTCTTTCGGGGCTGGATCTGGCCGACTGGACAAACTGGCCTCCCGCCACCTTCCTCTCCGGGGGTGAGGCACAATGAAACGGGTGGAGACAGGGGCGCGATGAGCTACATTCTCGACAGCTTGAAAAAGGCCGAACAGCAGCGGCGCAAAAAGGAAGGCGTCGAAATCCGGGTGGCTGTTGAACCTGGGGGCGAGGGCCGCTCTCGCCGCCGGGCCCGACCGGGCATCCTGGTTTTGGCGGGGCTGCTTGTCCTTGTGTCTGTCGGCGGCGTCCTGCTTGCAAACTGGGACTTCGGGCTGCTTCCGGCAGCCAAGGTCGAGGACTCCGGAATGGTTGCCAAAACCGTTCGAACGCCTTATGCGCGCCCGTCCGGCGGTGTTCGGGACGCCACTCTTAAGCCGGATGAGACGGCCGGAGCCCAGGAAAGACCGGGGGCCGGAAAGACTGTTGCGCCTTCCGTTACCGGTACGACGCCCCCTGCATCCGCCCCGCCGGACAGGAGAGCGCAACCATCAGGCGTCCTGACGCTCGATCAATTGCCTGCAGGCCTGCGTGCGCGGGCTGCCGGATTACATGTCAGCCTGCACTATTTTGCTCCCAAAGCGGCCCAGAGGCTGGTACGTCTCGATGGGCGCATTCTGCACGAAGGGGAAGGGCTGCCGGACGGCCCCAGAGTCGTTCGTATCGACCGGTCAGGGGTGGTTCTGGACTGGAACGGCTATCGTTTTCATCTGGCGAAACCCTGAGGTCCCGGTTTAAAGACCGAGAGCCTGTTGCAACCAGGGCAGAGACGGGGACCTTTCCAGGGCGTCGGCAAGCAGGTCGATTCCTGCTGGCATGCCGGCGTCAATGTGCGGGAGGGTTGCAAGCAGCGGAGCCGAAGCCAGCGATGCGATGGCGTGTGGGGCATTGGCCTCGGCTTCGTCCGGTGTTGCAGGCATGCCGCTGATTATGACGCCAGCCAGGGCAAGGTTCATCTGGCGAGCCGCGAAAGTGGTCAGGAGAGTATGGTTGATGGTTCCCAGATTGGGGCGGGCCACGACCAGCAGAGGGAAGTTTAACCGGGCTGCCAGATCGGCAATCAGCATCCCGCCACTCAGGGGAACCATCAGGCCGCCCGCCCCCTCGACGATGATGAAATCGGCCCGGTCCGCCAGGGCGTCGACCGCTTCGGTCATATGATTGATATCGAGCCTGACCTGGTCCATTCGGGCGGCCTGGTCCGGTGCCAGCGGGCGTGTCAACCGGTAAGGCGCGGCCAGCTCCAGCGGCCAGTCGCAACCGCAGGCTTCCAGCAACAGGCCGGCGTCGGCACCCGGCCGGGACGGATCGGCGACACCGGTTTCCACCGGTTTGCACACCGCAACCCTGAGTCCCTGGCGGACAAGGAAGCGAGTCAGGGCTGCACCTGTCCAGGTTTTGCCCACACCGGTGTCCGTACCGGTGATAAAAAGTCCCTTTCGCCTAGTCACAGCAGCCCTCGATACGCACCTCGGCGTCCCGGAACATCTGCAGGTCCATGTCCTTGTCGCGGCCGGTGGTGGTCAGGTAGTTGCCAATCATGGTGCCGCTGGCCCCGGCGGCGAAGATCCAGGATTGAAAATCCCTCAAATTCGGTTCCCGACCGCCGCACACGGCGATTTTGGTATGCGGCATCAGGTAACGCAGCATCACCAGGATGCGCAGACAGTCGAGCGGGGTCAGTTCCCGGCGCCCCTGGAGCGGGGTGCCGTCGACCGGGTTGAGAAAGTTTACCGGGACCGAATCGACCTCGAGTTCCCTTAGGGTCAATCCCAGCTCATAGCGCTGTTCGAGGTTTTCTCCCAGGCCGAAAATACCACCGCAGCAGACCTTCATGCCTGCAGCCTTGGCCACTCGTACCGTCTGGACATCCTCTTCATAGTCGTGGGTGGTACAGATATTGGGGAAAAAACTGCGTGCCGTTTCCAGATTGTGGTGATAGGTGACGCATCCGGCCTTTGCCAGTTCCATGGCACGCTCTTCGGTCAAAATCCCCAAAGAGGCGGATGGGTCGATAGATGTCTCCTCACGGATGCGGCCTATGGCGGAGAAGATGGTTTGCCATTCAGCGTCAGAGCGGATTCTGGTCCCTGACGTGACGATGCCATAGCAGTGCGAGCCTTCTGCGGCGGCCTGGCGGGCGCCGGCAACGATATCTTCGACACTTTTGAGGTCATAGACCGGAGCATTGGTGCTGTGATGCGCCGACTGGGCGCAAAAGGCGCAGTTTTCGGGACAGCGTCCGGATTTGGCGTTGATAATGGAACAGAGTTCGACAGTATCGGCGAAACATTGTTCACGCAACCAGTGCGCACCGGCAATGGCCATGGTCAGCTCGCTGCCGCGAGCGGTGAGAAGGTCAAGGGCCTCTTCTTGGCTGAGGGTGTGACCGGCCTTACAGCGTTCTGCAAGGTCGATAAATCGGGTTGCGGGTTGTGCCATCGTTTTCCTCCCGTCATCAGGTGCCTGGAGCATAGTTATCCTTTCCCAGAATGTCAACCAGGGCATAGGGTGAGGTTGACATTTGGCCCCCTGAAGATTCTCAGATATACCATTTGTGCTACATTGCTTCTCATATCATATTGACAGGCTATTGTTTTGAGTGTTAGAACACAATCTCATTTTTGCAATGAGGTTGTGCATATGGTGAAAAAACTGATCGGCAAGAAACTCAAGGCCACCCGGCTGAAAAATGACATGACGATTCAGGAACTTGCCGCCGCCTCCAAAGTCTCCTCCAACATGATCAGCCGCATTGAACGGGGGTTGACCATTCCGTCGGTCGAGATTCTGGTCAAGCTCGCCGGGGCCTTCGGCATGAGTATCAACTATTTTGTTGAAGAGGCCGAAAGCGGTTCGACCGTGATTCACACCCGCAAAGGTGAAGGGGAACCCATTTTTTTCTTTGAAGACAAGCACCAGATTACCAGCCTGACCCAGGGGTTGCGCGATCCCGGTTTTGCGGTTTTTTACGACACCCTGGAAGCGGGTTGTGACAGTGGTGCCGGCGGGATGGTGCACACCGGAGAGGAGTTTGCCCTTGTCATCAAGGGGCGCATGGAGTTTGTCATAGAGGAAGAGAGTTATCTTCTGGAAGAGGGCGACTCGATTGTTTTCAAGGCGTCCCTGCCGCATCGCTGGAAAAACCTCAACGACGGCCAGACTCTTGTTCTTTGGGTGGTGTCACCTGCTCCGGATGTCACTCAACCCGCCAAAATGTCCAGTATAACGGTTGAAGCCTGACAGGGCCTGACAGGTAGGGATCGATGAAAGTCAAGAAGATTGTCGGCAAAAAACTCAAGGCCATCCGTCTGAAATCGGATATGACCATTCAGGAGCTGGCTGAGGCCTCCAAGGTCAGTTCCAACATGATTTCCCGCATTGAGCGAGGGTTGACGATCCCCTCGGTGGAAATCCTCATGAAGCTCGCCAAGGTCTTCGACAAGAGCATCAACTATTTCGTGGAAGAGGTCACAACGACACACGAAATCGTTCACAGCCGCCCAGGTGAACGGGACACCACGGTTTACGAGGATCCGCGTAACATGCTGACCGAATCGCTCACCTCAGGTCTGCGGGATCCCCAGTTCACCTCCTTTATCTGCACCATCCCCAAAGGGGGGAAAAGTGGTGAGCGGCACATGTACCATCCCGGGGACGAACTCATTTACCTGATTGAAGGGCAACTGCAGGTAACCATCGGCCGGGAGGTCTACCTTCTCAACCCGGGAGAGAGTCTGAGTTTCAAATCCCACCTTCCGCACCGCTGGGTCAATGTCGGAGATGGCGAAGCCAGGGTCATTTGGACTCTGTCACCCTTTACGACCATCTGACATTATCCGGCTTTCCCTTTTACAGGACATCGCCATGGCCCTTTTCAAAAAGCTTTTCAGATCGAAAAGTCCGCAGGAACAGGCGCGCAGATTTTTCGAGCAGGGAGATTACGTCCATCTTTTGCAGTTTGCCCGGGAGCGGCAGCTGGATGACGACGAGAGTCTGGCTCTTGTCGACCGGGCGCATGCCATTCTGAGACAGAAAAACCTGGAGGAAGCCAGACTGCGCTTTGAGCAGGGGGACGTGCAGGCGGCCGAGGAACATCTTGGGCTGGCCCGGCAATTCGGGGCCTCTGATGAAGAGTTGGCGGCTGTCAAACCGCAGGTTGACCGGGCATCAGAAACGGCTGCTTCGACATCCCCGACCTGCCGCGGATGTCCTGCTCCCTCCGGAGGCGAAGGGGAGAGCCCGGAAAAACAATCTGCCGCTGAGCTGGACGAGCAGGACACCCTTGAACTCCTCCTGGCCGGGCTGGATGAGGGGACAGCCGAAAACTATCGGAACAAATCCGGCAGCTTTCACCGGGCCCTTGTTGCTACAGGGCAGGGGGATGACCAGACCGCCCTTGCCTGTCTGGAGGATTGCCCCGAGCAGGACAGGGATGCCCTGTACGAATTTGAGCTGGCTTCCGTTCTGTACCGCTGCGGGCGGTCCGAGGAAGGCATGCAGGCCTTGAAGCGGTGCCTGGCTGCCAGGCCCAGAACCGTCCTTCCCTGGGAAATGGCGGTGGATCTGGCCCTTCAGGGAGACGTCATGGCCGGGCTGGAGGAAATGCTTGACGACCTGGCACGGGAACCGGAATGTGCCGCCTGGGCCAACCAGCTGTTGTGCCGATTGGCTTGGCAAACGGGCGCTGTCGATGTTGCCCTGAAGCGGGGGCAGGCAGCGCTCGATTGTGGCAGCCAGGATCCTGAAGTGCTGCAAATCGTCGCCTTGTGCCTTGAGCGGCAGGGGGATGTGGACATGGCCGAGAGGGTGCTTGGTCGTCTGCCCGTGGCCGGGTGCGGTGGCGGTATTCACCCTCTCCTCGCCGAATTCTGGTTGCGGCAAAAGAAAAATCTGGACAAGGTTCTGGAAGGGTTCAAAACCATGGCACGCCAGGATCCAGGCAATCCCCTCTGGCAGCTTCGCATAGCCGAAACCTGCGTCGCCCTTGGATGGACAAAAGAGGCGCTGAAAATCGTCGAGGCCCTCGAACATATGCCTGATGGGGCGAATTCGCTCGGTTCGGCTCTTGAGCAGCTGCGCCTGCGTATTCAACAAACCTGAAAATCATCTTGAGTCGGTTGACAGGGTCCTGCAGGGTTGTATATTTCTAGCAGTAAATTCAGGCCAATAGAGGGGGACAGTCCATTTCTGGTGCGGCTCGACCGCCTGGATGACAGGCCCAAGCGAGGAGGACCCATGAACAAATCCGAACTGATCGAGGCTCTGGCGGATGCCAAAAGTCTGACCTACAAGCGGTCCGAAGAAATCATCAACCTGATCTTTGATTCGATGGCCCAGACGCTGGTTGACGGAGGCCGAATCGAGATCCGCGGCTTCGGGTCCTTTGTCGTCAAGGATTACAAGGCTTATATGGGGCGCAATCCGAAAACGGGCGAAGTGATTCAGGTTAAACCGAAAAAACTGCCTTTTTTCAAGGTTGGCAAGGAGTTGCGTGAACGCGTCAATGAAGGGCGCTTTCGTTGAACTGTTGTGTTTGACTGTCAAGCCAAATGACGCAAAAGGACCGGGGAATCCCGGTCCTTTTTTTGTGGCCGGCCTGTTTGGGGCAAGCTTTGGGGGAGAGGAGAAAAAGGTTTCCTAGTCCCTGCCCTTGATGATGACCGTGCAGGACGGAGCCAACCATCCGGATTTTCATTGTTTTTCACCAACCATTCTGATGATTGTCCTGTTTCAGGGCTGTCGGTCTTGTGGTGATGTCCCTTTGTCGGTTGTTGGCATAATCCTTGATTGACACACAAGCCGGGAGAAACCGAATGATTCACACCTTTTGCGGAAAACGTCCTCAAATCCCCCAATCGGCCTTTGTTGTCGACAGTGCCCAGGTTGTTGGTGATGTTGTCCTGGGGGAGCAGGCCAGCGTTTGGTTCAACGCCGTCGTCCGGGGTGATGTCAATTACATCCGCATCGGCGCCAAAAGCAATGTGCAGGATGGAACCGTCATCCATGTCACCAACAAAACCCATCCAACCCTTGTCGGGGAAGGGGTCACAATCGGTCACAATTGCACCCTGCATGGCTGTACCGTCCAGGATTACTGTCTGATCGGCATCGGCGCCATAGTCCTTGATGGCGCTGTCGTCGGGGCCGAATCCATGGTGGCGGCAGGCTCTCTCGTTTCGCCGGGAACGATCGTGGAGCCGGGCACTCTGGTCATGGGATGTCCGGCGCGTCCGGTGCGCAAGCTGACGGATGAAGAGATCGCCGGTCTGCATCGCATGGCGGAAAACTATGTCCATTATGTTGCGTCCTATCGCGGCCGGCAAAATTCGCAAGATTGATTTTCCGCCTTTTGGGATGTTATGAATGCGCCGATATTGTTCATGGACACGCTTTTCGGGAAAGGGATTATGAGAACGTTTCTGACAGCCCTGCTGATACTTTGCGCCCTCGGTACGGCCTTTCGCGCTGAGGCCGTGCCGACCCAGTTCGGTGCCACCGGGCTCATCAGCCAGCCAACGGCTGAGACCCTGAATGCCGGCAATATCTGCGTGGGCGTCTGGTGCAACTATTCCCAAACCAACATCAACAACACCCAGGTCGACTCTCTTATTGTTCCTGTCGGCATCACCATAGGTCTTGGGTCCTTTTTCGAGATGTATGGCTCCTATCCCAACCTGTTGTTCAATGATGACGAACAGGAGAGCGGGCGCG
>CAZCUR010000057.1:0-9145 GCA_964501815.1 uncultured Geothermobacter sp.
CGGCCGAAACCGCAGCGACGGAAGCATCGGCCGCCGCTGACACGGCGCAAGCCGAGCCGGAGACCGAAGCCAAACCGAAACGCCGCACCCGGCGCAAAAAGACCGGCGGCGACAACGAACCAGCCTGACAAGCAAAAGGCCGGCTCCCTTGTGGAGGCCGGCCTTTTGTTCGTCAGGCTCTATGGATCACCCCTTGATACGTTTAAGCCAACCCGACTTTTTCGGAGTGTAAAGCACCACCCGGTTACGCCCCTTCTTTTTGGCCTCATACAGGGCGGCGTCCGCCTGCTCGATCAATTCGTCCTTGCTCGGCTCATCCTTGCCCGGGGCAAAGACACTGACGCCGAAACTGGCCGTGACCGCATAACGTTCCCCCTTGTTGTCAAAATCATGCTCAGAGGTCGCCTGCCGCAGCTTCTCGGCCACCGCCAACGCCGCCTCGGCATCCGACTCCGGCAGCAGCACGACGAATTCCTCGCCGCCATACCGGGCCAGGGTGTCGTAATCGCGCAGCTGTTCCTTCCAGATCCGACAGGCTTCCTTCAGGACAAAATCCCCGGCCTGATGACCGTAGGTATCGTTGATTCTTTTGAAATGGTCCAGATCAACCATGATCAGGGCCAGTGCGTGGTCGCCGCGTATCGCCCGGTTCAGCTCGCGATCGAAATTCTCCTGAAAATGGCGGTGGTTGGTGACGCCGGTCAGGCCGTCTATGTTGGCCAGTTCTTCAAGAATGGCATTTTTTTCCTTCAATTCGTCATTGAGCCGCTCCAGCTCCAGCTTGGCCGCCACCAGTTCCCGGTTCATCTGCTCATAGGACATGTTCAGCAGACTCAACTCAATGTTGGCCTTTTGCAGGATTTCGGGGATTGACGGTGTCCCTTCAATCTTGAGCCCGAAATAATCGGCGGCCCGGGCAACTTCGCCGCTGACCGTTTCCAGAACCTGATCGACCACCTTGCCGGAGATTTTCAGCAACCGGCGGGCCTCGCTGCGAAAACGGTCGGCAAATTCAATCGGCTTTGGGGAATAGAGGATATTGGCCACCAGATCGGCCAGATAGACGACATGAATCTCGCGACGAAGCTCGACCTGTCCGGTACAGGATTCCGGATCGTGATGGTACAGGATCGGCAGCACCAGGGTTTCCGGAAACTGCCAGTGGCGTGCCGCCTGGGCCCCAATCCAGGCGTGGTCCGCCCCCAAATCCTGTTGTTCGCGCTGCACCAGACCTTCCGCACCGTCCTCGACCTGTCGCAACAGGGCGTCGTACCGGTCGGGAAAAGCCTGGGCCAAAATCAGCACCCCGATGTTGATCAACAGCGCGGCGGTAAAGACTTCTTCCGGGTCGATGGCGGTCTTGACCTTGAGAGCGAGCATACGCGCCGCCACGGCGGTCGCCAGGGATTGCTCCCAGAAGCGCTGGTAATCGAAACCGGACCGGCCGCGCTTTTTCTCCATATTCAGGAACGAAAAGGAAAGGACCAGACTGCGCACCGCATTGGTGCCGAGAATCGCCACCGCCTGCTGAATGGTGCGCACCTCGTTGGGGAAGCTGTAAAAGGAACTGTTGACGACCTTGAGCACCTTGGCTGACAGCGAGACATCCTGGGCAATCAGCTGGGTGATTTCAAAGAGGGTGGTTTCTTCCTTGCCGGTGATTTCGATCAGCTTGGAGGCAACATTCGACAGGGTCGGCAGGGCGCCGCTGTCAAGGACATGCTGCAGAACCTCATCCCGATTCATGACCATCTCCGCGCGTTTGAGGATTCAATATCCTTCTTATCGGCACGGAGCGGGAAAAAGACTAGACAAAAGTATTCGGCACCAACCACCTCAGCCGGCGGACCGGGATCGGAAAAAGAGCACCAGGGCGCCATCACCGCCAAACTGGCGCGGGGCACGCTGCCATTCGAGCAGCCCTTCGGGCCGTCTAAGGCGCAGGCGCCGTTCGATGGCCTCACGCAGAACCGGACCTTCCTGGCTGTGATGCCCCTTGCCGGTAATCACCAGCAGCACCGTCCAGCCATGATGACGGGCCTTGCTGAGAAAGTGGTCAAACTTTTCCAGCGCCTCATCCCTGGTACAGCCATGCAGGTCGAGCCGGGCCTCGACGCGCAGCTTGCCGCGCACCAATTGCCTGATGCGCCGGGGAGAGGCGGACGGGAGGCTGTCATCCTCCGCCCCGTCTTCCGGCGCACCATCCTCGAAGCGGACCTCCAGCGACCCGAGCGCATCCAGAAAAAGCTGCCGTTCGTCCTCGGCGGACGGCGCCTCGACGGTCCCGGGCGCTTCGGCCACCGGTTCCGGATGCTCGCCGGTGTCGATTCTCGCGACGCCCAGACCGGACATGGCAGCGAGAAAGTCGACCTCTTCTTCGCCCTGGACCGGTTCGACAGTTGGCTTTTCCGGTTCCGGCCGGCGTTCCTCCTCTGGTACGACAAACCCCTTCAGTTGCCTGAAGGGGTTGTTTTTGAAAGGACTGTGCCCCGCTTTGGGGGATGTTTTTTTCTTTTTACCGGCCATGATATCAGCGCCGCACGATCTTGCGCCGTCCCTGCATCGCCCTGGTCTGCTTTTTGATGATCGCGCCGGGTTTTTCCAGGTGGAACTGGTACCACAAATCCCCGTACTGCTTCATCTTCATTTTGCGCCCTTCCTTGAGCGCTTCGAGATTGACCTGGATGGCTTCCTTGTCGTCGACTTTTTTCAGTGCCTTTTCCAGCACCTGAATCGCCTTGTCCCGCTCACCGATACGGTTCAGACAGTAGGCGTACAGGTTGTAGAGCATATCTTCCTTTTTGCTGCCGGCGACGGCCTTGTCAAAAGTCTCGATCATCTTTTTGTTCTGGCGCTTGTGCATGTAGCAGATAGCCAGCATCGCCATGGCGCTCCAGTTGCGGAAAAATCCCTTCTGCAGATAGTCGAAGGCCTTGGCGAAATCGCGTTTGAGATAGTAGATCGATCCGATCTGGGAGTTGATCTGTTCCCGCAGGTAGAACTGCCAGCCGGCGTAGCGGTACCCCTGTTCCAGGACCTTGACCGCTTTCTCGGTCCGGTTGGCCTGAATATCCCGCTGGGCGGTCTCCATGACGGCCTGAACTTTCTTCATGATGAACTTCAGCAGCAGGAAATAGACACCGGCGAAAACGATAATGCCGCCGAAGATGGCGACCCAGACATCGAAGCCGGCCAGATGCTGCAGCACCAGGGTGGTGGCGAAACTGGCGATGGCGGCAATCAACAGACTGTACATGGGAGCAAAAGACCTTTCTGAACGGCAGTGTTTCCCGGAAACGGCCGACAGCAGGGTCGGCTCGGGACAGGCGAGTTTAGCAATGCGCCCGGCAAATGTCAAAGCCAACAGGCTGCTTCAGGCGGGCAGATGCAGGTGATGCACCAGGCGGTCGACACCGAGATCGGCGAGGTCTTGGGGCAGGTTGTCATTGCGCAGAAACTGGGTGTTGCCGGCCTGGTAGAGCACGACCCTGCTCTGGGGGGTTTCCAGGGTGAAGCCCTCACCGCAGGCGGGCCTGCAGGGGTGTCCGTGACGCGGCTCCCGAAAGGGGCAATTGCGGCTGCTGGTCACCATGGCCCAGGGCAGATGGAGACTGCCGGAAAACCCTTCCGGCAACGGGGCCATCCCCTGCAGCAGGTTGTCGAGTTCGAGCCGGGCCACCCCCAGCTGGTGCAGAAGGGCAGCAGAGGACCGGCTGTACCAGGTTCCGCGGCGAAAATAGTCCCGCTGTTCCGCGCTCAGGTCGAGATCGAGAATGCGGGGGCCGCGTTTCTGTCCCGAGAGGGCACGACCGCACACCAGGGTCAACCGCCCGGCTTCACTGCGGGCCAGCTCGGCCATACCGAGATCGGAAAAGAGCAGCTCATCCCCGTCATCGAGGTTTTCGGCGGCGAAAGCGACCAGATTTTCGGCCCGTTTTTGCCAGGACGGATAAAAAACCGGCGTCACCAGGGTCAGGGGGATACCCTGTCGTCGACAGAGCTCGAGGGCGCGCAGGATGGCATCATCCTCCGGCATGCGCCAGCAGCAGAATTCGGCCCCGAAATAGAGGCGATCGATACCTTCGGGCAGAACCCTGGGGAGCTGATGGGTTAAAAAGGCCTGTTCCATGTCAGCCCCGGTCGGCGGGAACCATCAGGGTCAGTTTGTCCCCGGGATGGAGAACGTGATTCTCGTCGAGATTGTTCCAGACCCTGATCTGGCGGGTCGCAACCCTGTAGCGCCGGCCGATGTCCCACAGGGTGTCGCCGGAGCGGACCTTGTAGACAATCTTTTTCACCGGTCCGGCATGACGGGAGCTCCTGGAGCGGTGGTGCCTGACAGCCTTTGCCGAAACGATCAGTTTCTGGCCCGGATGAAGCAGATTGCTCCAGCCGAGCCGGTTCCAGACCCGCAATTCCTTTTCCGTAACACCGAACCGGGTGGCGATCTTCCACAGGCTGTCGCCCTTGCGCACCGTATAGGTGCGCCTGTAGGTGCGGATGTAATCGTCCCGCAGTTCTTCCAGGGGGCGGCGGGTGTAGCCCTTTTTCAGTGGCAGGATCAGGTCGGTGCCGACCCGCAGGGCGCGCGGGTTGGCGATATCGTTCAGGGCGATGATGTCCTCAACCCGAATGTGGTGTTTTTGGGCCAGTTTCAGCAGGGTGTCACCAGGCCGGACCCGATGACGCAGATAGTGGATGCGATCACGCGGATCGAGGGCAGCGTAGCCCTCGACAAAGCGCTGGTAACTCCCTTCGGGCAGGCGAATCACATAGCCGCGCTCTCCCGGAGGGGTCGACCAGCGCAACAGTTCGGGGTTCAGGCGTTTCACCTCGTCGTAGCTGCATCCGGCCAGCCGGGCGATGACTTCAAGGTCGGTGGCCGAGGGGAGCGCGACCTCGTCGTAGCGCAGCGGTTCCAGTTTTTCCACGTCCGCAAATCCGTATCGGGCAGGATCGCGCGTAATCAGCAGCACCGCCAGCAGCTTGGGCACATAGTTGCGGGTCTCCTGCTGCAGGTAGTTGCCGCGCGACAGCTTCCAGAAATCGCTGGTGCCGTATTTGCGAATCGCCCTGCGGATTTTCCCGGGGCCGGCATTGTAGCTCGCCACCGCCAGATACCAGTTGTTGTCGAACTGGGCGCCCAGGTCTTTGAGAAACCGGGCCGCGGCTTCGGTCGACTTGACAAAATCACGGCGTTCGTCCCGCCACCAGTCGGTCTTGAGTCCGTACATGTTGGCGGTCGACGCGATGAACTGCCAGGGCCCGACGGCATGCGCCCAGCTGTAGGCCCGCTCGTTGAACCCCGATTCCACCATGGCCAGCCAGGCAAGGTCGCGCGGCAGGCCATGGCGGGCGAACACGTCCCGCATCATCGGCATGTAGCGCCCGGACCGTTTCAGCCAGCGGGCAAAGACCTTGTGCCCGGGCCCGGTGTAGTAGTCGATGAAATACTGGACCTTGTCGTTGAGAACCACCGGCAGGTCGAACCCGTCGCCGGCCGGCCGGTTGACCCCTTCGGAGGCGGGAGGCTGCTGATCGAAACCGGTCAGCAGCAAGGTATCGTCAAAGGTTTCCCGGTCAAGCGAGACGTCGGGCAAAGGCGGTTCACCGGCCAGTTGCTGCTGCAGGGACGCGGGCAGAAGGCTCATCTGTGCCGCCGCCCGTTCCAGAGAAGAGATGTCGACCGGCCTGTGTGGTGCCGGTTCCGGCTGCGAGACGGCGGCCCTCCCCTCTACGGGAGGGGTGGCCGGCTGTCCGGGCAGCCGAGGCGGCATGCATCCGCCAAGCAGCACAAAAATCAATATCAGAACAAAACGCATAAGCCTCACCGCACAGTCGCCCAACCCTAGGCCAGAAAACATTTATCTGTCAAGAACTTGACTCTTCATCGGGCCAGAAGCGCCGCTCCATTTCCGCCAGCAGCGGTGCGAAGGTTTTCCGGTCCAGCGCACTGATCGGCACCGCTCCAAAACGGCGGCACAGATGGCCGGCCTCTTCGGCATCGATACGGTCAATCTTGTTGAAAACCAGCAGCCGCGGCAGATGCTGCAGCTCCAGGTCTTGCAGGATCCGGTCCACCGACGCCATCCTTCCTTCGAATCCGGGAGTTGAAATGTCGACCAGATGGAGCAGCAGGTCGGCATCTTCCAGCTCTTCAAGGGTGGCGCGAAAGGCCCCGAACAGGCTTTTGGGCAGCTGCCGGATGAAACCAACGGTGTCGGTGATGATGATTTCGCGCTCGCTGGGAAAACGCAGACGGCGGCTGGCGGTATCAAGGGTGGCGAAAAGCAGGTCCTCGGTGAAGGTTTGGCTCTGGGTCAGGGCGTTGAGCAGGGTCGATTTGCCGGCATTGGTGTAACCGACGATGGAAACCACGGGGACGCCGGTGCGAATGCGGCGCTGACGGCGCTGCACCCGTCCGCGCGTCAGCTCGTGGAGCTGTTTTTCCAGCCGCCGGATGCGATCGCGAATCCGGCGCCGGTCGATCTCCAGTTTGGTCTCGCCGGGGCCCCGACCGCCGATGCCGCCCATCAGGCGGGAAAAGGCGGTGCCCCGGCCGGTCAGGCGCGGCAGGATGTACTTGAGCTGGGCCAGCTCCACCTGCACCTTGCCGTCCCGGGTATGGGCCCGGCGGGCAAAGATATCCAGAATCAGCTGACTGCGGTCAATGACCTTCAGTTCGGTCAGAGCGGCGATGGCCGCCACCTGGGCCGGCGCAAGGTCCTGATCAAAAATGAGCAGGGTGGCGCGCTGCTGCAGCGCCCGGATGATGACCTCGCGCATCTTCCCTTCCCCCATCAGGTAGCGGGGATGAATCTTGTGCGCCCGCTGCACCACCCGGTCGAGGACCTGCACATCGGCGGTGCGCGCCAGCTCTTCCAGTTCGTCGAGAGAATCCTCCACCTGCTGCCGGCGCTCACGACTGACCGAAACCAGGATGGCCCGCTCCCGGCCGTCCTCGAGATCGACGGTCTCTTCGGCGCTCCGCTCCAGTTCGTCGTCCAGGGCCCCGACAAAGGCGGCAAAATCGAGGTCGAACCGGTAAAAATCGGCGAAATGCTGAACCTCGCAGGTGCGCCCCTCCGGGTTGGGCGGCAGCAGATGGGCCACATCCGCCGGTCCGGGCAGACCGGCGGCATCGACGCCGATGGCAACCATCAGGTCGAGACGCAGCAGGGACAGGTCGTTGATATCGTCCTGGGACAGGGGTTCGCCGCGCAGGTGGGTATGCACGCAGCGCAGCCCGCGCAGACCGCTGCGGCCAAGACCGAAGCGGGACAGGTCGGGAATGACGATTTCGCGGTCATCACCGAGAATGACGTGCTGGATGACACCCTGACGGTCGATAATCAGGCCGATCTGGCGGCGCAGCTCGAAAGAGAGTTCCGTCAGGTAACGGGCCAGTTCAGCGGTGATGACGCGCTCCGGCGGCACCCGGCGCCGGTAGATACGCTCCAGCGCGCGGATCTGGCTCGCCTTGAGCCCGGTGGTGGAACCCTGGATCACCGCCATACGGGCACCCGGGGGGGAAAGACGCAAGGGCCCGAAAATGGGCCCTTGCAGGTGGGGATAGTGAAAGGAATCGCGTCAGCCGGCAACAATACTGAATCCGCCATCGACGTAGTGGACCTCGCCGGTGACTCCGGTCGCCAGGTCGGACAGCAGGTACAGGGCGGAACTGCCGACCTCCTCCTGGGTGACGGTGCGTTTCAGCGGCGAGCGTTCCTCCATGACGTGGAGCTTTTTCTTGAAATCGCCGATACCCGAGGCGGCCAGGGTCTTGATCGGACCGGCCGAAATGGCATTGACGCGAATTTTCTTCTCGCCGAGCTCCGCGGCCAGATAACGCACCGACGACTCCAGCGCCGCCTTGGCCACCCCCATGACGTTGTACTGGGGCACCGCGCGCACCGCGCCCAGATAGGTCATGGTCACCACACTGCCGCCATCCTTCATCAGGGGAGCGGCATGGCGCACCATGGGAATCAGCGAGTAGGCGCTGATATCCATGGCCAGATGAAAGCCTTCGCGGCTGGTCTGGGAAAAGGGATTCTTCAGATCGTCCCGGTTGGCGAACGCGACCGAATGAACGACGAAATCGAGCTTGCCCCAGCGCTTCTCCAGCTCGGCAAAGACCGCCTCGATCTGCTCATCCGAAGTCACATCGCACGGCAGAATGATCTCGCTTCCGATGCCCTCGGCCAGGGGACGCACCCGCTTTTCCAGCGCTTCGTTCAGGTAGGTGAACGCCAGCTCGGCACCATGCTCGTGCAGTTTCTGGGCTGTACCCCAGGCGATACTCTTGTCATTGGCGACGCCGAAAATGACGCCCCGCTTTCCTTTCATCAGACCCATGCTGAAAATCCTCCCAAGAATTGAAAACAGTGCTTTCTAGCAGATTGCTCTTTCGCTGGCAAGCCGCCAGCAGCTAGCGTTCAACCGCCTTGCCCGCCTTGACCACCATGTCGATGACCTGATCGGCAGGCCGCGCCCCCGGCCGGACAGTACCGTCGGGCAGGATGATGGTCGGAGTCGAGTTGATCCCGAGCTTTTTGACCAGCTCAAGGTTGGCGTCAATCACCGCGGCCTCGTCGCAGTCCGCCGGCTCAATGCTTTCCCCTTCGTAAACCCGATCCAGCAGGCGCACATCACCGCGGCAGATGAGACTTTTGCTCAGCGGGTAGGCATCAGGATGCATCTTGAGGGGATAGAGCTTGATGTAAAAACCGACGTTGGGTTCCATTTTCACCGCCTTGCGCAGTTCACCGTGCAGCCGGGCACAGTAGGGACAGCGCGGATCGGTGAAGACGATCGCCTTGTACTGGGCCATCGGATCACCGAGGTAGAAGGCGTCCTCAAGCGGAATCTGTTTCAGATCGACCTTGCGCGGGCCGGCATCGCCCTTGGAGCGGCCTTCTTCAAGGGTGACATTGACCCGGTCCTTCAGCCGGATGATGTTGCCGGCCACGACATACTCTTTGGAAAAGTCGATATACAGGGGAAAACGGTTCCCCTCCTTTTCCACCTCGACCCGCCAGACGCCGGGCATCTCGGAAAAGCGCACGCTGTGCACCTTGTCGACACCGTCGCCCAGAATTTTGGCGGCCTCAGGGACATCGAGGGTATGGCAGTCCTTGCAGGA
>CAZCUR010000057.1:9245-16564 GCA_964501815.1 uncultured Geothermobacter sp.
GTCGCCCTGGCCATGGACGCCTTCGCCGTCGCCCTGGGCACATCCCTGGCCCTGCCCCGACTCACCGGGCGGCATCTGTTCCGGCTCGGCTGGCATTTCGGCCTGTTTCAGGCGCTGATGCCGATTGCCGGCTGGCTCGCCGGCCTGACCGTGCAGCGCTGGATCGTCGCCATCGATCACTGGATCGCCTTTGGCCTTTTGCTCTTTATCGGGGTCCGCATGATCCGGGAAGCGATTGCCGGCGAGGAGGAACGCTCCGGCACCGATCCGACCCGCGGCTGGTCGCTGGTGCTGCTGTCGGTCGCCACCAGCATCGACGCCCTGGCCGTCGGCCTGACCCTGGCCATGCTTGGCATCTCCATCTGGTTCCCCGCCCTGATTATCGGTCTGGTCGCCGGTGGCCTGACCCTGTGCGGCATGGTCCTGGGGCGCCGCATCGGCGCGGCCTGGGGCCCGCGGGTTGAAATCGCCGGCGGCGTCATCCTCATCGCCATCGGCCTGAAGATCCTGGTCGAACACCTCAACCAAATCTCCTGAAAGAAAAATAATTTTATTTTCCCTCAAGCCTTCTGCTAACCTGCCGATGCGTAGAGCAGGTTTTCTTTTATTTCATGCAGAGATACATATACCGGGAACAATGAAACGCCATCTCATTTTTGTCTTTGTCATCCTGTTGGCTGCCGTCCAGGCCTTTGCCGTCTCCGACACCAAAACGCGCAAGCTGTTCATCGTCGCCAGCTACTCAAGGGACAATGTCTGCGGCAGTCCCCAGGAGGCGGGCGCGCTCAAGGAACTGCGCAGCCAGGGGTGGATTGAGGGCAAAAACCTTTTGGTCGAACGCTTCTACATGAAGACCAAAAGCCGCTATGTCACGGCGCAGGCCATACGCCAACGCGGCCAGGAGGCCCTGCGGCGCATCCGCGCCTTTGCCCCTGATGTTGTCCTGACCCTTGACGACAATGCCTTTCGGGAAGTGGGCCTACGCCTGGCAGGCCAGCCCCTCCCGGTTGTCTTTTCGGGCGTCAACGGCCAGCCGGAAACCTACAACCAACAGCATCTGTTCATGCAAAACCGACAACACCCCGGCGGCAACATCACCGGGGTGTACGAAAAACTCTACTTTCGCCGCAGTATCGAAGTCTTCGCCTCGGCCTTTCCTTCCGCCAAAGGGAAAAAGGTGGTCGCCCTGCTGGAAGACACCCCTACCGGCCGAGCCATCGCCATACAGATCCGCCAGGAGACTCCACCCTCCCACCGGATAGCCGGCATCGAATGTTCCATCCGCATGGTGCACTCCTGGGACGAGTACCGCGAACAGGTGACCGGGCTGAACCGGGATCCGCAGGTGGCCGCCCTCTACCCGGTCGTCCTGCAGGCCGCCGATGCCGACGGCAACCTTCTCACAGCCAAAGAAATCTTCACATGGACCGTCAAACATAACCACAAGCCGGATCTGGCGGTGAATTACCACTTCGCCGAACTTGGCTATTTCGGTGGCGCCGCGGTCGATTTCGACCGCATGGGTGCGACCGCCGGACGGCAGATCGCCCTCATTCTGGACGGAACTCCTCCGGGCAACATCAGCATCGTCGATGCCCCCGATTACGCCCTGGTTTTCAACCTGACCCGAACCCGGCAACTGAAACTGGATCTGCCGACAGCCCTGCTGACCGCAGCGGATCATATCTATCGTTAAACATCATTAAATAAAAGCACGGACACGTATGACCTGGATCGATCGCCTGCACTATCGCACCAAACTGACTTTCATTGTTTCCATCGCCCTGCTGCTGCCCCTGGCAGGCAGTTGCCTCCTTTTCGCCCGGCTCTACAACGAACAGAGTGACGCCGAAATCTGTCAACGACTGCAAGCCAGCCTGAACAGTCTGTCGATGCTGCGGGAGCATCTCGGTATTCAGCTGCGTCAGGACCTGACCGCCCTGAGTTCCGACAACACCCTGCAGCTGACCACCCAGCTGGCCGTTCTTCCCCAGCTTGAGCGCTACCTCCGGCGCAAAGCCCAGATCATGAACCTGCCCATGATTGAGGTGCGCAGTCCCGAGAACCGGCCGCTGGCAACAACCGAACTTTTGCCCGCCGGCTGTTTCGACCGCCCGGAACCGCATCTGGTCCTGGGTGCCACCGGCCCGGTGCTGTGCGCCGGGCAGCCCATCAATCGTGACGACATCTTTTTGGGTACGGTGACAGCGGGCGTCCCCCTGACCCTTGATCTTCTGCAGCACCAAAATGACTGGAACCAGTCCGACCCCTTTCTGGTCACCATCAACGACCGGGTCGTGCTGAGCAGCCGCTCGCCGGAAGATCTGGGGCGTGGCATTCCCCCCGCCACCCCGGAGGCCGCCCGCATCTGGCTCGGCAACGAAGAATACCGGATGTTGTCCAGCTGCAACACGCAGGGGGAGCAAACCGTCTGCGGCCACACTCTGGTGCCCATGTCGCCTGTGCGCGCGAACCTGACCCAGACCATGCGCCAGGTCATTCTCATCTCCCTGCTCTTTTACTGTTTCACCCTGCTGGCCCTGCGTCTGTTTCTGCGCGGCATGGTGCGTCCCCTGCACCGGCTGGCCCGGGCCGCCCGACTGGTGGAGACCGGAGAGTTCACCCCGGAGAAGCTGGACCTGCAGCGGGATGACGAATTCGGCCAGGTCAACAGGGCCTTTGCCCAAATGGCGCAAACCCAGCAGAATTACTCCCAGGAACTGGAAAATGAAGTGCGCCAGCGCACGGCCGAACTCGAACGCGTCAATGAGCAGCTGCGCCAGGACATCCTGGCACGCCAGAAAGCGGAACGGGACAAGGCCAAACTGGAGGATCAACTGCGCCAGACCCAGAAGATGGAAGCCCTGGGGACCCTGGCCGGCGGCATCGCCCACGACTTCAACAATCTGCTTATGCCCATCCTCTGCCTGACCGAACTGGCCGCCAACAAGCTCGACAAGGAGCACCCGAGCAGGGAGATGCTCGACGAAGTGCTGCGCGCCGCTCACCGGGCCCGCGATCTGGTGGCGCAGATTCTCGCCTTCAGCCGCCCCGGCAAGCAGAAAAAACAGCCCATCAACCTGAGTGAATGCCTGCGCGACACCATGAAGCTGGTGCGCGCAGTCACCGGCGCCGGTATCAGCATCCGGTTCGACATCGACGCCGAAGACCTCTGGATTCATGGCAACACGACCCAGATGCAGCAGATGCTGCTCAACCTGTGCACCAATGCCGCGCAGGCGATGGGCGACAAGGGGACCCTGGAGGTTCAGCTCACCGCCGGACCGAATGATACCGCCCTGCTGACCGTCAGGGATGATGGACCGGGAATGAGCGAGGAGGTACGGCGCCAGATCTTTGATCCCTTCTTCACCACCAAACCGACCGGCAAGGGCACGGGAATGGGGCTGGCGGTCGTCCACGGGATCATCCAGCATCACAACGGCTCCATCGACGTCACCAGCGCACCCGGTCAGGGCGCCTGTTTCACCATCACCCTGCCGCGCTGCTGCTTACGGGTCATTGAAAAGCGGCCCGACCAAAACGATCTGCCCGGCGGCACCGAACGCATCCTGGTGGTCGATGATGAAAAAGCGATTCTTCAGGTCTGGGAGGAACTGCTGGCAGGACTGGGCTACAGGGTCACCTGCTGTTCCGATCCGGAAGAAGCCCTGAAAAGGGTGGACAATTCAGAAACCTTCGATCTGCTGATCACGGACCAGAACATGCCGCATCTCAGCGGCAGCGAGCTGGCTCTGAAAATTCGCTGCCGGCAACCGGACATCCCGGTTATCGTATGCACCGGCTACAGTGAACACTGCACCGAGGCGGACGCCCGCCTGCTCGGTTTCGACGGGCACCTGACCAAGCCCTGCCCAACCCCAGAGCTGGCCAAAGCCGTCCGCGAAGCTCTGGACCGACGACAGCAGGTGACGGCAACGGCCTGAACTCAACGGCCGGTCCTGTGTCGCCGATCCAACTCCTGTCGCAGTTCAACCCAAAGATCCCAGGGGATATCGAGACTGCCGAGTCCGTGTCCGGGGGCGTCGGCGTCACGGTCGGTCCCGTGGTCGTCGGAGCCGCCGGTGACCAAAAGCCCCCGCCTGCGCGTCTCGGTCAGGTACCAGAAGGTCGCCTCGGGTCCGGCGCCGCCGTTGTAAACCTCCACCCCGTCAAGCCCTTTGGGCACCAGATCCTCGAGCATAGCCAGAAAGGTGTCCCGGCCGCCCGGAATGTAGGGGGGATGGGCCAGCACCGCCACGCCGCCGGCCTCATGAATGAGAGCGATGGCCTCTTCAACGGGAAAGTAGCGCTTGGTCACATTGCAGGGAACCAGATAGTCGCGAAAGGCCTGCTCCATATCGGCAACATGCCCCGCCTCGATCAGGGCGCGGGCGATGTGCGGCCGGCCGAAGGTGCCTTCAGCCAGCTGCCGCACCCGCTCAAAGGTGATCGGTTCCCGTCCCTGCTCGGCCAGCCTGGCATTGACCCGCTCGACGATGCGCTCGTTGCGCGTCTCGCGAAAGTCGCGAAACCCGCGCAGGGCTTCGACCAGCCCGGCGTGGTGCGGGTCGAAACCGTAACCGAGCAGATGCACGTCCTCGATGTCGCGCCAGATTACCGACAGCTCGACACCGGAGACGACCTCGACGCCGAGCCTTTGCCCGGCGGCCAGGGCGGCGTCGATGCCGTCAACGTTGTCATGGTCGGCCAGGGCGATGGCGGCGACATGGCGCTGTGCGGCCAGCGCCACCACCTCTTCTGGGGTGCGCAGGCCGTCTGAGCAGGTCGAATGCAGATGCAGGTCAATCCGTTTTTTCATCCTCGTGTTTCCACCTTTCCTTTGCCGCCATCATACTCCAGCAACGCCCGTCAGCGCACCCGGAAGCCGGCCTTCTGCAACTGCGACCGCAGATCGCCGCCGGCCTTCTTGTTCTTCGGCCGCCCCTGGTTTTTGCCGCCGCCCTGCGGCGGGGGTTCGGTCGCCTTGATGGAAAGCCCGATGCGCCTGCGTTCGACATCGACGCTGAGCACCTTCACTTTCACCTGCTGGCCGACCTTGACCACCTCGGCCGGATCCCTGACAAAGCGGTGCGCCAGTTCGGAGACATGCACCAGGCCGTCCTGATGGACACCGATATCGACAAAGGCACCGAAAGCGGCGACGTTGGTCACCGTCCCCTCCAGGGTCATCCCCTCCTCCAGGTCGGTGATCTCGCGCACATCCTCCCGGAAACGCGGCGGCTCGAAACGATCGCGCGGATCGCGCCCCGGCTTTTTCAGCTCGGCGACGATGTCCTTCAGGGTCGGCAGACCGACCTCGTCATCGACATAGCGCTTCAGGTCGATGGCGTCGATGCGGGCGGGATCGGCAATCAATTCGCTGAGGCTGCAACCGGCATCCCGGGCCATGCGCTCGACCAGCTCGTAGCGTTCCGGGTGCACGGCGGTGTTGTCGAGGGGATGCTCCGCCTCGGGCAGACGCAGAAAACCGGCGGCCTGCTCGAAGGCTTTGGGACCGAAGCGCGCGACCTCAAGTAAGGCCCGGCGGCTGATAAAGGGGCCGTTGGCATCCCGGTGGGCGACGATATTGCGCGCCAGCGCCTCACCGATCCCGGCGACATAGCTGAGCAGACGCCAGGAGGCGGTGTTGAGATTGACGCCGACCCAGTTGACCGCCGATTCGACCGTGGCGTCGAGGGCCTTTTGCAGGTCCGTCTGGTTGACGTCGTGCTGGTACTGGCCGACGCCGATGCTTTTCGGATCGATCTTGACCAGCTCGGCGAGCGGATCCTGCAGCCGGCGGGCGATGGAAATGGCGCCGCGCACGGTCAGGTCGAGATCGGGGAATTCATCCCGGGCGATGTCACTGGCCGAATAGACACTGGCGCCGGCCTCGTTGACCAGCACCACCGGCACATCCAGCCCGGCATCGGTGAGCACCTGGCGCGCGAACTGCTCCACCTCGCGCCCGGCGGTGCCGTTGCCGACCGCGACCAGCTCGACCTGGTACCTGCGTGCCAGTTCGGCCAGCACCTCGCGGGCCTGCTCCAGCTTGCCGGCACCGCCGGCATGGGGGTAGATGGTGGCATGCTCCAGAAAGCGACCGGTGGCATCGACCACCGCCAGCTTGGAGCCGGTGCGCAGGCCCGGGTCGATACCGAGAATCCGCTTCGGCCCGGCGGGCGGCTGCAGCAGCAGGTTTCTCAGATTGGCGGCAAAGACCTCGATGGCGGCGGCATCGGCCTTCTGCTTGGCCTCGACGCGCAAATCGACCTCGATGGCCGGCTCGAGCAGACGGCGCCAGCCGTCGTGGATCGCCTCGCGCACCTGCGCGGCGACGGCATCCTCACCCCGCACCAGGCGTTTTTCCATGCGGGCGAGAATCGCCTCTTCGTCCGCCTCGATGCGCAGGCGCAGCCACTCCTCCTTCTCGCCGCGGCGCATGGCGAGAAAACGGTGCGACGGCACGGTTTTGAGCGGTTCGCGGTGATCGTAGTACATCTCGTACTTGCTCACCTGCCCTTCCCTGTCGCGCGCAACCTTCGAGACGATCTCGCCCTGCTCGCGCACGAAATCGCGCACCAGCGCCCGCAGGTCGGCATCCTCGGCGAAACGTTCGGCCAGAATGTCGCGGGCACCGGCCAGGGCGGCGTCCACATCAGGCACGTCCCTGTCGGCGGCCACAAAGGCGCCGGCGAGCTCATGCGGGTCATCACCTGAGCCCTGGCGCTCCAGCAGCAGCTCGGCCAAAGGCTCCAGCCCCCGTTCGCGGGCGATGGTCGCCCGGGTGCGCCGCTTGGGCCGGTAGGGCAGGTAGAGGTCTTCCAGTTCGGTCTTCCTGCGGCAGGCGTGGATGCGCGCTTCCAGCTCGGCGGTGAGCTTGCCCTGCTCGGCAATGCTGCTCAACACCGTCCGGCGCCGGTCCTCCAGCTCGAGCAGATAGCGCCAGCCCTCGTCGATGGCGCGGATCTGCACCTCGTCCAGTTCGCCGGTCGCCTCCTTGCGGTAACGGGCAATAAAAGGAATGGTCGCCCCTTCTTCCAGCAGAGCCACGGTACGCTCCACCCCGGCCGCCGGCAGGGCGGTCTCCTCCACCAGCCAGCCGAGCAGCAGCCGACGCTGTTCGGCATCCAGTTCAACAGCCATGCAGTCCTCCGAAAAATTCTGATGTCGAAGGGGCGGATTCTAGCACAGGAGGATTTCAGATGGCAGGTGGCAATTGCGGGAGCCACAACCCGGAAGGGCGAAACCTGATGCCATGCGCCATGACCGGCAACACGCCGCCGGCATCGCAGGCCGATGGGGAAAGGGCGCGG
>CAZCUR010000058.1:0-16020 GCA_964501815.1 uncultured Geothermobacter sp.
GTGCTGGCGAGTTGGCGACAGATTGTCCAGGGCAGGGTCTGCCCCGGCTGGGTCCAGGCGGAGGCCCCCTGGCGGTCGTGCCTGTGCTCCAATCGCCGCCAATGCCGGTCGATGCACTGCAAAAGAGGATCCGGCACGCCTGCCCGGGCCAGCCGGCGCAGGCGGTGTTGATGCGACAGCCCGGCCAGCTGCCGGGTCAGAATGCGCCGGCAGCGTGCCACGCGCCAGGCCTCAAAGCCGAAAAAAACGGCGACAAGGAAGGCGGCAAGGGCCAGGCCGGCAACGGCAACGGAAGGCCCCCACGGTCGCTCTGGCAGGCTGATGTAGCCGTGCTTGCCCGGATCGTACCAGGACAGCTGCAGCCGGGGGCTGCAGCCGGGGGCGGTCAGCAGGGTCAGGGTGCGGCGCCAGTTCGGCCAGTGCCCCTGAATGTCGTCCTGCAGGGAGACGGGCTCCGTGCCGTCCTGGCAGGTAACCGGTGCCGGAATCTGGTTCAAGTCGGCATCACCGCTCAGGTGCAGCGCGAACCGGCTGTCTCCGACCGGTACCAAATCCGCCCGGATCTGACCGACCAGTCCGGTGAAGTTCGCCGGGCGGCCTTTTGGGGGCAGGGCCGCGACCGTGAGGGTGCGCTCTGCCGCCGCGATGATGCGTGTCCCGACGACAACGCCGCCGCCCGTGAGCCTGAGCGGGCCCGGGGAAAGGGGGCGAACGACCCGGTGGAGCAGCTCGATGGCGCGATCGTCGCCGAGCCGGACGGTTTGTCCGGGCGGCTCTTCGACCAGCACCGTCCCGGCAGCGTTCGGCCAGCGGGGACGCAAGGGGCCGATGCCGCGCAGCGGATGCTCAATCTCCAGGGTCAGGCGCACGGGCTGTCCCACCAGCGGCCGGGGATCGGACACCAGCAGCCGTACCCGGACCTGCCCGGCTTCTGCCGGCAAGGCCCCCAGAAACATCAGCAGCACAACAAGAAATGTCTTCATTACCAGTCCCGTTCCAGTTTGACCGGTTGCGGTCGGCCCTTGGGTGGCAGCCTGCCGCCGGGGCGAGGCTGCAGCCCCTGCAGCAGGGCCCGTGCCTGTTCGGCAGTCATGCCGGCAGGATTGGAGGTGCCGGTCCGGGTTCTGTCCGGTCCGGCTCCGGCGGGTTGTTCGGCGCTCAGGCGCAGGGCGAGCGCAAGGTTGGTCACGGTTTCGTTCCGGCCCGGTTCGGCAAGCAGGGCCTGGGTGCACATCCGCACGGCCTGGTCGGGGAGCTTGACAGCCAGCGCGTCGCTGCAGGCGTTATGCAGGGCTATGGCCCGCAGTGTCCCTTCGGCCTGTTGGGCGACGCGTTGGAAACGGTCGATGCTCTGTCGGGACGGTGGTTGCTGTAGTGCCTGGTCAAAAAGCTCCTCGGTATCCTTCCCGTTCGGCGAGGCGCTGCAGCTGTTGAGCACCAGGGCCAGGCTGCAGGCCAGAATCCCGGCCAGGCGGGGCGCGGGCCAGGGCAGACTGCGACCGACCAGCAGACCGAACAGCAGCCAGAGCCAGACAGAGCCTTGCGCAGGGTCCCGGCTTTGCCCCAGCTCCGGAATCGGCAGCTGCTCCAGGCTGGAGGCAGTGTCGGTCAGCTGGAGGCAGGTTCCGCCGGTGAGGTGGGCAATCTGTTCCAGCCGGTGGCGGTCGGGGTGCGAGATGGCCCGGTCCTGGTGCCTGCCAGGGACTGGTGCCGGAGCACCGGGTCCTGGCAGCAGGGTGATGACAGGGACCTCCGCCGGCAGGGCGGGGGGCTGGTCCGGCCAGGTGCGCTCGCCGTCGCTGTAAAGCAGAACATAGCGCCGTCCGCTATCGGGCAGCAGTTCTTCGGCCCGTCGCACGGCCTCTTCCGGAGCTGAACCGGGGGTGTCGACCAGACCGGGCTCCAGAGCGTCGATCAGAAGGCGCACCGCCCTGTGGTCGCGGGTGATCGGCGACAGCACCACCGGCTGGCCGCCAAAAGCGACCATGGCAATGCGGGCCCCCTGCAGGTGCGGCACAAGCTGCGCCATATGCTGGCGGGCGCGGTCCAGGCGGCTGATGCCGTTGGCGGTGACCGCCATGCTGGGCGACACATCGACCACCAGCGCCAGACTCAAATCCTCGGTCGCGCTGGAAAAAGAGGTGGGGGATTTCGGCAGGAACAGCAAGGCCAGAGCCGCCAGGGTTGCGCCATCGTAGGCAAGGCGCCGTACCAGGCCCCGGCGCAACAGGGCGCTGTCGTTGCGTTTGAGCGCCAGCCATTCCCGCAGGATCAGGGCTGCCGGAAGCAGGATGAGGATGAGGACGGCGGTGGTCATGCCCACCTCCGCAGCCAGAGGCGAAACAGCAGCAGTTCCATCCCCAAAAGGACGGCCAGCCAGGGGCGCAGGTCGTCGGCGACCGGCCGGTCCGTGGTTCGGGTCCGAATTTCAAGGGGACTGGTGGCCAGCCGGTCGATGCGCCGGTAGACCTGCTGCAGGCTGTCGGCATCCGTGGCGCGGAAAAAACGGCCGCCGGTCAACGCGGCCAGTTTTTGCAGCGTCCCTTCGTCGAGGCTGACCCGCTGGCCGGTGACCGGGTGCCCCGGCGGCAGGGACCCGCCGGTCTGAAAATGCACCACGGCTCCCTGTTCGGTGCCGAAACCGATGGTGTAGATGCGCACGCCGAGGGCTGCGGCTGCCTGGGCAGCGGTCAAAGCATCGATGCGGCCGCTGTTTTCCCTGCCGTCGGTCAACAGAATGAGTGCGCGGCTTTGGGCTTTGGAGTTCTGCAGGCGGCTCAGGGCGGCGCTGATGGCGTCCCCCAGCGCGGTGCCGGTGCCGCGGCTTTCGGCGGTAACGCCTTCGATCAATTGTGCCAACTGTTCGCCATCGGTGGTTGGAGGTGACAGCAGCCAGGAGGTGCCGGCGAACAGGATGACGCCGACCCGGTCGTGCTCGCGTCTGCGGACAAAGTCGGCCGCTGCCTGTCGGGCCACAGCCATGCGGTTCGGTTGCATATCCCTGGCGCGCATACTGGCGGAGACATCGAGGACCAGCATCAGATCGACCCCTTCGCGTACCTGCACGGTCTGCCGGTTGCGCACCACCGGGGCGGCGAGCAGCAGCACCACCAGGACCATCAGCAGCATGCACAAAGGCGGGTGCAGACGCGCCAGCCGGACACGCCAATCGGAGCGATTCGTCCGCCAGATGTGCCGGGACGGCGTCGGCAGCCGGAATCTGCTTTGCTGAAACCAGGGGAGCAGAACCAGGGGCAACAGCAGCAGGGCCGCAGGTTCGGTGAACACCAGGTTCATCGTTTCCCCTCCAGGGCGCGCGCCCGCCGCCACCAGTCGGCACGTTCCGCCGGTTCGGGGCGATAGGGGCTGTAGAGCCAGATGTCCAGTTCCTGCGCCAGAATCTCCCGTTCGGCGCTTTCGGGCAGGCGGGCCAACTGGCGGCGTTCCGCTACCGGAAAGGGCAGGTTTCGCCCTCGGCTGCGGAATAACGCAGCTGTCAGGATGCCAAACGCCAACAGCAGTGCCGCACCTGCAGCGAGGAGATGATGCGAGCGGGGCGGTGCGCCGTGGCGCAGGCGACCCTCCGGTTTGGCGTCGGCCGGGACCGGATCGGCAACGTCCAGGGATATCCGGGGTGTGCGGATGGCGCGTGCCCCGTCCGTCAAGGTCAGCTCGGGCAGTTCGGCCGGTCCCGGTCGCACCGGCAACAGATCGAGTTCGAGTTTGCCGTCGCTGATACGTGGAGCTTCCAGCAGAGCCAGGCCGCCAAACCCGGGCAGCCCCGGAAGCTGCCAGCTCCCCGGGGGGAGGGGGCAGCTGACATGGACCGGTTCACCCAGGCGGACGTTGTCCGGTGCAATGCTGAGGCTCAAGGTTGAGCTTTCCACCCCGGTGCCCCACAGGATGAAGAGCAAAAGGATGGCTCCTGTCCGGATCATGCCTGCCCCCGGCGACGAAAGAAAGTGAGCAGTTCGGCCAGAAGCTCATGGCGGCCGGTCAGAACAAGAGGATCGCAGCCTGTCTGCCGCAAGCTGGTGCAGATTTGCGCGCTGTCGGCGGCGGCCGGGTCGGTTCCGGTCGACCAGGTCAGATCCGACTGACCGCTTTCGGCATCCCGGATGCCCCAGAGCCCGTTTGGCAGGCGGGTCAGGCCCTCCGGACGCAGCAGCAGGACGACAAAGTCATGCCGCGCGGCGAGCCGGCGCAGGAGTTGCTGCGGCCAGGGGAGGTAGCCGTCGGTCAGCAACAGCAGCATGCCGGGGCGGCGCAGCAGCCGTCCGGCCGCTTCCAGAGCCGGGCTCAGGTCGGTTTTTTTGCCGGTGGGGCGGCTTTGGCGCAACCGGTGCAGCAGTCGCCAGCCTGCTGTTTCGCTTCCTCGAGGCGGCTGGCTCCACAGCAGCCTGTCGGCAAAGGCGCACAGGCCGACCCGGTCGCGCTGTGCCAGGGCGGCAAAGACCAGCAAGGTGACGAGCTCCTGCAGCATGTCGAAAGCCGGTGGCACAAGGGAACGGGACAGGTCGGCCAGGATGAGGATGTTGCGGCCATGCTCTTCGCGGTAGCGGCGGACCTGGGGGACTCCCAGGCGCGCGGTGGCATTCCAGTCGAGGTGGCGAACGTCGTCGCCGGGTTGATACGGGCGCAGTTCATGAAAGTCGAGGCCGTGCCCCGCCCGGCGGCTGAGGGCCGTGCCGCCGAGCAGCCCGGCCAGCTGCCGACGGGCCTCCAGACGCAGGCGCTTCAGGTGCTGCGGGACCGTGACCGGATATTTCATGGCTCATTACGTCGGCGACACGGCGGTGATGAGGCGACGCAGAATCTCGTCGCTGGAGATCCCCGCCGCCTCGGCGTCGAACCCGGGGATGAGCCGGTGACGCCAGCACGGGTAGATGAGAGTGAGAATGTCGTCCGGAATCACGTAGCTGCGGCCGCGCACAAGGGCCAGGACGCGGACGGCCCGTGTCAGCTGCAGGCAGCCGCGCGGGGAGACGCCATGGGCTACCAGCGGGGCAAGGTCGGTCAGGCCGAATCCGGCAGGGTCGCGGCTGGCGCCGGCCAGGTCGAGAATCCAGTCGATGAGGCGGTCATCCAGGTGCACGCTGCAGGCGGCCTCACGCAGGGCCGCAATCTCTTCGGCCTGCAGCAGACCAGAGGGGAGAGACGGCTCTTTTTCCGCGTGAACTTTGAGCATGACGCGCTCGGCGTCACGCTCCGGGTAGTCCAGAATCACCTTGAACAGGAAACGGTCGAGCTGGGCCTCGGGGAGCGGATAGGTCCCTTCCTGCTCCAGGGGGTTCTGGGTCGCCAGCACCATGAAGGGTCGGGGCAATTCGATGGTTTCCTCGCCCAGGGTCACCTGACGCTCCTCCATGGCTTCGAGCAGGGCCGCCTGGACCTTGGCCGGAGCCCGGTTGATCTCGTCGGCTAGCAGGATCTGGGTAAAAACCGGCCCTTTGCGGGTCTGAAAACGGCCGCTGGGCGGATGGTAAACCGGTGTGCCGGTGACATCGGAGGGGAGCAGGTCGGGGGTGAACTGGATGCGGCCGAAGTCGAGAGCGAGCAGGGCGGCGAAGGTGCGTGCCGCCAGGGTTTTGCCAAGCCCGGGCGCTCCTTCAAGAAGCACATGCCCGTCACAGGTCAGGGCGATCAGCAGCAGCTCGAACAGGTCCCGGCGACCGATAACAGAACGCCCGGCCTCATCGAGGACCGGGCGCAGTTTTTCCTGCCAGATACGGATGGCGGCATTGTCACGCTCTACACGGGCACGGGCAGATTCCGACACTCGATGTACTCCCTGAGCTTTTTCAGTGCGTTCTGTTCGATCTGGCGCACCCGCTCGCGGCTGATGCCGTAACGGTCGGCCAGATCCTGCAGGGTCAGGGGGTCCTCACGCAGCAGCCGTTCCTGAATGATGTCGCGCTCGCGCTCTTTCAGGCTCGCCAGCGCTTCCTCGATGGTCTGCTTGCGCAGGTCTTCTTCCTGACGCTCGGCCAGCAGGGTTTCCTGGTCCTGGCGCTCATCGGCCAGGGTGTCCATCAGGGTGTAATCATCGCCTTCAACCAGCTCAACGTCAAGAGATGCATCGCGCCGGTTCAGGCGCAGGGTCATCTCATCGACCACTTCGGGGGCGACATCCAGTTCGGCCGCCACCTCCGCGGTATCGGTGCCGCCGGTCAGACGTCGGATGGCCTCGCGGGTCTGGTTGAGTTTGAAAAAGAGTTTTTTCTGTGCCTGGGTGGTGCCGATCTTGACCAGGGACCAGGTGCGGATGATGAAGCTCTGGATATAGGCGCGGATCCACCAGACCGCGTAACTGATCAGGCGGATGCCGCGTTCGGGATCGAATTTGCGCACCGCCATCATCAGGCCGATGTTGCCTTCCTGGATCAAATCGAGCAGCTTGCAGCCGTAGCTGCGATATTCCATGGCGATCTTGACGACAAAGCGCAGGTTGCTGGTGACCAGACGCTCGGCCGCACTCAGATCTCCGTCACGACGGTACCGGCGCGCCAGCTCCAGCTCTTCCTGCGGGCTGAGCAGGTCGAAGCTGTTGACCTGCTTCATGTAGAGGGTGAAATTGTCCCCCACCACGGGAAGATTGAGACTGCTCATGGTCACCCCTCCAAAAAGTGTTTTTGTTTCAGGCGATTAGCACTCTCATGGCGAGAGTGCTAATATGATATAGCAAAACCTGAATCTGAATGCAACCCCTGCGGTTGACAGTTCAGTGCCCGGCTCCGATAATGGCGGGGTCTTGGGGAGGGATGATGCAACTGCTCTATATCTCTGTTTTTGGCGGCCTTGGCTGCCTGTCACGCTATCTGGTGTCCGGCTGGGTTTACGCCCTGGCCGGCCGGGCTCTGCCCTGGGGGACCCTGGCGGTCAATGTGCTCGGTTCCTTTCTGCTCGGCTTCCTCATGGAATCGGGCCTGCGCACATCCTTTCTGCCTGCCGATATCCGGGTCGGGTTGACCACCGGATTCATGGGTGGTTTTACCACGTTCTCCACCTTTTCCTATGAGACGGTACGCCTGCTGGAGGAGGGGAGCTACCTGCAGGCCGGCGCCAACATGGTGCTGAATCTGGTGGTCTGCGTCGTCTGTGCCCTGTTGGGCATCTGGGTGGCGCGCCAGCTCTAGAAGACCTTAGCGGGAGGACAAGGCATGCGACTTGAAGGCGAACAGACACTGATGCGCATCTTTATCGGCGAATCGGATCGCTGGGAGAAAAAGCCCCTGTCCGATGCCCTGCTTGAACTGTTCCGCCAACGTGGTATCGCCGGCGCCACGGTGCTCAAAGGGGCCGCGGGCTACGGCGGCCGCAGTGTGCTGCACACCGACAAGCTGCTGCGCTTCTCGTCCGATCTGCCGGTCGTGGTCGAGGTGGTCGACGCCCAGGAAAAGATCGACGCCCTGCTGCCGGAGCTGGACGCCATGATCGGCAGCGGCATGATCACTCTGGAAAAGGCGCGGGTCATCCGCTACTTCGCGGGGACCAGGAAATGATCGACCGGCTGTTCCGACTCTTTGACCCCCGGGAAGCTCAAGCCGTCGATCCGGAAGAAAAGGTCAAGCTGGCGGTGGCGGTCATTCTGCTTGAGGTGGCCCATGCCGACCGCAATTTTGCGCCGCTGGAGGCGCGGCTTGTCGACGGCGACCTGGCCCGGCGCTTCGGTCTGACTCCGGACGAGGTCCGGGAACTGGTCGGCCGGGCCGAGCAGAAACGGCAGGAAAGCCTCGACCTGCACCAGTTCACCCGTCAGCTCAACCAGCATCTCAGCCTCGAGGAAAAACTTCAGGTCATGGAGGCGGTCTGGGAGGTCATCTACGCCGATGGCGAGCTGGACCGTTACGAAGACGCCCTGGCGCGCCAGCTGGCCGGGTTGCTGCACCTCTCCCCCCGTCAGGCCGCCGATGTCAAGGTCCGGGTGCTCGACCGCATCGATCCGGACCGGCTGCGGCCATGACGCTCCCACCCCTCGATGACATCATCGGCTGGTCCCACCGGTTGCTTGCCGAGGCGGTGCGGCCGGGGGATACCCTGGTCGATCTGACCGCCGGCAACGGCCACGATACCCTGGCCCTGGCCCGCCTGCTGGCTGGCAGGGGGCAGCTGCTCGCTTTCGATATTCAGGAGGCGGCCCTGGATGCCACCGCGTCACGTCTGGCCGAGGCCGGGCTGGCCTGCCGGCGCATCGCCACCGCCCAGCCGCTGGAGCCGGACGGCCTGTTTCTGATTCATGACAGTCATCACCATCTCGACCGCTATCTCGCACGCGGGGTGCACGGCGCCATCGCCAATCTCGGTTATCTCCCGGGTGGTGACAAGAGCCTGATTACCCGTCCCGACACCACCGTCTGTGCCCTGCAGCAGGTGCTGGAGGCCCTGGTTCCCGGCGGGCGGCTTGCCGTCGTGGTCTATCCGGGCCATGCGGGGGCGGAAGAGGAAGTCGCCGCTGTGGAGGGTTGGGCGGCGTCTTTGGCACCCGCCGATTACGACGTGTTGCGTCTGGCTGTCGTCAACCGGCGCAAGGCCCCCTGGCTTCTGACCGTGGCGCGCCGGCCGGTGGAGCTCGCCGGTTGAGAAACAGGGGCGAACCCCTGTTATAATAGTGCGACACCTCTGCAACGAAAGGCTGCCTGCGTGCTGCGAGTACCCGTCAGTCTGTTTCTCCTTGTTTTCACCCTTCTTTGGTCCTCCATCGGGCTGGCCACGGAGACGTTTTCAGCGGATGGGCCCACGGATGCGACCCTGTCCCTTACGGACATGCAGACGGCCCGTCGTCACAAGGCTCTGCTGGCCAACGGTGTGGCGGCCGGCGGCATTCTTGTCTGGGGGCTTTTGAACTGGGATTATTTCTCGCGGACGCCGCAGACCAAAAACGAAGGCTGGTTTGAACGGACCAGCATTGAGGGGGGCGCCGACAAGCTCGGCCACCTCTGGTTCTCCTACACCCTCAGCCACGCCTTTGCCGCCTGGTACCGGCATATCGGCTACAGCGAAGAGGAGGCCGCCATCTTCGGGCCGATCTCATCCATCGGTCTGACCGGCCTGATGGAGGTGGGCGATTCCTTCAGCGTCGATCACGGATTTTCCTGGCAGGACATGACCGCCAATCTGGCCGGAGCCACGGTCGGCTGGCTGTTGCTGCGCTACCCGGACTGGCAGCGCAAGGTGGATCTGCGCTGGGACTACCGGCCGTCCCTGAGCGATCCCGAGACCGACATCAGCACCGACTACGAGCACTCGCGCTACCTGCTGGCTCTCAAGGCCGAAGGCTTCGAGGCCCTGCGCCGGCCGGGGCTCGACTATCTTGAACTGCATCTCGGTTACTACGCCCGGGGCTATGCCGACTACCGGCCAGGTCTGCCGGATTCCCGCCGTCGCACCCTGTATGTCGGTGTCGGACTCAATGTCGGCAAGCTGCTGCGTCCCCTCTGGAACACCCGCCTGTTCGACTACCTGCAGGTCCCCTATACCGACCTGCCCATCCATCTTCGTCTCGACTGAGCCGTCAGTCGTCGACGATTTCCAGAAAACTCTCCGGCAGGCAGCCGTGCAGGACCATGAACTGGGTCACCAGGCGGTAGGTGATGCCCCAGAGAACGGGGCGTCCCGGCCCCAAAAGGTCGATGGCGCGCACCGTGCGTTTCTTCCCGGCCCAGAGCAGTTCAAAACGGCTGTGGCGCTGCGGATTGAGCAGTTCGCCGGCGGGAAACCAGAACAGGTCGCTCACCTCGTGGTTGAGGGCCGGCTCCTGCGGTGTGCAGAGGTGGTAGACGAAGCAGGCGATCTGCACCGGCAGGTAGGCGCCGCGGATATCGTCGAGCCGGCCGAGACAATCGGCTTTGGCCAGATCGATGCCGACCTCTTCCAGGGTTTCCCGCTCTGCCGCGGCCTGTTCATCGGCATCCTCCGGGTCGATGCGTCCCCCGGGAAAGGCGAGGTTGCCCGACCAGGGGTCACGCGGATCGCGCGCGCGCTCGATGAAGAGCATCTCCAGCTGGTCGCTGCCGCGCAGCAGCATGGCGACGGCGGCCCGCTTGCGCCCCGGGATCGGGTCGGTGACCGGCCGGTGCCGGTCGAGAGTGGCGCGGATGCCGTTCAGGTCGGGCAAAGGGCGCAGCGGCAGCTGATGGGACGGACAGCCGGTCATGCGTCGTGTGCCGGTTTGAGGACGATCTTGCCCAGGGTGTGGCTCTCCATCACTTCGTGGTGCGCCCGGGCCGCCTGGCTCAGCGGCAGAACGCGGCTGATGCGCGGCACCAGGATGCCGCTGGCCAGGGCGGCGGTCAGGGCGGCGTGGGTCTGGCGCTGTTCCTCGGCGCTGGCGGCGAACAGGGAGATGCCGCGGATGTCCGTCTCCTTGCCCATGGTCAGGCGCGGGTCGATTTCGATGCGGCCGCGGCTGCCGACGATGATGACCCGCCCTTTGGGGGCGAGCAGTTGCAGGTCGCGTTCGAGGTTGACGTTGGCGAGCATCTCGATGACCAGATCGAGGCCGCCGCTGGTTTCGAGGATCTCCTTTTCGTAGCCGTCGGCGCTGTGATCGAAGACCGCTTCGGCACCCGCCTGCCGCACCAGTTCCCGCCCCTCGTCGCTGCCGGCCGTACCGTAGACTTTCAGGCCGGCGGCGCGTGCCAGCTGCACCGCTGCCAGACCGGCGGCACCGCTGGCGCCGTGAATCAGGACCCGTTCCGCCGGCCTGGCGCCGCCGCGCAGGAACAGGGCGCGCCAGGCCGCCCCGGCCGGTATGGCCACGGCGGCGCCCTGTTCGAAGCTGCAGTTGTCCGGCAGCGGGTGGACCTGATCGACGGTACACAGGGCGTATTCGGCGTAGGTGCCGGTCATGGCCCGGGAAAGCCAGACGCGCTGACCGACGGCAAAGCCCGAGACGCCGTCGCCGATCGCCTCGATGGTTCCGGCGCCGTCAAAGCCCGGGACATAGGGGAGTTCCGGCAGGACAGGGTAGGTGCCGGAGCGGATATAGGTATCAACCGGGTTGACCCCGGCGGCCTCAATGCGAACCAGGATTTCTCCCTCCTTCGGCTGCCGCTCGGCAACTTCGCCGATTTCCATCACTTCGGGGGCGCCAAACTGGCGGACGACGATTGCGCGCATGTCACTCTCCTTTGTTGTGGGCTCACACTCCGACATTCTAGCGCTTTGTGCCCCGGGTTCAAAGGGGAGGGCCGATTTCAGCCGTAGATGAGGATGCTCAGGGCGGCCGCCAGTTGCAACAGTCGGTGGGCGAGCACCTGGGCAAAACTCAGCAGGTTTTGACGTCGCATATGGGCGAGCAGGTACCAGCCGAGACCAACGGCTGCGACCAGACCCAAAAAGGGGAGGGCGGCCAGGGTGCCGAGTTCGGGGGTGACCCATTCAGGCGCGATCCAGCGGTCCAGACCGGTCAGATGCAGCAGGGCCGCGGGCAGGGCTTCGCCGGCGGTGAGAAAATGGCGTGACTCATGAGCCAGCAGCGCCGCACCCGCCAGCGGCAGCCAGGCGGTGCCGGCCGCTGCCAGACTGCTGCTGCGCCCCCGTTTCCCATGAATCAGTAAAAATGTCAGCAGCAGTCCGCAGAAGACCCCGGCCGCCGCTCCGGACTGGGTGGCCGTGGTTGCCCTCCCGGCCAGGGAAAGGGCCGGGCAGGCGGCGGCTATAACAACGCCGAACAGGGCGGCGGCGCCTTCCCGCGGGCGCTGCTGCAGCAGCCCGAGCCAGGGCCAGCGCAGGTCAAGGCGCACCGAGCCGTGCGGGCAGCGGTGTGCGCATTCCAGGCAAAGAACACAGTCGTCACTGGCGCTGACGGCGCCCGGATGCAACCCCATCGGGCAGTCCCGGTCACGCACGCAATCGTGGACGCGGCATTGGCTGCCGCAGACCTCGGGATTGGAGTGCAGTTCCACCAGGCTGAGGCGGGCACACTGGCCGACCAGCCGGCCGAGCGGGCAAAGACTGCGACACCAGGCTCTCCGGCCGAACAGGGCATTGGTGCCAAGGGTCGCGAAGACCAGAACCGCCAGCAGCCCCAGAGTCGCCGTCGGGTTGTGGCGCATGTCGAAAATCTGTTCGGCCGCCAGAATGGCCAGGGTGCCGAGCAGGCCGAACCAGGGCCCCAGATGCAGCAGGCGGCGTGGGAGTGCCGCCGGTTTGAACGGGACAAGCTGAGCCAGTCCGTGCAACGGACAGACGGAGCACCACAGTCTGGCGCCGCAGACGACCAGCAGCAGCAATCCGGGCCAGAGCAGGCTCCAGAGTGCCAGGTTGGCGGCTGCGGCCGCCTGACCGCCGAGGGCCAGGGTCAGCATGACTCCGGTCAGGATGCCGGTCACCACCCGACGTGGCAGACGCCAGGGGTCCGAACGATCCAGCAGACGGCGTAAAGGCGCCCATTCCAGCAGGTTGAGTCGTCCCTGGCTGGAAAAATCTCCCTGATGCAGGAACAGGTGCTCGGCCGTCAGGGTCTCCCCCTTGCACAGAGCGACTGCGCGATCAAGCACCCGCCTCAGCTCCTCCTGGTTCTGGGGCCAGCTGTAGTCAACCAGTTTATGCAGGGCGCTTTTGTCGACCCTCGTCACCCGGCGCTGATGCTTGCGATTCAAATCCGGCAGCATTTCATCAATCAGGGCGGTCAGGTCCTGTTTGCGGTCCCGCAGCGGGGGCAGGTGGACAGCCGGTTCGCTGAAACAGCGCAACAGGCGCGGGGAATAGTCTCCAAGCCGGGCGGCTTCGGGCAAATCGGTGGTGCTGGTGGCCAAAATGCGCGGCATCGCCTGTCGTTCGAGATAGTGCGCCAGCAGAGCCTGGATGCGCGGGGCCAGCTGGTCGATGTGTTCCAGCACCAGGTCCCCGTCTCCGGCCAGTTCCAGCAACCCCCGGCGCACCTCGACTCCTTCCCGGCCGAACAGGGCCACCTGCTGGGCCGCTTCGAGGCGTTCGGTCGTACTCATCCCCTCGGTCAGGCGCGCCGGCAAAGGAGGCGGACTGCTGCAGTCGAGACTGAGCAGCCGCAGTCCGGCCCGTTCACCGGTGCTGTGCAGCAGACGCGCCAGACGGCGCTTGCCGCTGCCGGTCTCGCCGATGATCAGCACATGGTCGGGACGGGAGGCCCGCTGCTGCAGCTGGGCATTGATGGCGGCGATGCGCCGGCTGTTTCCTGCCAGGCGCTGCTGGTCGGGGGGGAGATCCTGATGCCCGATGGACTGGACCAGGTCGTTTTGTTCCTCTTCCAGCAGCTGTTGCAGGGACTCGGTGCGCCCGAGTTTGGCGGCCAGGACCAGACTGAGATGCCGGTAGACCTGCGGGCACTGCTCCAGCAGGTGTCGGCAGTCGTCCGGTTCGAGCAATGCGGTGCGCACGGCGGTGGCCGCGACCACCTTGAGCCGATGGTGAGAACCGGTGAGAACCGCGGCTTCGCCAAACAGGCTGCCCGGTCCCAGGGTGTCGATCCCGGCCCGGGGATGGTGGGGGATTTCGATGCGTACGGTCCCTTCGAGCAGAAAAAAGAGGCCGCGCGAAGGGTCGCCGGAACGGATAATCGTCTGTTCAGGGCGGAAGCGCCGGGGTGAAAGGCGTTGCTGCAGCCAGGCGAGGGTTTGCGGCGGCAGGTCGCCCAGCAGTGGGAACAGGCTCTGTTCGGATTCGGTCAGCATCGATTCGGGCTCCAGGATTCAGATACCCGGATCCGCTGCAAGGATGCTGCCGTCTACGGTAAAGCGGGCCGGGGCCGGTCAGACGCGCCCCGGTGCGCATGCCCCGGACCGGTTTTACCCCGGTTTCAGGACAGTTTGTCCGCAGATGGTCAAAAAGATACGTTGTCAGGATGTGGTCAGCACGTAGCGGAACACGACCCAGAAGTGCAGGCCGCAGCCGGCGAGCACGAACAGGTGCCAGACCGCATGGCCGAAAGGAAGCCGTTCCCAGAGATAGAAGATGACGCCGACCGTGAAGGCCAGCCCGCCGGCGGCGAGCAAAAGCACGCCGTCCAGGTCCATCCGCTGGACCAGGGGGTACAGAGCGACCAGCACCACCCAGCCGAGCAGCAGGCAGGTGGTGACCCGGAAGATTTCCCGGCCGCGGTTGAGCAGCAGTTCGGCCGCGATGCCGAGCAGGGCCCCGGTCCAGACCAGACCGAAGAGCGACCAGCCCCAGCCGCCGCGCAGGGTCACCAGGGTGAAGGGGGTGTAGGTGCCGGCAATGAGCAGGAAGATGGCGGCATGATCGAGCTTGCGCAGAATCTGTTTGAGGCCGGGCCGCGGCAGGGCGTGGTACAGGGTCGAGGCGAGCAGGGAGGTGAGCAGCGCGGCTCCGTAGATACTCACCGAGACCAGCTGCCAGGCATCGCCCCGGTTGGCGGCGGTGGCGATCAGCAGGATCATTCCGCTCAAGGCCAGGGCGGCGCCGATACCGTGGGTCAGGCTGTTGGCGATTTCTTCATTGCGGCTGTAGTCGGGCATATCGTTTCTTCCGTGGAGTGGTTGAGGTTGTGCTGACAGCCTAGCAGTTGACGTGGGCGTAAGTCTCGTCGGTAAGTGTGGATTTTACCCAATTTTTACACGAAGATACACGTGGCATCTGCGTACGCTTTGGGCTAGAATCTCCTTATGTGAAGTTGAATGTTCCCGATGAAAGGAGAAAGCCGATGCGCAACCTGATCCTTGCACTCCTGCTCCTCGCGTTGCCGACCGCAGTTCTGGCCCAGGAAAAGGAGTTGCAGATCGTCCGCGACGCCACCGAGGTGATGCAGGAGATTCAGAAGATTCCCGAAAAGGGCATTCCTCCGGCCATGCTGCGCGGCGCCCATGCCGTGGCCGTCATCCCGGGCATGATCAAGGCCGGATTCATTGTCGGCGGCAAATACGGTCGCGGCGTGCTGGTGATGAAGAAAAACGGCGTCTGGCAGGCCCCGGTGTTTGTCAAGATGATCGGCGGCAGCCTCGGCTGGCAGATTGGCGCCCAGTCGACCGACGTGGTGCTGGTCTTCATGAGTGAGAAGAGCGTCCGGGACGTCTTCCAGGGCAAGATCACCCTGGGGGCGGATGCCGCCGTGGCGGCCGGCCCGGTCGGCCGTCGGGTCGAGGGGGCGACCGACATCAAGCTCAAGGCGGAAATCTACAGCTACTCGCGCAGCCGTGGCCTGTTTGCCGGCGTGTCCTTCGAAGGGGCTTCCCTCGATGTCGATCATGCCGCCGACGGCCTCTTCTACGGCCGGGAAGGGATCATGCCCCAGGCCATTGTCCAAAAAAGCCCAGGTTCACTGCCGGTGCCGGCCCGTCGGCTGCTGACCGCCCTGGAACAGGCGCAGGCGGGCAACGGACACTAGGTTCGAGCTTCAGCATTCAGGGCCATCAAGAGGCGCGCCGGATTGGCGCGCCATTTTTATGGCCGCACTCCACAAGGGCAGGCAACGCGCACAGCTCCCTGTTGCGCAGAAGCACATTGAAAAGGAAGCACTGCAACGCTGTGACACGTCCCTTCCTGTGGCATGCTCGCATCAGAGACGGTCTGATTCGATACGGGCAGCGCCCGGAGGAGGCAGCATGAAAAAGAGTGGATGGCTCAAAGGCCTGACCCTGGTGGTCCTGACCCTGTTCACCATCGCCTGCGCCCCCAACATGGGGCCCAAGGAGACCGGTGGCACCATCATCGGTGCCGGGACCGGCGCCCTGCTCGGCTCCCACATCGGCTCCGGACACGGTCGGCTGGTGGCCGTGGCGGTCGGAACTCTGGCCGGCGCTCTGCTCGGCCAGGGGGTGGGCAAGAGCCTGGACCGCGCCGACCAGCTGGCGATGCAGAACACGGCCCAGCAGACCCTGGAGAAGAACCCGGCCTACCAGCCCGGCTACTGGCAGAACCCCGACAGCGGCAACGAGGGGAGCATCACCCCGACCCGCACCTACCGCAAGGCCGACGGCCAGTACTGCCGCGAGTACACCCAGGAGGTTGTGGTCGCCGGTGAACGTCAGCAGGCCTACGGGACCGCCTGCCGCGAAATGGACGGCACCTGGAAAATCGTCAACT
>CAZCUR010000059.1:0-15337 GCA_964501815.1 uncultured Geothermobacter sp.
CGATGGTGCCAATGTTGACATGAGGTTTTGTTCTTTCAAATTTCTCTTTGGACATGGGGCGTTCTCCCTGTTCCCGTCTCTAGCGACAAGTCAAGCCTTGGACTTGGCGATAATTTCTTCGGCAATGGAAGCCGGAACCTGTTCGTAATGGTCAAAAACCATGGTGTAGTTGGCACGGCCCTGAGTCATGCTGCGCAGCTCTGTCGCGTAACCGAACATATTGGCCAGCGGGACATGCGCATTGATGACCTGGGCGCCGGCGCGCGAATCCATACCCATGACGCGCCCGCGACGGCTGTTCAGATCCCCCATCACATCACCCATGTATTCTTCGGGGACCACAACTTCGACAGCCATGATCGGCTCCAGCAGCACGGGAGAGCCTTTCTGGACACCCTCCTTGAAACCCATGGAACCGGCAATCTTGAAGGCCATCTCCGAAGAGTCGACCTCATGGTAGGAACCGTCAAAACAGGTCACCTTGACGTCCACCACCGGAAAACCGGCCAGCGGGCCGTTTTCGCACGCCTCCTCGCAGCCCTTGGCGACCGCGGGGATATACTCGCGCGGGATAACCCCGCCCTTGATTTCATCGACGAACTCGAATCCGCCGCCCGGCTCAAGGGGCTCGAGCCGCAGATGACAGTCGCCATACTGGCCACGGCCACCCGACTGGCGCACGAACTTGCCCTGGACCTCGACTTTCTTGGTGATGGTTTCACGGTAGGCGACCTGCGGGGCACCGACGTTGGCCTCGACCTTGAATTCGCGCTTGAGGCGGTCGATGATGATTTCAAGATGCAGCTCGCCCATCCCCGAGAGAATGGTCTGCCCGGTCTCTTCATCCGTGCGCACCCGCAGCGAGGGGTCTTCGGAGAGGAGCTTCTGCAAAGCGGTACCCAGTTTTTCCTGGTCGGCCTTGGTCTTGGGCTCGACTGCAATATGGATGACCGGCTCGGGGAACTCCATAGCCTCGAGCAGGCAGGGATTTTTTTCGTCACACAGGGTATCACCCGTGGCGGTGAACTTCAGGCCGACGGCGGCGGCAATATCCCCGGACCAGACCTCTTTGATCTCCTCGCGCTTGTTGGCGTGCATCTTGAGAAGACGGCCGAAACGCTCCTTTTTGCCCTTGGTGGTATTCAGCACAGAAGCGCCCGACTCGGCGACCCCGGAATAAACCCGGAAGAAGGTCAGCTGGCCGACAAAGGGGTCGGTCATAATCTTGAACGCCAGGGCGGAGAAAGGCCCGTTGTCATCGGCCGGCCGGGTCAGCTCTTCCCCGGTGTCCGGATTGGTCCCGCGAATGGCGGGTACATCCAGCGGGGAAGGCATGTATTCGACCACAGCGTCGAGAAGTGTCTGAACCCCTTTGTTCTTGAAGGCACTGCCACACAGCACCGGATTGATATGCAGACCAATGGTCGCCTTGCGGATACCGGCCTTGATTTCTTCAAGACTGAGCTCTTCACCGCCGAGGTACTTGTCCATCAGCTCCTCGTCATGGGAGCAGATCTCCTCGAGCATCGCCTCGCGGGCGGCCTCAGCCTCATCAACCATGTCGGCCGGAATATCGATGATTTCGTATTTGGCCCCAAGCGACTCATCGTCCCAGACGATGGCCTTCATCTGAATCAGATCGACAACACCGCGAAAGGTGTCTTCTTTGCCGATGGGGAGCTGAATGGGGACAGGATTGGCGCCAAGACGTTCGCGCATCATGTCGACACCGCGCTGGAAATCGGCACCGATGCGGTCCATCTTGTTGATAAAGGCGATACGCGGCACACCGTACTTGTCGGCCTGACGCCAGACGGTTTCCGACTGGGGCTCGACCCCACCGACCGAACAGAAGACGGCGATAGCACCGTCAAGAACCTTCAGCGACCGCTCAACTTCGATGGTGAAGTCAACGTGCCCGGGAGTATCGATGATATTGATGCGATGATCCAGCCAGAAGCAGGTCGTCGCAGCCGAGGTGATGGTAATACCACGCTCCTGCTCCTGCTCCATCCAGTCCATGGTGGCGGCGCCATCATGGACCTCACCGATTTTGTGCGAGACGCCGGTATAATAAAGAATACGTTCCGTCGTCGTCGTCTTGCCGGCGTCAATATGCGCCATAATCCCGATATTACGGGTCTTTTCCAGTGCTACCTTACGTGCCACGACTTTTCAACCTCCGCCGAGCCGCACACCCGGCTGTATAAACTCAAAAAAAACTGAACGCTTTTCCGGCTCGTTGCCGAGCCCCGAAGACTACCAGCGATAGTGAGCAAAGGCCTTGTTGGCCTCGGCCATCTTGTGCGTATCCTCACGCTTCTTGACCGCATTGCCACGGTTGGCGGCGGCATCCAGAAGCTCGCCGGCCAGACGCTCCCGCATGGTCTTTTCACCACGCTGGCGCGCATAGTTGATAATCCAGCGAATCGCCAGGGCATTGCGCCGGTCCGGACGGACTTCAACCGGAACCTGATAGGTCGAACCGCCAACCCGGCGGGATTTAACCTCCAGCATGGGGCGCACATTTTCCATGGCTTTGCGGAACACCTCCAGCGGATCCTCACCGGTCCGCTCGGCTATCAGATCAAAAGCGCCGTAGACAATCCCTTCTGCAACACTCTTCTTGCCGTCCAGCATGACGCAATTGACGAACTTGGCCAGCAGACGGTCGTTGTACTTGGGATCGGGCAGAATGACGCGCTTGGCAACCTCTCTTCTTCTCGGCATAACGTCCTCTCAAACCTGTCTTATTTGGGCCGCTTGGCGCCGTACTTGGAACGCCCCTGACGCCGGTCCTGCACACCGGCAAGGTCCAGGGCGCCACGCACGATGTGATAGCGCACACCGGGCAAGTCCTTGACACGACCGCCGCGAATCAGCACCACGGAATGCTCCTGCAGGTTATGGCCAACGCCGGGGATATAGGACGTCACCACGATACCGTTGGTCAGACGCACACGAGCAACCTTGCGCAATGCCGAATTCGGCTTCTTGGGGGTCGTCGTATAGACGCGGGTGCAGACGCCACGCTTCTGCGGATTGCACTGCAAAGCAGGAGCAGTCGACTTCTTGACTTTCTGCTTCCGTCCCTTACGGATCAGCTGATTGATCGTAGGCATTCAAAGACTCCCGAATGTTTCTATCCTTGCTTGAAAAACACGTACTTTCCCAGAGAGGAAAACCCGGCGAATTTATCAATCGGGTTCCCCCTTGTCAAGGTTTTTTTGGCGGCTGCGTCAACTTTATATCAGCCACCGAATGACCGGGCGCCGACCCGGCTCAGGACGGCTCCGACACCGGCGCCTGGGTCCCCTCCGGAGCTTCATTTTCATCAACTGGCTCCGGCTCTTCCATGACCTCCTCCGGGTCCTCAATCTTCAACTTGACACTGCGATATTTGCCGACCCCGGTACCTGCCGGAATAAGCCGGCCCATGATGACATTCTCTTTCAGGCCGCGCAGATAGTCGATCTTGCCTTCGATGGCCGCCTGGGTGAGCACCTTGGTGGTCTCCTGGAAAGAGGCCGCGGAAATGAAGGATTCCGTCGACAGCGAGGCCTTGGTGATACCGAGCATCATCGGCTCACCGACCGCAGGCTGGCCGCCTTCAGCCATGACCCGCTGGTTCTCCTCTTCAAAGCGCCAGCGTTCGACCTGGTCGTCGGCCAGGAAGTTGGTGTCTCCCACTTCCTTGATACGCACCCGCCGCAGCATCTGGCGCACGATGACCTCAATATGCTTGTCGTTGATCTTGACACCCTGCAACCGGTAAACCTCCTGGACCTCGTCGACCAGGTATTTGGCCAGCTCCTGCTCGCCGAGCACCCGCAGAATGTCGTGCGGGTTGGTGGAGCCGTCCATGAGAGGTTCCCCGGCACGGACATGGTCCCCCTCGTGCACCGAGATGTGCTTGCCCTTGGGAATCAGATACTCCTTGCTTTCGCCGTGCTCCGGGGTGACGATGACCTTGCGCTTGCCCTTGGAATCCTTGCCGAAGGAGACCACACCGTCGATCTCGGAGATAATGGCGAACTCCTTGGGCTTGCGTGCCTCGAACAGCTCGGCAACGCGCGGCAGACCGCCGGTGATGTCCTTGGTTTTGGTGGTTTCCCGCGGGATTTTGGCCAGAACGTCCCCGGCGCTGACCATTTCGTCTTCGCCGACAACGATGTTGGCCCCGACAGGAAGCATGTAACGGGCCGGCTGCCCGCTGGGCAGCTTGGCGGTCTTGCCCTCCTCGTCCTTGAGGGTAATGCGAGGCCGCTTGTCCGCCGCCTTGCTCTCGACGATGACCTTGCGCGCCAGCCCGGTGACCTCGTCGAGCTGCTCCTCCATGGTGACCCCTTCGATAATGTCACCAAAGCGCACCTTGCCGGAGATTTCGGTCAGAATCGGCATGGTGTAGGGGTCCCATTCCGCCAGCATGGTGCCGGGCTGGACCTCGCCACCATCCGGGATGGGCAGCTGCGCACCATAAACGACACTGTAACGCTCACGCTCGCGCCCGGTTTCGTCGACCACGGCAATCTCGCCATTGCGGTTCATGACCACATGGCGACCGTCGCGGTTAACAACCGTACTCAGGTTGATGTACTTCATGGTCCCGGCGAAACGGGCTTCCAGCGATGTCTGTTCGGCCTTTTTCGCGGCGGTACCACCGATGTGGAAGGTCCGCATGGTCAACTGGGTGCCGGGCTCGCCGATCGACTGGGCGGCGATAACGCCGACCGCTTCGCCAAGGTTGACCTTGTGCCCACGTGCCAGGTCACGACCGTAGCAGGTGGCACAGATGCCGCGTTTGCTCTGACAGGTCAGCACCGAGCGGATCTTGAGCTTTTCGATACCGGCATTCTCGATCTTTTCGACCAGCTCCTCGGTAATCAGCTGGTCGGCTTCGACCAGCACCTCACCGGTCACCGGATCGAGAACGTCATCCAGAGCGCAGCGTCCAAGGATACGGTCGCCAAGACGCTCAATGATTTCCCCGCCCTCCGTCAGGGACGAGACCTCAATACCGTTCAGGGTGCCGCAGTCTTCCTCGATGATGATGGCATCCTGGGCGACATCGACCAGACGGCGGGTGAGGTAACCGGAGTTCGCCGTCTTCAGCGCGGTATCGGCCAGGCCCTTGCGGGCGCCATGGGTCGAAATGAAGTACTGCAACACCGTCAGACCTTCACGGAAGTTGGCCGTAATCGGCGTTTCGATGATCGAACCGTCCGGCTTGGCCATCAAACCGCGCATACCGGCCAGCTGACGGATCTGCTGGGCACTGCCTCGGGCGCCCGAATCGGCCATCATGTGTATGGCGTTGAGGGACGGGACTTTCACCTTCTCCCCGGTTTCGGGGTCGGTCAGCTCATCCACCGACAGGTTGGAGAGCATCTTCTCCGCGATATCCTCGGTGCATTTGGCCCAGATGTCGATGACCTTGTTGTACCGCTCGCCGTCGGTGATCAGACCTTCGGTGTACTGGCGCTGGATTTCGGTCACCTCGGCCACGGCCCGATCGATGTATTCCTGCTTGTTTTCGGGAATCACCATGTCGTCGATACAGATGGAGATACCCGCCAGGGTGGAGAAACGGTAGCCGGTCTCCTTGAGCTTGTCGGCAAGAATGACCGTTTCCTTGTTGCCGGCCAGGCGGAAGGAGGCATCGATCAGTTCGGCGACGTTCTTCTTGCCCATCACCTTGTTGATGTACTTGAAGGGGATGGCCTCGGGCAGAATCTCGCGCAGCAGGATACGGCCGACGGTGGTGTCGACCAGTTTCGGGGCCTCGCCCGGACCCGGCACCAGCCGCACCTTGATGGCCGCCTGCAGATCGACCTCGCCGGCATCATAGGCCATGATGACCTCTTCCGGCCCCGAAAAGACCTTCCCGGTCCCCTTGACGAAGGCCCGGTCGCGGGTCATGTAGTACAGACCGAGAATCATGTCCTGGGACGGGACGATGATCGGCTTGCCATGCGCCGGCGAGAGGATGTTGTTGGTCGACATCATCAGCACGCGCGCCTCGATCTGGCTCTCGATGGACAGCGGCAGATGCACCGCCATCTGGTCACCGTCGAAGTCGGCGTTGAAAGCGGTACAGACCAGAGGGTGAAGCTGGATCGCCTTGCCTTCGATCAGCACCGGCTCAAAGGCCTGAATGCCGAGGCGATGGAGCGTCGGAGCACGGTTGAGCATGACCGGGTGCTCCTTGATAACCTCCTCGAGCACGTCCCAGACCTCCGGTTTCTCCTTTTCCACCATCTTCTTGGCGCTCTTGATGGTGGTGCACAGACCCTTCTCTTCCAGACGGCTGTAGATAAAGGGCTTGAACAGCTCCAGCGCCATCTTCTTGGGCAGACCGCACTGATGCAGCTTCAGTTCCGGGCCGACGACGATAACCGAACGGCCGGAGTAGTCGACACGCTTGCCGAGCAGGTTCTGACGGAAGCGTCCCCCCTTGCCCTTGAGCATGTCGGAGAGAGACTTGAGCGGACGCTTGTTGGGGCCGGTGATGGCCCGGCCGCGACGGCCATTGTCAAACAGGGCGTCGACCGCCTCCTGCAACATGCGTTTCTCGTTCCGAATGATCACCTCCGGGGCGCGCAGCTCCATCAACCGCTTGAGGCGATTGTTGCGGTTGATCACCCGGCGATAGAGATCGTTCAGGTCCGAGGTGGCAAAACGGCCGCCATCCAGGGGAACCAGAGGACGGAGCTCCGGCGGCAGAACCGGGATGGTTTCCAGAATCATCCATTCCGGCCGGTTGCCGCTCTCACGGAAGGCGTCAACCACCTTGAGCCGTTTGGCAACCTTCTTGCGTTTGGCCTCACTGGTCGCCTCTTTCATCTCGAGCCGCAGCTGTTCAGCCAGCTCGTCCAGGTCGAGACCGGCAAGCAGCTCGCGGATCGCCTCAGCGCCCATACCGGCGGAAAACTGCCCGGCGAATTCGTCCATGGCCTCCCGGTATTTTTCCTCGCTGAGCAGCTGCCCCTTCTCCAGCGGGGTGTCGCCGCCGTCGAGGACAACATAGGCCTCGAAATAAAGAACCCGCTCGACCTCCTTCAGGGTCATGTCAAGCAGGGTGGCGATACGGCTGGGCAGGCTCTTGAGGAACCAAATGTGCGCCACCGGGCAGGCCAGATCGATATGGCCGAGACGCTCACGCCGGACCTTGCTCGGGATGACTTCGACACCGCACTTTTCGCAGACGATGCCGCGGTGCTTCATGCGCTTGTATTTGCCGCAGTTGCACTCGTAATCCTTGGTCGGCCCGAAGATCTTGGCGCAGAACAGGCCGTCACGTTCGGGCTTGAAAGTCCGGTAATTGATGGTCTCGGGCTTCTTGACCTCACCAAAGGACCGCTCACGGATCGCTTCGGGCGAGGAAATCGACAGACGGATGGCGTTGAAATTCAACGGATCCTTCGGGCGCTCAAACAGGCTGAGAATATCTTCCAAAGCTCATCCTCCTTGGTGGATGAAAGGGTCTTTTCAGTCTTCGTCTTCTTCCAGCAGCTCCACGTCGAGGCAGAGGGCCTGCAGCTCCTTGACCAGCACGTTGAACGACTCGGGCAGGCCGGCCTCCAGCGTGTGTTTGCCCTTGACGATGGCCTCGTACATGCGCGTCCGGCCGGCAACGTCGTCCGACTTGACCGTGAGGAACTCCTGAAGGGCATGGGCGGCACCATAGGCCTCCATGGCCCAGACCTCCATCTCGCCGAGGCGCTGGCCGCCGAACTGGGCCTTGCCGCCGAGAGGCTGCTGGGTCACCAGACTGTAGGGGCCGATGGAACGGGCGTGAATCTTGTCATCGACCAGGTGGTGCAGCTTGAGCATGTACATAATGCCGACGGTGACCTTTTCCTTGAACGGCTCGCCGGTGCGGCCGTCATAGAGGGTCATCTGGCCCGTTGTCGGGACTCCGGCCTTTTCCATCTGGGCCTTCATCTGCTCTTCGCTGACACCTTCAAAGACCGGCGAGGCCATCGGCACACCGCGGGCCAGGCGACGGGCGAGGGCGAGGGTTTCATCATCAGAAAGCCCGTCGATGAACCTGTTCAGCTCCTCATCCTCATAGCAGGCCTTGATCTGCTTCTTCAGCGCTTCGGGGCTGAACTGGGTATCGAGCACCTGCTGAATCTGCTGACCCAGCCCTCGTGCCGCCAGACCGAGATGGGTTTCGAGAATCTGGCCGACGTTCATACGCGAGGGAACGCCCAGGGGGTTGAGAACGATCTCAACCGGGGTACCGTCTGCCATGTAGGGCATATCCTCTTCGGGGAGGATACGCGACAGGACGCCCTTGTTGCCGTGGCGGCCGGCCATCTTGTCGCCCACCGACAGTTTGCGCTTGATGGCGATGTAGACCTTGACCATCTTGATGACGCCGGGAGGCAAATCGTCGCCGCGCTTGAGCTTTTCGATCTTGTCGGCAAAGACGGCCCGAATCACCTCTTCGCGCTCGGCCAGGCGGGCGAAGATGGTCGCCACCTTCTCTTCGGTCTCCTCGGCTTTGGACAGGGAAATCTCCTTCCAATGGCTGAAAGGAACCTTGTCCAGGGCCTCGGCGGTGATCTTCTTGCCTTTGGCAATCACCACCTTTCCTTCCGAATCGTTGACGGTGACAGCCGCCGTCTTGCCGACCAGCAGATCGGCCAGCTTGCTTTTGGTCGATTCGCGAATGATGCGGATTTCGTCATCCTGGTCCTTGAGCAGGCGCTGAATCTCCGCATTCTCAATCAGTTCGGTACGGGCGTCCTTGTCCGCACCCTTGCGTGAGAAGACACGGGCGCCGATAACAACCCCTTCGACCCCGGGTGGCACCCGCAGGGATGTATCGCGAACATCACCCGCCTTTTCGCCGAAAATGGCACGCAACAGCTTTTCCTCGGGCGAAAGCTGGGTTTCGCCCTTCGGGGTAATCTTGCCGACCAGAATGTCACCCGGCTTGACCTCGGCGCCGATGCGGATGATACCCGACTCGTCCAGGTCGGCCAGAGCGTCCTCACCGAGATTGGGGATATCGTCGGTGATTTCCTCCTTGCCCAGCTTGGTGTCGCGGGCGACGCACTCGAACTCCTCGATGTGAATCGAGGTATAGCGATCGTCCTTGACGAGTTTTTCGCTGACCAGAATCGAGTCCTCGAAGTTGTAACCGCCCCAGGGCATGAAGGCGACCAGGACGTTCTGGCCCAGGGCCAGTTCACCGAGCTGGGTCGACGGACCGTCGGCAATGATTTCGCCCTTCTTGACCCGGTCCCCGACCTTGACGATCGGCTTCTGGTTCAGACAGGTATTCTGGTTGCTGCGAATGAACTTGATCAGGTTGTAGATGTCGACGCCCGTGCCGGTTTCGTCCATCTCGCCCTCATCGAGCTTGATGACAATGCGGCCGGCGTCGACACTCTCCACCACACCACTGTGACGGGCGACGACCGCAGAGCCGGAATCATGAGCGACGACCCGTTCCATCCCGGTACCGACCAGGGGGGCGTCCGCTTTCAGCAGAGGCACCGCCTGGCGCTGCATGTTCGAGCCCATCAGCGCACGGTTGGCGTCGTCATTTTCCAGGAAGGGAATCAGGGAGGCGGCGACCGAAACCAGCTGCTTGGGCGAAACGTCCATCAGCTCAATCTCGTCCCGGTTCAGCAGCATGAATTCGCCGCTTTTGCGCGCATTGACCAGTTCATTGACAAAACGGCCGTTCTCGTCGAGAGGCGCATTCGCCTGGGCGATGGCATGCCCCTCTTCCTCGAGAGCCGAGAAGTAACGGATCTCGGAGGTAACCTGGCCATCCTTGACGATGCGGTAGGGCGTCTCGACAAAACCGTGCTCGTTGATACGCGCGTAGGTCGACAGCGAGGCAATCAGACCGATGTTCGGACCTTCCGGCGTCTCGATCGGACAGACGCGGCCGTAGTGGGTCGGGTGGACGTCACGCACCTCGAATCCGGCCCGCTCGCGAGTCAGGCCGCCGGGGCCGAGAGCCGAAAGGCGACGCTTGTGGGTGATTTCCGACAGCGGGTTGGTCTGATCCATGAACTGCGACAGCTGGCTCGACCCGAAAAACTCCTTGACCACGGCCGAAACCGGCTTGGAGTTGACCAGGTCATGCGGCATCATGCTGTCGACTTCCTGCAGGCTCATGCGCTCCTTGATGGCGCGCTCCATGCGCACCAGGCCGACCCGATACTGGTTTTCCAGCAGCTCGCCGACAGCACGCACACGCCGGTTGCCAAGGTGGTCGATATCATCGATGCTGCCGCGACCATTGCGCAGGTCGATCAGGTAGCGGACGATTTCAATAATGTCTTCCTTGGTCAGGGTCCGCTGTTCCAGCGGCGTGTCCAGCTTGAGCTTGTAATTGATCTTGAGCCGGCCGACAGCCGACAGATCGTAGCGCTCAGCCTGGAAAAAGAGGCTTTCGAACAAAGCGGTGGCACTGCGCAGGGTCGGGGGATCCCCGGGCCGCAAACGCCGGTAGATCTCGATGATGGCTTCCTCGGTGTTGGCCACCTTGTCGAGCAGCAGCGTGTCCCTGAGATAGGGGCCGTTGACATGAGGATCAATGAACAGGACCTTGAAGCTTTCAATGCCCCGCTTTTTCAGCTCCTCAATCTTGGCTTCGGTCAGTTCCTCGTTGCATTCGACGATGATTTCACCCGAAGCGGTATCGACAATATCGTTGGAGGCAACCCGTCCGACCAGCTCCTCATCCTCGAGGTCGAGCCACTCAAGGCCGGCCTCTTCAATCTTGCGCAGGGCCGCCTTGGTGAATTTGCGGTTGGCCTTGACCAGCACATTGCCGTTCGCATCGACAATATCGCGGGCAGCCTTCTGCCCCGCCAGCAGATTCAGGTCGAGCTTTTTCCGGAAACGGCCATCGGCCTGAACGATCTCTTCCGAATCGTAATAGAGGTTCAGCAGCTCCTCGACGCTGTAGCCGAGGGCCTTGAGCAGCACCGTGGCCGGCAATTTACGGCGGCGGTCGATGCGCACATAGAGGATATCTTTATGATCAAAGTCAAAGTCGAGCCAGGAGCCACGGTAGGGAATGACCCGGGCGCTGTAGAGCAGCTTGCCCGAAGAATGGGTCTTGCCCTTGTCATGGTCAAAAAAGACACCGGGTGAACGGTGCAGCTGGCTGACGATGACCCTTTCAGTCCCATTGATAATGAAGGTGCCGTTTTCGGTCATCAGCGGGATTTCGCCGAAATAGACCTCCTGCTCCTTGATGTCCCGGATCGACTGAACACCCGATTCCTTGTCGACATCCCAGGAGACCAGGCGGACGCGCACCTTGACCGGAGCGGCATAGGTCATGCCACGCTGGTGGCATTCCTCCACGTCGTACTTGGGAGTACCGAGGGAGTAGGAAACATATTCCAGCGAACAGGTTTCGCTGAAGTCGCGAATGGGAAAAACCGAGCGGAAAACCGCCTCCAGGCCGATATTCTGGCGCGCCGAGGCGGGCAGGTCGGCCTGAAGAAATCTCTTGTAGGAGGTTTTCTGAATGTCGATGAGGTTGGGGATATCAATGATGTCCTTGATATCGGCGAAGTGCTTCCTCAGCAACTGGTTATTCGCAATCGAATAAGCCATGGGTTCTCCTTTGGAATGTCCGTTCCACAGCCGCACGCGGACGCGGAACCCCTTATAAATTCATCATTTTTGGGTCGCCATCATGGCATCGACCCGGCCTCCCCTCCCCCACGGAGACCAGGCTGAAGGGGAGTGGTTGCGTGAAAGAAAGAATAGCCAAGGCCGCAGAACGCGACCTTGGCTCGTCTCGTGTTGTATGGGCGCGGGACTACTTGAGCTCCACGCTGGCGCCGGCTTCTTCCAGCTGCTTCTTGATGTCCTCGGCCTCTTCCTTGGAAGCGCCTTCCTTGACAGTGCTGGGGGCGCCGTCGACCATCTCCTTGGCCTCTTTCAGGCCCAGACCGGTGATGGCGCGGACAACCTTGATGACGTTGATCTTCTTGTCGCCGGCACTGGCCAGGACGACATCGAACTCGTCCTTTTCCTCGGCGGCGGCAGCCTCCCCACCGGCAGCCGGAGCAGCGGCAACGGCCACAGGGGCAGCGGCGGAAACGCCGAATTTGTCTTCCAGTTCCTTGACCAGCTCGGCCAGTTCAAGGACGCTCATGTTCTCGATAAATTCAATAACCTGCTCTTTGGTGATGTCAGCCATGTTCTATTCCTCCGAACTTGTTTATAACTGTCGATGTCTGTTGTTTCGTCAGATAACCGAAATGCCGGATCAGGCAGCCTTTTTGTCCTGAATGGCGGCCAGAACCTGGACCAGGGACCGCGGCACGGCCGCAAGAACGCCGACGAAGTTGGTCACCGGAGCGTTCATGGAGCCGAGCATCTTCGCCAGCAGCACTTCGCGGCTGGGCAGGTCGGACAGCGCCTTGATACCGGCGATATCCAGCTTTTTGCCGTCGAGCATGCCGCCTTTGAGCTCGAACTTGTCGTTGGCCTTGGCGAATTCGCTCAGCACCTTGGCCGGAGCAACAGGATCGCCTTCGGCCATGGCAATGGCGGTCGGGCCCTGCAGAAACTCTTCCAGACAGGCACTGTCGGTATCGCGAATAGCGAGCTTCAGCAGAGTGTTCTTGACCACCTGGTACTCGACGCCGGCCTCGCGCAGTTTGTTGCGCAGATCGTTGGCCTGCTCAACGGTCAGGCCACGGTAATCGGCGATAAAGGCAGCTTTTACCCTGGCCAGTTTGGCAGCCAGTTCGGCAACCAGTTGTTCTTTGCCCGTTCGATTCAACGCCTCTCCTCCTTTCTTTTTGGTATGACCGGAAGCCTCAGCGGGTCCGGAACCCAGTCAGAGGCGCGGGAGAGACGACCATGTGCCGTCACACCGTCCTCGGCCTCGGCAGGGGGGGGGATGCCCCATTAAACCTTTTGAGTCCCTGCTGTCTTTGACCGGGTCTTGCTCTATTCTTAATCCGCTCGGGCGGAATTTGACCTACTTGACCAGCGCCTGAAGGGCCGGGACATCGAGCGGGATCCCCGGGCCCATGGTGCTCGAAATGCTGACCTTCTTCAGGTAGGTTCCCTTGGCGGCACTCGGCTTCGCCTTGATCAGGGCATCCATCAGCGCAAGAACATTCCCCTGGAGCTTGTCGACGTCAAAGGACACCTTGCCCACCGGGGCATGCACGATACCGGCCTTTTCAACCCGGTATTCAACCTTGCCCGATTTGGCCTCCTGAACCGCCCGGCCGACATCGAAGGTAACCGTACCCACCTTGGGGTTGGGCATCAGGCCGCGCGGACCAAGGAGCTTACCGATTTTGCCGACGGTACCCATCATGTCGGGCGTGGCAATCGCCGTGTCAAAATCGAACCAGCCTTCCTTGATTTTTTCGACCAGGTCCTCAGCGCCGACAAAATCAGCACCGGCAGCGGTCGCTTCCTGGGCCTTTTCACCCTTGGCAAAAACCACGACACGCACCGATTTGCCCAGGCCATTGGGCAGAACCACGGCACCGCGCACCATCTGGTCAGCCTTGCGTGGGTCAACGCCAAGACGAACGGCCAGGTCGACGGTTTCGTCGAACTTGGCGTGGGCTGTTTCCTTCAGAAGCGCAAGGGCCTCATCGAGCTGGTAAAGGCGAGACCGATCGACCTTGGCCTTTGCTTCTCTATGCTTTTTTCCTACCGCCATCGTTGTATCTCCAGCGAAACAGATAATAGGGATTAGCCTTCAACCTCGATACCCATGCTGCGCGCCGTCCCTTCGACGGTACGCATGGCAGCCTCGATATCGTAGGCGTTCAGGTCAGGCATCTTGATCTGGGCGATTTCACGCACCTGCTCACGCGTCACCTTGCCGACCTTCTCCTTGTTCGGGACCCCGGATCCCTTTTGGATTTTCGCGGCCTTCATCAGCAGCACGGCGGCCGGCGGGGTTTTGGTGATAAAGGAAAACGAACGGTCGGCGTACACCGTAATGATGACGGGGATGATCATGCCCGCATCGCCCTGGGTTTTGGCATTGAACGCCTTGCAGAATTCCATGATGTTGACGCCGTGCTGGCCGAGCGCCGGGCCGACCGGCGGCGACGGGTTCGCCTGTCCGGCGGGAATCTGCAGCTTGATCTGTCCAACTACCTTCTTGGCCATGAAATGACTCCTTCTCGATTGCTATCTCGGCCAGCCTCAGCTGGTTTTTTCCACCTGGATAAATTCGAGCTCGACGGGGGTGACCCGGCCGAAGATACTGACCATAACCTTGAGCTTGCCCTTGTCGGGTTTGACATCCTCGACGACACCGGTGAAATTGAGAAATGGTCCGTCGACCACACGCACGGTTTCGCCGACTTCAAATTCGACCTTCGGCTTGGGATGCTCGACCCCCTCCTCCATACGACTGGTAATTTTGGCAACTTCCTCGTCGGGAATCGGAGGCGGATTGGTCGCGCCACCGACAAAGCCGGTCACCTTGGGGGTCCCCTTGACGATGTGCCAGGTTTCGTTGTTCATCTCCATCTGCACCAGGATGTAGCCGGGGAAGAACTTGCGCGAAGAGGTCTTGCGCTCACCATTCTTCAGCTCGACCACCGTTTCAGACGGAATGAGAATCTCCCCAAACTGGTCCTCGGCCCCCATGGCGCGGATGCGCTCCTCGAGGTTGGCCTTGACCTTGTTTTCGTATCCGGAGTAGGTGTGAACTCCATACCACTTCATGGTCACGGCACGCCCCCTAGTTAAGCAGCATCCGGATAACGGTCGACAGGGCGGAATCGACCGCCCAGAGGAAGACCGCCACCAGCAGCACCAGAACGATGACGACAATCGTCGACCCGTAAGTATCCTTGCGGGTCGGCCAGGTCACCTTCTTCAGCTCGGTTTTGACGTTGCCCAGAAACTCTGTGGTTTTCCCGATCACTCGCTGTATCCCCCGACTCTGGAGAAAAAAATAAATCCTACCGGATAAACTGGCAGGCCAGGAGGGACTCGAACCCCCAACCCCCGGTTTTGGAGACCGGTGCACTAGCCAATTGTGCTACTGGCCTGCATCGCAATATCCCCAAACTCTACTTGGTCTCCCGGTGAGGTGTGTGCTTGCGACAGAAGCGGCAATACTTTTTGAACTCCAGCCGGTCGGGAGTGGTCTTCTTGTTTTTGGTTGTCGTGTAATTGCGCTGCTTGCACTCGGTGCAGGCAAGAGTAACGATATCCCGCATGACTTAAAAACCCTCAGGCCCCTCCCCGGTGGGGAGGGGCCCTGCTTCAGGTTAGATCGTTGTTGCTTACTCGATAATTTCGCTGACGACGCCGGCGCCGACAGTGCGGCCGCCCTCACGGATGGCGAAGCGAA
>CAZCUR010000060.1:0-15188 GCA_964501815.1 uncultured Geothermobacter sp.
GCTACGTCGCCCAGGCGAAGCGCCCGGCAACGCCGAGTGGGAGCAAAAGTCCGTGTTCCTCCCGAACCCGTCATGAAAGCTTCAGCTGCAACGGCCTCAGACCGCACCGGGACTGTTGGTGCCCCGACCGGGTCCCTGGGGGCAATTGTGGTACGCGGGGATAACTTCAGAGTGTTGGGACGCGGAATTTTGTTTCCAATCAAGGCGCCGGGCAATGAGCGCGGAGTCGTAGCGGAAGCTACGTCGCACAAGCGAAGCGCCCGGCAACGCCGAGTGGGAGCAAAAGTCCGTGTCCCTAGCCGAACATGCGCTTGAACAGTCCCTTTTTCTCCTGCTCCCGGCGTTCCTGCAACTGGCGCAGCCCTTTGCGCGCCAGCAGCTGGCGCGGGTCGAGCTTGAGCGCTTTGGTGAACTCCGCCTCGGCGAGGACCTCCTGCCCCGCGTCCAGGTGCATCCAGCCCTTGTAGGCAAAGGCCTCGCCGCTTTTTTCCAGGGTAAGCGCCCGGGCCAGCATCCTGCGGGCCTTGTCCTGCATCGCCTGACTCTGGCGGTGTTTCGGATTGCGGTACACGGCCCAGGCCAGGTTGGCCAGATAGGCGCCGTTGTTCGGGTCGATGTTGCAGGCGTCCTGCAGGGCCTTCTCCGCTTCGGCCCATTCCTCCATCTCCAGAAAGGTTTTGCCTGACTGGAACTGTACCCGGGCCTGGAACTGCTCATCCCCCTCTTCACCGAGGCCGATGCGGTCGGAACCGAGCATCTGGTCGTAGTTTTCCTTTTTCACCACGTCCGACAGGGTGTTGTAGGCGGTGCTGACCTGAGCCAGAATCTCTTCGGCCTGTTCCGCTGCTTCACCGGTGAGATGCATCAGGGTTTCAGGACCGAGTTTGCGGGTCAGCTCAAAATAGCGGCTTTTGAGCTGGTCAAAGGCAAACTGTCCGGTCTGGAAGCCGAAAATCTCGTAGTAGTTCTTCCCCTGGATGGACTGGTGCAGCTTGCGGATCTCTTCGTCCAGTCCTGCGGTCGTGGCTGTTGCGGCAGGTTCTTCCTTTTCGGGTGCGGCATCCGGCAGGTCGATTTCTCCGGCGTCATCCATCAGGTCGCTGAAGGTTTCACCGGATGGCGTGCTTTCTTCTTCAGGTTCTGCTTCCAGCTGATTGAACAGCCGGCGCAGGGGACGGTCCTGGGCGGTGGCCGAATTCGCCGGCTCCGGCTGCAGCCGTATCATGTCCAAATCGACCAGGGTTTTCAGCAGTGCTCTGCCGATGTCGAGCCCCTGCAGGCAGTCGCGCAAAGGCGACTGTCCGGTCAGGCGCGGCAGCAGCCGGCATTCATCACTGTCAAGGTGCAGAAAGTTGATGTAGCGGAAGAATGTGTCGGTCAGGACAGGGTAATGATCGAGCCGGTGAGCAAAGGGATCGCGGGTGTCGGGATGGTGGTGATAGCCCTGGTAAAGAACCTGGGGAAGATTGACCGCGACGACCTGGGGCGCCTCCTGCATGGCAAAGGGTTCGGTTTTCAGCTGCCAGCCCGGCTGCCCCATGCCGGCGACCAGCTCGGCGGTTAGCCAGGCGAGTTTTTTCTCCAGCAGTTCGGGGTAGCTCATGCAGCCGAGTTCCACCAGAGCCGTGTGACAGCCCTGGCGGCGGTGGCGATACCAGGCGTATTCCTCGGCGCTGATGTCGCCACGCTGCTGCAGCCAGGACCCGAAGTCGGTATGGACAAAGCCGGGCGCGAGTCCGACCGGGCGGCCACGCAGCAGGGTGAGGCCGTGTTTCCGGTCACTGTTGTACAGCTGGACCCGGCCGTTGAATCGCTGGAGAAACAGGTCGGCAAGGATGGTGCCCAGAGGGATGGTCCGGGAGCCGGTGTTTGGCAGGGCCTTTTGAAGGGCGGCGAGCAGGTCTGTGGCCTTGTAGGGTTTCTCCAGATAGAACCGTACGCCGAGCCGTTCGGCCGCCTGCCGGTACTTTTCTCCCCGGTAGACACCGGTGCTGATGATGACAGGGATGTGCCGGGTTTTGTCGCTTTGGCGCAACTTTTTCAGGATTTCAATGCCGTGCAGGCGTGGCAGGCGCAGGTCGAGGATCAAAAGGTCGGGTGGGTCGGCCGCGATGAGCCCCATGGTTTGGACTCCGTCTCCGGCATGCGCCACGGTGTACCCTCGGCGCTGCAGCAAGGTACGGATGGACGCCGCCAGTGCCTGGTTGTCCTCGGCCAGCAGTATGCGTCGCTCCGGGCTGTCAGCCATAGCGTCCCTCCCTGCGAATTGGATTGTGGCGGCGGAGCGGAATCTTCTCCCTCCGTGCCGACCTCATTTGCGCAGCTGATAGCGGCGCACATTGCGGTTGTGCTCACTCAAGGTGCGCGAAAAAACATGACTGCCATCGCCCCTGGCGACGAAGTAAAGTGCGTTCGTCCTGGCCGGAAAGGCGGCGGCTTTGATGGCGTCCAGACCCGGATTGCAAATCGGCCCGGGCGGCAGGCCCCGGTGCACATAAGTGTTCCAGGGGGTGGGGGTCTGCAGGTGCTTCCGGGTCAGGTTGCCATCGAAATTCTCGATGCCGTAAATCACTGTCGGGTCGGCCTGCAGGGGCATTTTCCGGCGCAGGCGGTTGTGGTAGACAGCGGCGATGAACGGCATTTCTTCCGTCAGTCCTGCTTCTTTCTGCACAATCGATGCCAGCGTTACCAGTTCCAGCCGGTTCAGTCCAAGTTTTTGGGCCGTCTGGAACAGGTCGGCCGGGACCCGGCGTTCGAACATGCGCAACATGCTCTGCACCAGCTGCCGGGCGGTTGTGGAACGTTCGATGGTGTAGGTTTCGGGAAAGAGAAATCCTTCCAGACTCGGTGCGCCGGGAGCGTAGCGTGCGATCAGCTCCGGATCTCGCGCCGCTTTGAGGAAATCCTCGCGCCGGCCGAATCCGCTCTGCTCAAAGCGCTCGGCGATTTGTGTCAGGGTGAAGCCTTCGGGGATGGTCAGGTGGTAGCGACGCACATCGCCTTTCACCAGACGGTCGAGAACCGTTGTGGGGCGGGCCGGATGGTCAAACTGATATTCGCCGGCCTTGACCGCGCCCCCAACGCCACGCCAGCGGGCCAGCCAGCGGAAGGCTTCGGCGTCGGCGATGACTCCGGTCTGCTCCAGCCGTTTTGCAATGGCGGCAAGAGGTTCGCCCCGGTGAATGGTGAAAACGACCGGGGCCGGAGGCCCGGCCGGAGTTGTGAGAAAGATCCAGACCTGTGCGCCGAGCCAAAGGAGCAGGGCCAGCAGCAGGGTCAGGCCGAGGACACACAGGCGCCTTGTAGAATGAAGGCTATGTCGGCGGGTTGTTGGGCTCAAAACAGCCCGATTCTAGACAACAGGCGCGCCCGGGTCAATCGTGAGAATGGCCTAAGGCGCCCATCAGGTGCGAAAGCGATTTTCCGTGCCCTTGATGAGCCGGTCGATGTTGGCGCGGTGGCGCCAGATGACCAGGGCGGCGATGAAAAGGGTTACGCTGAAGGTGGCGCTGCTGTCTTCGAACAGCAGAACCAGCACCGGCGCGGCCGCCGCGGCACTGATCGAGCCCAGCGAGACGTAGCGGGTGGTTCCGACCAGAGCGACGAACAGAACCAGGGCGCAAAGAACCGTGAGGGGGGAGAGGACCAGCAGGATGCCTAGAGCGGTGGCGACGCCTTTGCCGCCCTTGAAGCCGAGATAGACCGGATAGCAATGTCCGAGGAAGGCGGCTCCGGCGACCAGGGCCACGGTTGTCGGAGCATACCCTGCTGCCTGTGTCACCAGTACGGGAATCAGGCCTTTCAGGGCGTCCCCGAGCAAGGTCAGAAGGCCCAGTTTGCGTCCGGCGGTGCGATAGACATTGGTGGCGCCGATGTTGCCGCTGCCGACCTTGCGAATATCTTCGATGCCGGCCATGCGGGCGAGAATCACCCCGGTCGGTATGGCACCGATCAGGTAGGCGGCGACGATGAAGAGGATGGTCAGCAGGTTCATGACAGGCATTCCAAAGCAAAAAAGCGGCCCCAGGGCCGCCTTTTGTGGCAGAGAAAATGGTCGGGGCGAGAGGATTTGAACCTCCGACCCCCTACTCCCGAAGCAGGTGCGCTACCAGACTGCGCTACGCCCCGACATTTCTCTCAAAGTCTGCCGCACCCGGCGGCGCGGCAGAAGGCTTTATAACCCTTTCGCAGGCCTTTGTCAACGACCAACAGGCCTACTGCCTGCCCGGGTCACTCTTGTGCTCGATCCATTGGCCGAAGTTCTGAAGATCACGGCCGAAACCGCTCATGCAGTTGCAGCCGCAAAGCAGCAGAAGCGCCAGCGCAAGCATCAGTCCGATCAGTTTTTTTAGGACCTTTCCTCCCTGGATTGACGATCGTGTCGCCACATGTCGAGCAGCAGCAGTCCGACCCCGACGGTTATGGCCGAATCGGCGACGTTGAAGGCGGGCCAGTGGTACTGACGCCAGTAGACATCGAGGAAATCGATCACCTCGCCAAAACGTATCCGGTCTATCAGGTTGCCCAGGGCGCCGGCAAAAATCAGTGCCAGTGACAGGGCCGCCAATTTGCGTTCATCCTCGAGCCGGTGCAGGTAGCCGAGGATGAAGGCGCAGGCAACCAGAGTGACGGCAATGAAAAAAGGCCGGCGCCAGTCGCTGTCGGCCAGAAGGCCGAATGCGGCGCCCTTGTTGCGCACGTAGGTCAGGTTGAACAGGCCGTCAAGAATCGGCACCGACTCATAGAGCCGGAAGGACTGCAGCACCAGATGCTTGGTCCACTGGTCGAGGGCCCCAACAACCAGGGTGACGGCCAGAAGTACGCCGTAGCGGAAAGGCATGGTCCGGTTCAGGCGCTCAGGGCATCGCTGCAGCGCGGGCAGAGTTCCGGGTGGCTGCTGTCCTGACCGATGTCGGTGCTGTAGTTCCAGCAGCGCGGACATTTGTCCCCCTCGGCCCGGGTCACTTCGATGCGCAGCCCTTCGATTTCTTCACTGACGGTTCCGCCTTCGAGGCTGTCGACCAGTTCGACCTGGGAGACGATCAGCAGGGTCGGCCATTCCTGTTCGTATCGGGTTGCCAGGTCCCGCCAGGGGCCTTCAGGGGCAAGCAGTCGGACCCGGGCGTCGAGGGAGTGACCGATCACCTTGGCGTTGCGGGCTTCTTCCAGGGCCTTGGAAACGGCCGAGCGCAGTTTGAGAATCTGTTCGTAACGTTTTTCCAGTTCCGGGTCACGCAAGTCGGCAAGCTCGTCGGGGAAAAGAGCGAGGTGGACGCTCTCCTCCTTGTCGCCGGGCATGTGCTGCCAGATTTCTTCGGCGGTGAAAGACAAAACCGGTGCAATCAGCCGGGTGATGACATCGAGGATACGCCACATGGCCGTCTGGGCGCTGCGACGTTCCAGGGAGTTTTTCGGCGCCGTGTAGAGCCGGTCCTTGAGCACATCCAGGTAAAAGGCGCTCATGTCCACGCTACAGAAGTTGTGCACGGCATGATAGAGGATGTGGAACTGGTAGTCGTTGTACGCCTTGCGCACCCGCTGTTCCAGATCGGCCAGGCGCGACAGCGCCCAGCGGTCGATCTCCAGCATCTTTTCGACGGAAATGGCGTGATCGGCCGGTTCGAAGCCGTGCAGGTTGCCGAGCATGTAGCGGGCGGTGTTGCGGATGCGGCGGTAGGCTTCGGCAACCTGCTTGAGGATATCGTCGCCCACGCGGGTATCGTTGCGGTAGTCCTGGGTGGCGACCCAGAGGCGCAGGATTTCAGCACCGTATTTGTCGATGACCTCCAGCGGGGAAACGACATTGCCGAGCGATTTGGACATCGGCCGCCCCTTGGGGTCGAGCACGAAGCCGTGGGTCAGCACCGCCCTGTAGGGGGCGACATCCCGGGTGCCGACGGCGGCGAGCAGGGAGCTGTGAAACCAGCCGCGATGCTGGTCGCTTCCCTCCAGATAGAGATCGGCAGGATAGTTCAGGCGAGGATTCGGTTCGACCACGGCGGCCTGGGAGACGCCCGAGTCGAACCAGACATCGAGAATGTCCATCTCCTTGCTGAACCGTTCGCCGCCGCATTCGGGGCAGCGCGTTCCGGCCGGCAGCAGCTCCTTGGCTTCCTTTTCAAACCAGATGTCGGATCCGCCCTGCTCGAACAGGTCGGCGACATGATGCATGGTCTTGCCGTCGGCGAGGGCGTGGCCGCAGTCTTCACAATAGAAGACGGTGATGGGGACACCCCAGCTGCGCTGGCGGCTGATGCACCAGTCGGGGCGGTTGGCGATCATGTTGTAGATGCGCTCGCGCCCCCAGTGGGGGATCCACTGGACATCATTGATGTGCTCCAGGGATTTTTGGCGCAGGTCATTGGCCTCCATGGAGATGAACCACTGTTCGGTGGCGCGGAAGATGATCGGCTTTTTGCAGCGCCAGCAGTGCGGGTAGCTGTGGGAAACCTCGCTGCTGGCCAGCAGGGCGCCGACCTCGGCCAGCTTGGCGTTGACAGCCGGATTGGCGTCCTTGAGTTTCATGCCGCCGAAGAATTCGAGGTCTTCGCGGTAGCGGCCGTAGTCGTCGACCGGGTTGTAGACCTCGAGGCCGTATTTCAACCCGACCAGGTAGTCATCCATGCCGTGCCCGGGGGCAGTGTGGACACAGCCGGTTCCGGCCTCAAGGGTGACATGGTCGCCGAGGATGATGAGGGAGTTGCGCTCGTAGAAGGGGTGACGGCAGTTGCGGTTTTCGAACTCCTGCGCCCTGAAACGGGCAAGCACGCGTCCGTCTGTGCGACCGACGGCCTGCATGACCTGCTGCCAGAGTCCTTCGGCCATCACCAGCAGGTCGTCACCGGTTTCAACCACGACATAGTCAAGGTCGGGGTTGAGGCAGATACCCAGGTTGGCCGGGATGGTCCACGGCGTGGTGGTCCAGATGACGAAATCGAGAGGCCGGTCGCCGACGACGCTGCGCAGGCTTTCCGGCAGTTCGTCCGCATAGCGGAAGCGGACATAGATCGACGGTGACACGTGGTCGTCGTATTCGACCTCGGCTTCGGCCAGGGCGGTGACGCAGGAGGAGCACCAGTGCACCGGCTTTTTGCCCTTGAACAGGCCGCCGCGTTCGGCAAAGCGGGCCAGTTCCCGGGCGGTGGCGGCCTCGTAGTCGTCGGTCATGGTCAGGTAGGGATGGTCCCAGTCGCCGAACACGCCAAGCCGAATGAACTCGCGCCGCTGGATGTCGATCCACTCCGCGGCATATTTGCGGCACTCCTTGCGAATCTGCGCCTTGGTCATCTCGCGCTTCTTCTTGCCGAGCTGCTGGTCAACCTTCAGTTCGATGGGCAGCCCATGGCAGTCCCAGCCGGGGATGTAAGGCGCGTAGTAGCCCTGCATGCGCTTGGATTTGACGATAATGTCCTTGAGAACCTTGTTCAGGGCGTGACCGATATGGATGTGCCCGTTGGCATAGGGAGGTCCGTCGTGCAGGGTGAAGTTGGGACGTCCCTTGCCGGCCGCCTCGATCTTTTCTTCCAGCCTGATACGTTGCCAGAAGTCGAGCATTTCAGGTTCGCGCCTGGGCAGGTTGCCCCGCATGGGAAATTCGGTTTCGGGCAGGTTGAGGGTCTGCTTGTAGTCCATGAACCGCTCCTTGCAGTCCGGGGAGAGACTCGGCTCTGGGCCAGTTTTCAAGGGGTGCTGGAATGTTCTGGCGTGGCCGTATGCCGGACGGAAATCAAGTGCGTAAACTTAGCAAAAACGCACGGGTTCTGCAAGGAAAAGCCGGTGTTTGAGGGGGGATGAAGGGACCACAGCCGGCAGGCGGCCGCAGCCGCCTGCCTGACTGTATGGAATCAGTGTGGCTCAGACCGCCTGACGCTGATTCTGCTGGTCGATGTCGAGGCTGGCACGCAGCAGGTTGGAGATGTTGGTGCCGGCCTGGCGGGCCCGCTCCTGCAGCAACTGCATTTCTTCGTCATTGACCCGGCAGGAAATGATGAAACGTTTGGGATTTTTGACCGATTTGCCCATTGCATCCACTCCTTCAATGAAATCTGACCGCGAAGGGTCGTGCGCGTTGTCGCTGTATACAGTGTGCAAGGTTGTTGCCAAGTTGAAAATATTCAGGGCGTTTGTCTGGAAAATCGAGTAAAAACAGCTCGTTGGACACATTTTCCCGGTTCTGGTCAAAATGTCCCAAAAGTCCCTTGTTGGACAAAATGACCCAGTGTTTTGGGTTGTGGGTCATTTTGTCCAACAAGGCGTGCCGTCTACGGCACAGGTTGTTGTCGGGGGAGAGGGTGCCGGTTTTCGGCAAGTCGGCCCCTTGATTTGAGCAGAGTTTTCTCCGGGGGACCCAAAGCCTTTCTGCTGGACAGGATGGCGGTTTTGTACGGTTCAGCCGTCTTTGCGGCAGGGGGCTTCACATCCGGGGACTCGGTTGTTGCAGGCACAGCCTGTCGGACAGGCCGATGCCAGCGGGCAGGTGTGGCATTTGGGCAGGCGCTTGCGGCAGACATCCTTGCACAAAAGCACAATCAGGGCGTGGTATTCGTTGTACAGCCCGGGGTCGCGAGGCAGGGATGCCATAAACAGGTTGCGCATTTCATCGTAGGAGCCCTTGCCCGGCAACAGTCCCAGACGGTCGAGCAGCCGCCGGGTGTAGGCATCCACCACAAAGCTGGCGTGGCCGCCGGCGTACAGCAGGATCGAATCGGCGGTTTCCGGGCCAATCCCCTTCAGGGCGAGCAATTCCTTGCGGGCGGTGGCGGTGTCCTGTGCCAGAAGCCTGTCCAGCCTTCCCCCGTGGTGCGTGTCCAGATAGCGGCAGAAAAGCCTCAGCCTTTCGGCTTTCTGGCGGAAGAATCCCGAGGGCCGGATCAGTTCTTCCAGCCTGTCCGGGGGCAGTTTCAGCATGGAGGGGCAATCAAGGACCTGCGCCTGTTTCAGATTGGCGATGGCCTTTTCAACATTGGTCCAGGCGGTGTTCTGGGTCAGGATGGCACCGACGGCGGTTTCAAAGGGCGTTTCGGCGGGCCACCAGTTCTGGGAACCGAAGTGGTGATACAGGCGCTGATACAGGCTCTTGATGGTCAGGGACGGTTGCGATGGTTCCTTCATGGCCAGGGTTGTAGCACAGGCCGGGGTTGGAGGTAAACGGACACAAAAAGCCTAAAGTATTGCCGGGTTTGTCCGAAACGATAACAACAGCATTGCGGCTGTGATGAAAAAACGGCGGAAATACAGTCTACGGGTTTGGAGAGATTGCCATGGAAAATGTGCAGCGCCAGGAAATCCTGCTCGAAAGCGGCAGCAACGAGATGGAAATCATCGAGTTCTATCTCGGTGGTCAGGCCTTTGGCATCAATGTTCACAAGCTGCGGGAAATCATCACCTACGACCCCGAGCAGGTAACCTGCCTGCCGGATACGCATCCTTCGATTCTTGGGACCCTGTTGCTGCGGGGCCGTACCATCCCCCTGGTGGATACCCGCAAGCATGTCGAGATCAAAAAAGACCGGGACGGGGGCGACAGTGGCCGGCAGGTGGTGCTGGTGTGTGAATTCAACGGTCTGGTAAACGGCTTTCTGGTTGATGGCGTCAACCAGATTCACCGGGTCTCCTGGGAGCAGGTCCAGCCCTTTTCCGAATTTCTTGACCAGTATAAGCCGCGCTTTACCGGCAGCATCCACATCGATAACCGGGAAATTCTGATTCTCGATCTCGAATATGTGGTGGCTGAAATCGACCCCGAGGCCAAGATGGCCTATGACAAGTCACCGGGGGCCAGTGCCTATGCCACGCCCGAGACCCGACAGCAAAAGCGCATCATGCTGGCCGAGGATTCCGCCCTGATTCGCTCCGGTATCTCTCATGTCCTTGCGGGCTCGGGCTATGTCAACCTGGAGACCTTTGACAACGGTAAAGACTGCTACGAGCGCCTTGTCGAGCTGTATCGTCAGCATGGCGAATCTTTGGGTGATCAGGTTCACCTGGTGATTTCCGACATCGAGATGCCCAAGATGGACGGTCTGACTCTCTGCCGCCGGGTGCGCGAGCAGCTGAATCTGAAGGATTTGAAAGTGGTGATATTCTCGTCGCTTATTAACGAACAGATGGCTGAAAAGTGTGATCTGGTTGGAGCCAATGGCTATGTCACCAAGCCGCAGATTCCGGAACTGGTCGAGATGATTGACGGGTTCCTGTTTGCCGGAAAAGGCTGATATACAGGCCTTCAGCATCGATAAAAACGGGCCGCATGTCGTCAGGCATGCGGCCCGTCGCTTTGGTGAAGCGCAGGTTTTTGAGCCCCAAGGGGCTCTCGGGTCGGTTGCAAGGATGACCGGCGTTGGCGGGAGCGGCCTGGCAGGTCGCCCGGAGATGAAGCCTGCACCGGCTGCAGCAGACGCTTTCGTGGCGACTCCGGGCTAGTCGAGCAGGCAGCGCAGGCCGATAAAGATGCTGAGGCGTTCCCTTTGCTCCAGCTCTTCGGCATCTTCTGTGGGCGGCGTGACGAGGCGTCCGCTGACCGCCAGCCGTACGCGGGTGTCGGTGCGGTCGTTGCGTTGCAGTTTGTGGGGCACCGGACAGGCCAGATGTTCCGTCAGGGGTTTGTATTCCTGCCGCCCGTTCTGCAGCGTGGAGGCTGTGTTGTCAGCCTGCACGGGAGAGAGCCAGCAATAAAACAGAATCAGGGTCAGGAGCAGACGTCGCATAACCATCTCCTTTCCCCTCCTGGCACAGCAACGACAACCTGGTCGCCTTCCATCTCAGGATGGAACACGAGGTTTTCAGGATGGGTGAAAAGCATCAATTGTGCCGAAGTTGTTGATTTGAAAGTAAAAAATCCCTCATGTTGATAACGCTTTGAAATGATTGCAATCGGACCGGCGAAGTGTGAGGAGCGCAAAGGGGAAGCGGCGCGGCCGGCCCCAAAGGCTCACCGGGGTGTGCCGTGACACACCTTTTGAGGCGGGTTGTTGACACGCAGAGGCACCAGGCGGCGCTATTTGGCACTTTCAGCTCAGGGCTACCGGCTGCATGAGGCTGCGGCCAAAGGAAAAGCGTGGTGTCCAGCCGCGCATGACATCCACCAGCCTGGCAACCGGCAGCGGACGGCTGAACAGATACCCCTGGCCATGATGACAGCCGCGCTTTTTCAGGAAGCGCAACTGCTCTTTTGATTCGATGCCTTCGGCGACGACCTCAAGGTTCAGGCTGCGTGCCAGGGCAATGATGGCCCGGGTGATGGCGGCATTCTCTCCGGTTGAGGTCAGGTCGCGCACGAAGCTGCGATCGATTTTCAGTTTGGAGATGGGAAATTGTTTCAGGCAGCTCAGGCTTGAATAACCCGAGCCGAAGTCGTCGATGGCCAGATGGACGCCCATTTCCCGCAGGGCGCGCATGGTGGAAATGGCCTGGTTGGCATCGGTCATGATGGTGCTTTCGGTGATTTCCAGCTCCAGGTATTCCGGTGGCAGCCCGGTATCGTCCAGGACGTCACCAACCATTTCAATCAGGTTTGTTTGCAGGAACTGGCGCCGTGACAGGTTGACGGCCATGCGCATGGGGCGCATACCGGATTCGAGCCACTGGCGGTGATGTTGACAGGCGGTGCGCAGCACCCACTCACCGAGGGGAACGATCAGGCCGGTGTCCTCGGCCAGCGGTATGAACCGGTCGGGTGAGATGACGCCGAGTTCGGGATGCTGCCAGCGCACCAGGGCCTCCAGACCGACGGGGCGACGCCGGGTCAGGCTGAACTGGGGCTGGAAATGGAGGCAGAATTGCTCTTTTTCCAGCGCCTGCCGCAGGGAGGATTCGAGAATCAGCTGGTCCTGGGCCCTGCTGCGCAGCTCGGGGGTGTAGAAGTGGAAAGTGTTGCGCCCGCGTTCCTTGGCCTGGTACATGGCGGCATCGGCACATTTCATCAGTTCTTCCGCATTGTCGGCGTCCTGGGGGAAAAGGCTGATGCCGATACTGGCGCTGGGGAAGAGTTCGTGCCCTTCCAGGGCGAGACTGTCGGCCATAACGCGCAGGAAATTGCGGGCCATTCGGGCCACTGCGTGGCGGTCATGGACATCTTCCAGAAGGAGAACAAATTCGTCCCCCCCCAGCCGGGCGACGGTGTCCGAGGCTCTCACGCAACCGCCCAGCCGGGCGGCAATTTCCTGCAGGTAGCAGTCGCCGCTGGAATGTCCGAGGGTGTCGTTGATGTTTTTGAACCGGTCGAGGTCGATGAACATCAGGGCCAGTTGCCGTTTTTGGCGCCGGGCTTTGGCGATGCTCTGACGCAGGCGGTCCATAAACAGGTTGCGGTTGGGCAGACTGGTCAGGGGGTCGTGCAGGGCCAGATGTTCCAGGGCCTGCTGGTTTTCCTTCAGCTTCAGCTCGGTCTGGATCCGTTCGGTGACATCCCTTGATGCCTCGATGACCCCCTGCAAGGTACCGTCATCGGAGCGCAAGGGGGTGTATTCCACTTCGAACTGACGCACCTGGCCGTCGCTGAAGCGGTGTTCGACGATGTGACGTTCGGGTTGCCCGGTGCGGCGCACCCGGTCAAGGACGCAGTCCGCACCAAGAGTGCATCGGCGCTCCTGGGAGCCGCCGTGCTGACAGCGAAGAGGCCAGTTTTCGGGGTTCGTTTGGCCGAGCAGTTGCTGTGCGGGGGCATTGCGCAGACGGACGCGGCAGTCCAGGTCCGTGACCAGAATCGGGTCAAGGACTCCATCGACGACACGTTGCAAAAAGGCCCTTTCCGAAGCAACTTTACGTTCCAGCTGTTTTCGGGTGGTGATGTTGCGCAACGTGACCAGACGGGCGGCTGCCCCGTCCCAGTCGATGTCGGCGCAACGCCCTTCGACCACAACCGGCAGGCCGCCCTTGCCGAGAAACTCGATTTCGCTCGGGCCGTTCTTTTTCAGTGGATAGATAAAGGGGGTGCCGACCAGTTGTTCCGCCCGGGAGCCGAACAGGTCTTCGGCGGCCGGATTGGCAAAGCAGATGGTGTCACGTTCATCGAGGACGATAATGGCATCGACATTGTGCTGCACCAGCGCCTGCAGTCTGGCCCCGGTCGTCAGCGCTTCGTCATTGCTTTCCCGCAACGCCCTGAGCAGTTTCTGGCGTTCAATGGAGTAGCGTATGGTGGTTATCAGGTGGTCGGCGTCGAAATTGCCTTTTACCAGATAGGCCTGGGCGCCGGCTCCGACCAGCTGGACCGCCCTTTCCCGGTCGTCATGGCCGCTGAGAATGATGACAGGCAGGTCGGGGGCCCGCTGGTGCAGTTTGTCAAAGGCTTCGGTGTCGATGGCATCAGGCAGGCCAAGGTCGAGCAGGACGGCGTCGAATCTGCGTCTGCGGACCAGTGCCAGGGCAGAGGTGAGCCGGTCGGTCAGGGTCAGGTGGCAACGCAGTTCCGGTGACGAGGAGAGTTGCTTGCGGACCAGTTCCGCCGCGGCCTGATGGTCTTCGACCAGCAGGATAGTCCATTCATTTTGATGCATGGCGGCCCCCAGAGAAGGTAAGACTTACCTTCCTTATCGGCGCGCCCGGTGGAAAGTTTAGGGGACCGGTGGGGGAGGGGTGCGGGGTGCGGCAATAACCCTCAGGGCTGCTCCTGCAGTTGATGCCTGAGGTTTTTGTATTCGACTTCGGCCATGGCTTTTTCGGTGTCGTCCATAAGGGGCTCGAGTTTGTTCAGCATCTCTTCGGCGCCGGCGTAGCCGTTGGTCCGGGCCAGTTGAAACCAGGCCCAGGCCATGGCCCGGTTTTTCAGGGTGCCGCGCCCCTGCAGATACATGATGCCGAGGTTGTACTGAGCCACGGCGTCGCCGAGGCTGGCGCCGGTCTGGTAGCATTCGAAGGCGCGATACTGGTCGTGCAGAGGACTGTTGCTGTCGGCGTAGATGTTGCCGAGATTGCACCAGGACCCGATTTCTCCCTTGTCGGCCGCCTGGCGGTAGAGGCGGATGGCTTCCTGTCTGTCCTGGGGCACGCCCTTGCCGGCGGCATAAAGCCCGGCAAGGCTGAACATGGCGCCGGCGTGTCCCTGCTCAGCGGCCTGCCGCAACCAGTAGGCGGCCTGCTGCGGGTTCTCAGTGTGGCCGTGTTCGCCCAGGTAGAGCATTCCGAGGTTGAACTGGGCCTTGACCATGCCCTGGCGGGCCGCCAGTTCGAACCAGTAGGCCGCCTGTTCGGGATCTGCGCTGACTCCTTCACCGTTGAGGTAGAGCACGCCCAGGTTGTACTGGGCATTCTGATAGCCCTGCTCGGCGGCACGCTGATACCACACGGCGGCCTGGGCCGGATCTTTTTCCCGGTCGCGACCGGTCTGCAGGGCGAGGCCAAGATTGAACTGGGCTGCCGGGTCGCCCTTTTCGGCCAGACGCACCAAAACGTCATCGGTGTTGACGGCCTGTGCGGACCTGCCGTTCAGGGGCGTCAGCAGCAGGAGCAGAAGCAGAAAAACGAGAAAATGTCTCACACGACCCCTCCTCACTGGAACCTGTTTCCTATTGTTCCGGCTCGATGAGCAAAAAGCAATGGTTTTTCCTGTGGGGGGCGGGGAGAGAAGGGCGGCGCACAAAAACGCCCGGAACTTTGTCCGGGCGTTGCTGCATGGCCTGTCGGTCAGGATGGCGGATTGCCCTCACGGAAGCGGGCTTTGACCTCTGCGCGGTAGCTTTCCGTGTTGGCATGGCCATGAACATTGATACCGTGCCGAACGGCCATTTCCAGCAGTTCCCGTTCATCGTCGGAGCTGAAAACGGCACCGCAGTCGGGGGCTTCATCCGTGGTGCGCTCATGGCAGATAACGTACTTGCGTCCCATGACACTGCTCCTTTCCCTTTCGCAAACGGTGCGAAAGCCAGCGTTACGGGCCGGCGGCCGGAGGAAGGGCGTTGCAGCGGTTCCTGCCGTCGGCAAGACCGTTACACAAATCTATTATAGCACCGGGATTCTTTTGGGGGGGGAGAACACAAAAAAGGGACCCGCCGGAAGGCAGGTCCCTGATCTTCTTTTTGGTTGCGGGGGGAGGATTCGAACCTCCGACCTCCGGGTTATGAGCCCGACGAGCTACCAGACTGCTCTACCCCGCGACAACGGTGGCGAAGAATAGACCTTTTGCCGGGCCATGTCAAGGCCGTGTGACGACTTTTTTCATTCGTCCTTGTCCCCGGCAAGAGGCATCGGCT
>CAZCUR010000061.1:0-14771 GCA_964501815.1 uncultured Geothermobacter sp.
GTTTGGGTTTACCCCCTCAAAAGGTTTGGGTCAGTCCTCTGTGCTCTCCGTGGCTCTGTGGTGAAATCCGCTTGTTTTATTTACTTGGGTGCGTTCTGCTCCGCCTCGGCGGCCAGGCGTTTCGCTGTGCGGGCCGGAATGTAGTTGCAGAACGGCTCTTCTTCCATGTAGTCGCCGTAGACCGCGTCGGCGCGAGCCCGGCAGCCGCCGCAGACGTTGATGAACTCGCACTCGCCGCACTTGCCCTTGTAAGCCTTGAAGTTGCGCAGATCGTTGAAGGTCTTGGAATTGAACCAGAGCTCCCGGAAGGGAATCTGCTTGACGTTGCCGACCGAGGAATGAAAGTAGGAGCAGGGCTTGAGATTGCCGAAGCAGTCAATCAGGCAGATGGTCTGCGCGGCGATGCACCCCTTGCCGCCACCGGTGGAGAAGGTCAGGCTGCGGCGCTTGAAATCAACGCCCTCGGCCTTGGCCATCTGCGGCACGATGCGGTAGTAGTGCGGCGCGCAGGTGGGGCGCATAAGGATCTCGTCCTCGTTCTTCTCCTGCTCGTAGTGCCAGGCAAGAATCTCTTCGTAGTCCTCCTTGGAGATCAGCTCGTTCATGATCTCCTCGCCGCGGCCGGTGGGCACGATCATGAACATGTACCAGGCGGTGGCCCCCAGGCTTTTGGCCAGACGGAAGGTGTTGCCGATATCGCTCTGGTTGCGCTTGGTAAAGGAGGAGTTGATGAGGAACTTGATACCGTTGCGCTTGAGGGTTTCAGCGCCGCGGATGGTCCCTTCAAAGGCCCCCTTGCAGTTGCGGAAGTTGTCGTGCACCTCGGCAGTCGAACCGTCCAGCGACAGGGAGACCATCTTGATGTCGGCCTGTTTCATCTTGTCACAGACCTCATCGGTAATCAGGGTGCCGTTGGTGGCCATGCACATGCGCAGCCCCTTTTCGGTACCGTAGCGGGCGATATCGAAGATGTCGGGCCGCAGCAGCGGTTCCCCACCGGAAAGAACCAGAACCGGCTTGCTGACCTCGCAAATATCATCGATAAGCTTGTAGGCCTCCTCGGTGGTGAAATCGCCGATCGCCGCATTCATATCTGACGAGCAGCGGCAGTGCACACAGTTGAGGTTGCAGCGCTGGGTCGTTTCCCAGGCGATCCATTTGGGGATGAATTTTTCGTCCTGCTGCGCCATGAGACATTCCTTTCACCAGAGCAATACAGAATTGCTATCGTACACTAGGCCCATGGCTCCAGGCAACCGCAACAGCAGGTAACATCGGGGGATTTTCAGAAAAACAGGCGGCGGCCGAACGATTGTCAAAGGATGGGCGGGCGTGTATATTGGCAAACACTGTTTTGACTGCAGCGTGCGACAACGACACAATCATAAAGCCGACCATGCCGACCACCAACCTGAAACCAAGCACCAAATACTGGGTCTTCCTGCTGACGATTGTCTTTCTGCTCTTTCTGGTCATCGGCGCCAGCTTCATCGCCAGCTGGTTCGCCCTCGACCCGACCGAACAGGCCCAGGTCCAAAAATTCGCCCACAAACTCGTCCCCTACCCCCTGCTGGGCGCCGCCATTCTCTGTCTGATTATCGGCTCGCTGGTCAGTCTGCTGTTCAAGTATTACATCATCCCCATTCTGCAACTGGCCGAGGAGACCAAACTGATCAGCCGCGCCAACCCCAACTACCGGATAGAGCCGAAGGGCGCGCACGAAATTGTCGAGCTGGTCAATGTCATCAATGAACATGCCGACATTTGCCAGCAACTGCAGCAGGATGTCCATCAGGAAATTGACAGGGCACGGGCTGAACTGCAGCGGGAACGCAACCGGCTGGCCGCACTGGTGTCCGAACTGCCCAGCGGCGTGCTGGTCTGCAACACCGACGGCCAGATTCTGCTGTACAACACCACAGCCCAGAAACTGCTGCAGCAGCCGGGCAAGCTGATCGGTCTGGGGCGTTCGGTCTTTTCCGTCCTGGAACGCGAACCGATCCTGCACGCCCTGGATGTCCTGCACCAGTCCTCGCCCTCGGGGCAACTGTCCACGGCCACCCATTTCATCATGAGCGTGCGCGACGGCCTCAATGTCCGGGTCACCATGGCCCCGGTCTACGAAAACGGCGGTGGTCAACGAACCATGGCCGGGTTCATCCTGACCCTCGAGGATATGACCAGTCAGCTCGATGCCGAACTGGAACGGGACCAGGTTTTCCGGACCCTCACCGAAGCCATGCGTTATTCCACCCGGGAGATTCGCGAGGCGATATCGACCATCATCGCCACCCCGGCTCTCGAGGCGGAACACCTGCACGAATTGCGTCAGGTCATCGACCGGGCATCCCTGGCTCTGGAGGAACAGCTGGGCTTCGCCCGGGAAGCCTACACCCGGCACATCGCCGCCCGGCTGCGCATGGATGACATATCGGCCAGCGACCTGCTGGAAATGCTGCAGCGGCAACTGCGCACCCGCCTGCGCCGTCCGGTCGACATCGACCCGGAGGATGACCTCTGGCTGAAAACCGACAGCTACAGCCTGCTGCAGGCCGTCGGCCAGCTGGCAGGCCTGGTGGCGGAGACCGAGAATCTTGAAAAAATCGAGCTGAAAGTGATCGGCCAGAGCGAACACAAGGCGCTGATGAGCGTCATCTGGCCAGGCTGCCGTGTCGGCATCAAGGAGATACGCCGCTGGCAGCGTCGACCTCTTATTCGCGACGCCCGGGATCAGCTCATCTCCGTTCATGAACTGGTGGAAAAGTGGCAGGGGCGCATCCTGCCGCGCCTCGAAAGTGACGACCACTGCCTTGGGGTTGACATCAGCCTGATGCGGGTCGCACCCGACCGGCACTTCGAAGCGGATGAAGGCCCCGAACACCGCCCGGTCTATTACGAGTTCAACCTGTTCGACCGCCAGGACTGGGCGGAACTGGGACAAACGCCGCTGCGCAACCTCACCTATGTGGTTTTCGATACCGAAACCACCGGACTGAACCCCTCCAAGGGGGACGAAATCATCCAGATCGGCGGGGTGCGGGTCATGGGCACCCGCATTCTTTACGATGAAACCATCGACCAGCTGGTCGACCCGCAACGGCATGTGCCGCCGGAGTCGGTCGCCATCCACCATATCCAGCCGGAGATGCTGCGCGGCCAGCCGACCATCGACCAGGTCCTGCCGCACTTTCACCATTTCTGCGAAGGAGCGGTGCTGGTGGCGCATAACGCAGCCTTCGACATGCGTTTTTTGCAGATGAAAGAGGAGCTGACCGGCCTGCGTTTCGACCATCCGGTCCTGGACACCCTGCTGCTGTCGTGGGTCGCCCATCCGAGCTTCGAGACGCACAACCTGGAGGATATCGCCAAACGGCTCGACATCCACATTGTCGGCCGGCACACCGCCCTGGGCGACGCCCTGGTGACGGCCGAAGTCCTGGTGCGTCTGATTCCCCTGCTGGAGGCCAAGGGGATCCATACCCTGGAGGACGCCATGATGGCCTCCGCCGCCTCTCCCTACAACAAGATCCGTTTTTGATTCACCCCTGACGAAAAAAGGCCCCGCCGGTGTGACCGACGGGGCCTTGTGCTTTTGGCGGTTCTGGCCGGCGATTATTCGTTGACGGCCGCCCCTGCCGGCAGGGCAAAGAGCTCGTTGAAAATCTCCTGCACGGTTTCGATTTTCTGCGCCCGCCAGGCGTTGCTGCCGCAAAAGACCAGACCGGTTTCGACATCACCGCGCTGGGCCCGGTCGAGAGCATGGACGATACAGAACCTCTCCCGACCGGCCTTGTAGCTGCACTTTTTCAAACAACCGGTCGGGCAGACGGTGCCAAGACGCTTCTCGCGCTCGGTCACGGCATCGATATTGCCGACCAGCGCCCGGCCCGGAAGGCCGGCCGGCGACATAATCAAACCGATATCTTCCTTGCGGCTGTCGAGATAGGCCTGCTTGAAGGCGGGATCGGCATCGCACTCTTCGGTGGTGACAAACCGGGTTCCCATCTGGACGCCGTCCGCGCCGGCCTCAAGCGCAGCCAAAAGGTCGGAGCGATCCCAGATGCCCCCGGCGGTGATGACCGGTGCGCTGCACTGATACGTGTCCCGCAGAAGGGCCTTGACACCACGCACGGTCGCCATCTGGTTGTAGCTACCGGTTCCGATATCCTCAGGACGGGCCCCGAGATGGCCGCCGGCGGTCTCCGGATCTTCGACGACAACGGCGTCAGGCAGACGGTTGTAGCCCTTGAGCCACTTGCGGCAGATCAGGTCCGCCGCCTTGACCGAGGAAACAATCGGCACCAGGGCGACATTCGGGTAATCTTCGGTCAGGCCGGGCAGGTTCATGGGCAGACCGGCACCGCTGACGATCAGGTCGGCACCCGCCTCACAGGCGGCACGTACCAGCTGGTCGTAGTCGGTGACCGCCACCATACAATTGACGCCGATGACGCCATCGGGGGCGATCGCCCGGGCCTTGCGAATCTCCTCGGCCAGAGCAAGGGGTTCGGCGGCAAAATAGTTGCCGCCGTCATAAAAGCGGCTGTTCAGGCCGATGCCGGCCGAAGCGACCAGGCCAATCCCGCCGCAACGGGCGACATGACCGGCCAGACTGGCACCGGAAATGCGGACCCCCATTCCGCCCTGAATCAGGGGGAAAGCTGCTTCGTGATGGCCAATGCGCAAAGGCGAGATTGTCATGAGGGCACCTCCCGGTTTGTGTGAAACCAAATCACCAGAAACACTAGCAAAGACCCGGAAGGGCTTCTGTCAAACTTCTGTAAAACTTGCCCCCGATTCCCCCGAATGCTAGATAAGCAGCATGAAACCGAGACGTTCTCCCTTCTTCAACCCCATCGTCGCTTTCGTCGGCCTGCAGATTCTCTGGATCCTGGTCCTGCTCGGCTGGATCGGCTGGTTCATGGGGCGGCATCGCCAGCTGCGCGAACTGGCCGAACGCTACAGCCCCGAGCTGGCCACCAGCCAGGTCGACTGGTTCATTCTCGTCGAAGGCATCCTTTTGCTGGTCGCCATCCTGGCGGCGGCCTACGTCATCTTCATCTACTGGCGGCGGCAGATCGCCCTCAACCGCAATCAGCGCAACTTCATTGCCCAGGTGACCCACGAACTGAAATCACCCATCGCCTCGTTGCAGCTGCACATCGAAACCCTGCGCCGTCACAAGGTCGACCCCGATCATTTAAGCCGCTTTCTCGATGCCATGCAATCGGACATCAAGCGGCTGGACAATCTCACCAGCAACCTGCTGACCGTCAACAGGCTGGAACACAAGGGGCTGAAACTGGCCCTCAAACCCGGGGACCTCTCCACCCTGACGAACAATTATTTTCGCGATTTGATGTACGCCCTGCCGCGGGCCGGCAGAATGCATCTGGACATAGAACCCAATCTGAGGGCCCGCTTTGATGCCGAAGCCCTGGAAACGGTCTTTCGCAACCTGCTGGAAAATGCCCTGCTCTACAGTGACGACAGCCCCGACATCCGGGTGCGGCTCTGGCGCGCAGGCCGGCATATACGGTTCTGCCTGCAGGACAACGGCCGCGGGCTGGCCGAAGGCGAACTGCGCAAGGTTTTCAAAATGTTCTACCGGGTGCAGAAAACCGGACACACGGTGCGCGGGTCGGGCCTGGGCCTGTTTATCGTGCGCGCCATCATCCGCATGCACAAGGGCAAGGTCTGGCTGGAGAGTGACGGCCCGGGCACGGGGACTCGTGCCCAGATTCAGCTGCCGGCCTGGGACGGGCCGGTTTCGGGAGACGAGGGATGAGCGCTCCGACGATTCTGATTATCGAGGACGAAATTCACATTGCCAACGCCCTGGTCTTCAACCTGGAAGCCGAAGGCTATCAGGTCAGGCACGCCGTGAGCGGCGAAGAGGGGCTGGACATTTTGAAAGGACACAAGGTTGACCTGCTGGTCCTTGACCTGATGCTGCCGGGCATCTCCGGCTACGAGGTTTGCCGGCAACTGCGCGCCGTTGACCCGCAACTGCCGGTGCTGATCCTGTCGGCTCGAGCCGAAGAGCGCGACCGCATCAAGGGACTGCAACTGGGGGCGGACGACTACCTGGTCAAGCCCTTTTCCCTGGATGAATTTCTGCTGCGCATCCAGCGCATGCTGGAAAGGGCCAGCTGGTACCGGGCCGGGGCACCGGAAACCATCCGCATCGGCAAACATACGGTCAACCTCAGGGAGGGCATGGTCACAAGCCCGGAAGGGGACATGCTTCTGACCGGTCAGGAACTGAAACTGCTGCGGACCCTGGCCCTGCACCAGGGAGAGGTGGTGGAACGCTCAAAACTGCTTCAGCAGGCCTGGGGCATGAGCCCGGATGCCGAGACCCGCACCCTCGACAATTTCATCGTCCGGCTCAGACGCTACTTCGAGCCGGATCCGGCCAACCCACGCCATATCCTCACGGTGCGCGGACGCGGCTACCGGCTGGTCATCGACGCCTGAAACAGCTCCTCAGCTCTCATCCCCCAGAGCGATACGGCGCAGGGTTTCCACCCCGACCTCGTCGAGCAGCTTGCCCACCCGGCATTTGCGCTGCTGGTTGCGAAACCAGGTCACCAGCCGGTCGAGCATCGTCAGCGCCTGCTCCGCGTCGGGTACATGCTCGACGAGGCGCCGGGCCAGGCGCGGCGCAGCCCCGCCGTTGCCGCCGGCCATCAGATGCCACCCCTTCGGGGTGCCGATCAGGCCGAAATCCTTCAGGCAGACCTCGGCGCAGTCGTTGGCACAGCCGGACACCCCCATCTTGCACTTCCAGGGAAGTTCCATGCCGTGATAGCGACGGTCGACCTCAAGGCCGACCCCGACCGAGTCCTGCTGCCCGCGCTTGCACCAGTCGGTGCCCGGGCAGACCTTGACCGACCGCACGCACAAACCGAGCGGCGCGCCGGGAGTGATATCCAAATCGCGCCATACGGATTCGATATCCTGCTCTTTGATGCCGAGCAACGCGATGCGCTGGGCACTGGTCAGCTTGATCTGGCCGGCCTGATATCTCTCCGCGACATCGGCGATTTTTCGCAGGACGTCGGGTGTGACAAGACCTGCCGGGGTGTGGGGGGCGACGCCGTAACGTTCGCGGTCTCTCTGGATGATGGCGCCCAGTTCGGGGCGGTCCTTGCGTGGATTCATCGACAAGGCGGCTGCTCCTTTACACAATCTTCGGTATCAGCTGCGGTCCTTGGCACCGGAGCCGAACATCAGCTGGCCGCCGAGATAGCCCAGGGCGGCACTGGCGGCCAGCATGCCGGCCAGCAGAAACAGATAAACAGGATAGAGACCCTCGCCACCGAACAGCCGCACCGAAAGGGCCGCAAGGCCGAGCAGGCCGAGCAGGACGGCAAGTATCATTTTGCGGTGAAAGATGGGGGCCGAAACGCCGCCATGGAAACGTTTCCAGTCCCGGATGCCGGTGAGCAGGTTCAGAGGCACCACCGCGGTCACCAGGCCAACAAGCCAGACAACCGCCTCGTCGAGCCCTCCCCGACCGAACAGCCAACCCGCGATCAGCAGGAAGAAGACCGACGGCATCAGGCCGTTGGGAAAATGGGCCAAAATCGGGTGCAGGTGATCGGCAATCGAGGCACCGGGACCGCTGACGGCAACCGGCTGGTCCACTTTTTCCCCTTCGGTTTCCACCACCAGTTCAAAACGGCTGCGGTCGGCACCGCAGACCGGGCAGACGGCCGGCGGTTCCTCACCTTCGTGAATGTAGCCGCAAACGGTGCAACGCCATTTTTTCATTGTTCCCTCCCGGGCTGAGCTGGCGAAACGGAGAAAGCTTAACCGCAGCGAGCCTGCCGGGCAAGCGTTTCATCTTGCGCCATGCAGGCAAAGCCCTATAATCGGAACATCCCGTTGACAAGGAGGAGAGAGATGAAAGCAGTTCTGATGGATGGCTTCGGCGGCGTCGAAGTCCTCAAGGTCGGTGAAGCCGACAAACCCGTCCCCAAACCGGACCAGGTCCTGGTCAAGGTTCACGCCACCTCGGTCAGCCGTCCCGACCTGGTACAACGCGAAGGCAAGTATCCGCCCCCACCGGGCGATTCCGAGATTCTCGGCCTCGAAGTGGCCGGTACCATCGAGGAAATCGGCAGCGAGGTGACCGGCTGGAAGGTCGGCGACCGGGTCATGTCGCTGGTCGGCGGTGGCGGCTACGCCGAATACGCCGTCGCCTACGGCTGTCACCTGATCCCGATTCCCGACAGCATGAGCTTTGAGGAAGCAGCCTGTGTGTGCGAGTCGTACATCACCGCCTGGCACAATGTCTTCGTTCTGGGCCGCTTCAAAAACGGAGAGACCGCCATTTTTCACGGCGGCGGCGGCGGGGTCAACACCGCGGCGGTGCAGCTGGCCAGGGCCCTGACCCCCGACAGCAAGCTGATCGTCACCACGCACCCGAACAAGGAAGCCGGGGTCAAAGCCCTCGGAGTCGACCTGACCATCGACTACACCACCACGCCCGATTTTTCCGAGGTGGTCAAGGAATGGACCCTTGCCAACACCGGGCGCAAAGGGGTCAATGTCATTCTCGACCATGTCGGCGCCAAATACCTCAAGCCGAACATGGACAGCCTCGACTACGCCGGCCGGCTCATCATCATCGGCGTCATCAGCGGCATCAAGGCCGAACTGAATCTGGCCCTGATGATGGTCAAGCGCCAGGAGATTATCGGCAGCGTGCTGCGCAGCCGCCCGGTGCCGGAAAAGGGTGAAATCGTGCGCGGCTTCACCGAACAGGCCCTGCCCGCCTTCGCCGACCGGCGCATCGTCCCCATCATCGAGAAGGTCTTTGACCTTGAGCAGGTGCAGGAGGCTCATCGGATGATGGAGGAAGACAAGCACTTCGGAAAGATCGTCCTCAAGGTGCGCTGAGTCCGGTCGGCCCATGGAGCGCGGTCACAACCTTGTCCTTATCGGCATGCCCGGTGCCGGCAAGAGCACCGTCGGTGTGGTGCTGGCCAAACGCCTGGGCCTCGGCTTCGTTGACACCGACCTGCTCATCCAGATGCGCACCGGCAGGCGTCTGCAGCAGATCATTGACGAGGATGGGCTGCAGGCGTTCCGCGCCCTGGAAGAACAGACCGTGCTGGAATTCGATGTCTGCGACGCGGTCATCGCCACCGGCGGCTCGGTCGTCTACAGCGACAAGGCGATGAGACATCTGGCCGCCCTGGGCACCCTTGTCTATCTCGAGGTGCCGCTGACGGAGCTGGAGCAACGTCTGCACGACATGGAAAGCCGGGGGCTGGTCATCGACCCCGGCGCCACGCTGGCCGATTTGTACACCGAACGCACTCCTCTTTACCGTCGCTGGGCCGATATCAGCATCGATGAATCCGGTAAAAACCTGGAAGAGGTGGTGGAGGACATCTGCAAGGCCCTTGGCGCATGATTTTTTTCAGCACCACCGCAAAAGGCCGCCCCCGGTTCCCGGGAGGCGGCCTTTTTACTGACCAATATCGGCACCTTCAGTGCCCAATATGGTTACTTCAGAAAGGCAAGATTGCGGTAACGCCCCAGGGACTGCTGAAGCTCTTTTTTCAACCCTGACGGCATCTCCTGCTTGAGGGGCAAGGCAGCATCGATAAAGCTCTTTTCGATTGTGGCGGCCTGACTTCGCAGCGCCGCCGGGCTTTCCGGCTTTTGCTCATTCATCCGGTAGGCCCGCTGGCAAATTTGGAACAGACGGTCGTAACGGCTCTTCACGGCGGCATACCTGTCGGGCGCTTCTTTGAGTTTGTCCATGGCCAAGTCAATGGCAGCCCGAGACTTGGCAAGACGTGCCGTTTCGTGGTCCGGAATCGGCGGAGCGACAGCCCTGGCCGTGCCGGACTGTTTGTCCCAGGCGTCGGCGCGGTCGCGGGCCACCTTGACGTTCTGGTCGACACCCGATTTCAGACCGTACAGGGCCACGACAAAGTCACGATCGTAATCCCCGCCGAATTCAAGATCTTTGAGCAGAGTCACCCCGGAAACCACCAGAGCAATGAGGAGAATGGCGCAGGCGGCCCACCAGAGCCAGCGCCAGTCGCGCGGCTGTTTTTCGGCGCTTTCGGTGACAATGACCGGGGCATAGGACGGTTTCGACCCGCCGAACTCGAACGCGAATCCGCCGCCGCGCGCCTTGCGCGCCGCCGGCTTGTCCTTCTGCACCCGGATGTAGTCCGGCCAGAGCGCACCGCAGCGAACACAGACGGTGGCTTCTTCCAGCACCGCACCGCATGTGGCGCAGTAAACCGGACCCTGTTTCGGATAGACCCGCAGGGTAAACGCTTCACGGCCGGCCCACACCTTGGCGCCGCACTCGGGACAGGAATGAAATCCACCGGATTCACTGACCTGTTCCAGGGCCAGTTCGAAATCTGCGTGACATTTTGGACAGGAGCAATGCATCGTTCTCACACCTTGAAAAGGACCATGCGTCCCTGCGCTTTTCAGTATGTTTCCGCCTTGCCGACCCAGTTGCCGTCACCGGTCCGGACGACATCGTCCAGACTGGCCGGATCGGTAATATCCTGGGCACTGACCCCGTCGATTCCCAGACTGTACAGATCGTAGTCACTGTTCAGGTCGTTGCCGAAGGCATCCTGCCGTACAGCGCCCGGGACCGCAACGGCGTATTGATAGGGGTTGCCCCAGGGGTCCTTGAGGCTGTCCCGGTTGATGACCGCGAGACTGGCGGGATAGGCATCGTTATCGAGAAAATAGGAGGTCAAATCTTTTTCGATGGCGCGGATATCCGCCGCCGCGCGGCCGACTTTGGCGCGCTCGGCAAAATGCTGGTAAGAGGGGATCATGATCGCCAGCAGCACCGCGAGGGTGGCGACGACCATGACCAGCTCAACAAGGGTAAAGCCGGATTGATCCTGCATCCGGAAAGCAAAAGTGTGTCTGTTCATTGCCAACCAGCCTGTTTTACTTCGTAAAGCCTTCAGAGACGGCACCCGCGCCGCCGCTGAGTCAGCGTCATGAATAACTCTCCCGGTTACGCATGCCCCGTTAACAAAAGCAGAATATGTGCCAAATGACAAGACTCCTCTGCGAAATGTCATAAGGATGATATTCTCTTTACCGGCCATCAGGTCTCATGGCAGACAACCCTCAACCCCAACCCGGAAAAAACATGACTGTGAAAAAATCGCGCCTCATCCTTGTTGTCGTCATCATCCTCGCCATCATCGCCTTTTTCGCCTTCGACCTGGGCCGCTTTTTCACCCTCGACTACCTCAAGGCGCAGCAGGCGGCCTTCGACGCCTACTATGCCGAGCATACCGTCCGCACCCTGGCCATCTACTTTGTCATCTACGTGCTGGTCACCGCCCTCTCCCTGCCCGGCGCCGCCGTCATGACCCTGGCCGGCGGGGCCCTGTTCGGCTTCTGGAGCGCCCTGTTCGTCGTCTCCTTTGCCAGCACCATCGGCGCGACCCTGGCGTTTGTCGTTTCCCGTTTTCTGCTGCGCGACTGGGTGCAAAGCCGCTTCGGCGACAAACTTGGGGCCATCAACGCAGGCATCGAACGCGAAGGCGCCTTCTACCTCTTTTCCCTGCGCCTGGTGCCCCTGTTTCCCTTCTTTGTCATCAACCTGGTCATGGGACTGACGCCGATGAAGGTGCGCACCTTTTACTGGGTCAGCCAGGTCGGCATGCTTGCCGGCACCGCGGTCTACGTCAATGCCGGCACCCAGCTGGGGCGCATCGAGTCGGCCTCGGGCATCCTCTCCCCCGGGCTGCTCGTCTCCTTCGCCATCCTCGGGCTCTTCCCCCTGGTGGCGAAAAAGGGAATGGAATTCTACAAGGGCAAAAAGGTCATGGACCCGTGGCCGAAACCTGAGCGATTCGACTACAACGTCGTCGTCCTCGGTGCCGGCTCGGCCGGCCTGGTCACCAGCTACATCGCCGCGGCCGTCAAGGCCAAAGTCGCCCTGATCGAAAAACACAAGATGGGCGGCGACTGCCTCAATACCGGTTGCGTGCCGAGCAAGGCCCTCATCCGCAGTGCCAAAATGCTCGGCTACGCCAGAAGGGCGAAAGAATTCGGCCTGAAGAAGATGGAGGCGGAATTCGACTTCGCCGAGGTGATGGAGCGGGTGCAGAACATCATCGCCAGGGTCGAACCGCACGACTCGGTGGAGCGCTACACCGAACTCGGCGTCGACTGCATCCAGGGCGAGGCCAAAATCACCTCCCCCTGGACCGTCGAGGTCGACGGCCGCACCCTGACCACCCGCGCCATCGTCGTCGCCACCGGCGCCGCTCCCTTCGTCCCGCCCATCGAAGGACTGGACCAGGTCGACTACCTCACCTCGGACAACCTCTGGCAGCTGCGCGAGCTGCCCAAACGCTTGGTGGTTCTGGGCGGCGGTCCCATCGGCTCGGAAATGACCCAGGCCTTTGCCCGTCTGGGCAGCCGTGTCACCCAGGTGGAAATGGCGCCGCGCATCATGGGACGCGAGGACCCGGATGTCTCCGAGTGCATCCGTCAGCGCTTTGAAGCCGAAGGCATTCAGGTTCTCACCGGCCATGCCGCCCGGCGCATCGAAAAGGACAAGGGTGAACAGGTGCTGGTCTGTGACCATGACGGACAAGAGGTCCGCATTCCCTTCGACCGCCTGCTGGTCGCCGTCGGCCGCCGGCCCAACGCCAGCGGCTTCGGCCTGGAAGAGCTGGGGGTGCGCCTGACCGAGCGCGGCAACATCGAGGTCGACCCCTTTTTGCGCACCAACATTCCGACCATCTTCTGCGCCGGCGATGTCGCCGGCCCTTACCAGTTCACCCATACGGCCGGGCACCAGGCCTGGTACGCGGCGGTCAACGCCCTGTTCGGCGACCTCAGGAAGTTCAAGGTCGACTATCGGGTCATCCCCTGGTGCACCTTCACCGACCCTGAGGTCGCGCGCGTCGGGCTGAACGAAACCGAGGCCGAACAGCAGGGTATCGCCTTCGAGGTCACCCGCTACGGCCTCGACGACCTCGACCGGGCCATCGCCGATTCCGAAGATCACGGCTGGGTCAAGGTGCTCACCCGCAAGGGCAGCGACAAGATTCTCGGCGTCACCATCGTCGGTCCCCATGCCGGCGACCTGCTCGCCGAATACGTGCTGGCCATGAAGCACGGTCTGGGGCTGAACAAGATCCTCGGCACCATCCACATCTACCCGACCCTGGCCGAAGCCAACAAGATGGCCGCCGGGCAATGGAAAAAGGAGCACGCGCCGCGGGGCCTGCTGCGCTGGATCGAAAAGTACCATCGCTGGCGGCGGGGTAAAACCGGTTCCAGGCGGTGAGACCTGCGATTTTCAAGCTCCGGTTGCGTCCCCTGGCCCCCTGCCGCGCTGGAAAGCGGTTTGACATTCAGGGTCGACGGGGCAGAATGGGGACATGAAAAGCAGCACGACTCGCTCTCCCATCCGATTTGCCAGCGCCCGCCTGGCAGACCCAGAACTGGAACAGGCCTTTCGCCACGAGATCCTGGCCGAACGCCGGCGTCCGACCGCCATCCTGCTCGCCGTCATCGGCCTGATCTCCCTGCTGGCGATGATCCCGGATGCCCTTGTGCTCAAGGCATCCCCCGACCGGCAATGGTTCAACCATGTGCTGAGCCTGGGATTCACCTGTGTCTGTCTGGCAGCAAGCTGGCTTGTGGGCCGGTGCCACACCACCCGGCACCTCGACCTGCTGCTGACCGGCTGGTGGCTGGCAGCCATCGTGACAGTCCTGGCCGGCAATACTTCCTATCCTGGCAACAGCAACCTCTTTATCGTCTTTGATATCTTGATTCCGGTCGCCATTTATCTGCTTTTTCCCATTGGCCTGCGCACCCAGGTGGGACTGGCCGTTCTGTTCACCCTCCTCGACGACCTTCTCGTGGCCGGAAGCCATACCATAACGCCACAGGAAAAGGCCTTCGTCGCCCTGGCATTCATCAGCGCCCATGTGATCGGCCTGGTCAGCTGCTGGTATCTGCATACCGGCCGGCGCCGCCTCTTTCTGGGCAAACGTCGGGAAGAGGAAGAACGGCAGCGCGCCGAGAAACTGCGGGAAGAGGTCCGGGTACTGCGCGGTATCCTGCCGATCTGCTCCTACTGCAAAAGCATCCGGGATGACGAGGGCTACTGGCACGAGGTCGACCGCTATATCGCCAGTCATAGCGAGGTCGATTTCAGCCACGGCATCTGCCCCGACTGCATGGCTCGGCATTTCCCGCAGGAATATGCCCGTATGAAAGCCATGAAAACAGAGGAATGAACACCCGTCCAGACCAGGGAGGTCCGTCATGTCCGAATCCTTGACCGGCCGCTGCGCCTGCGGCGCCATCAGCTACACCATCGGCACCCGCATCCGCCAGGCGGTGAACTGCCACTGCAGCATGTGCCGCCGCCACAACGGCAGTGCCTTTTCCAGTTACGCCGTGGTGCCCGACAAGTACTTCGAGCTGTCCGACCCGGACGGCGCCCTGTCCGGCTACGGCTTTTCCGAGCGGGTAAAAAAGCACTTCTGCGCCCGCTGCGGCACCCCGCTGTTCAACCAGAACGGCCGCTATCCCAATTACAGCATGATCTATTTGGGAACCCTCGACGAGCCCGAACGCGTCACCATCAAGGCCAACATCCACTGCGCCAGCGCCCTCGACTGGGTCAGCGAGGTCGACGCCATCAACAGCTATCCGGAGGATTTCGAGGGGTGATTGTATCGTGACAGGCGCTGGTGTATAAACGCGTGGTTGTCATACATGGC
>CAZCUR010000062.1:0-14618 GCA_964501815.1 uncultured Geothermobacter sp.
AGCCAGCTAGATGACGGCGGAACCGTACAGGCCGGGAAAGCGTCGGCCCATCTCCGTCTCGAGGTAGCGGGCCACCTCATCTGCGGTGGACAAGTCGAGGACATGGGCCAGCAGCTCCTCGGCTTCCTGGCGCCGGACCTGGCGAATAATGCGCTTGACCCGGGAGATACAGGGAGCGTTCATCGACAGTTCGGTGAATTCCAGCCCGAGCAAGACCGGCAGATAGAGCGGTTCTGCGGCCATCTCCCCGCACATGGCCACGGGAATCCCTGCTGCCCTGCCGGCGCGACTGATCATCTGCAGGGCCCGCAATACCGCCGGGTGCAGGGGTTCATACAGATAGGCGACATGCTCGTTGCCGCGATCGACCGCCAGACAGTACTGCACCAGGTCGTTGGTACCGACGGAGAAAAAGTCGACCTCGGCGGCCAGGCGGTCGGCGATCAGGGCAGCCGCCGGGGTTTCGACCATAATACCTACAGTTATCGTCTCGTCAAAAGCTTCCTGCGCGGCCCGCAGCTCGTTCATGCACTCTTCCAGCAGGGCCTTGCATCGCCTTACCTCGGCCACACCACTGATCATCGGAAACATCACCCGCACAGGGCCGTGGGCCGAAGCACGCAGGATAGCGCGCAACTGGGTCTTGAGCAGACTGGTTTCCGCCAGGGAAAAACGGACTCCGCGCAATCCCAGGGCGGGATTGGCCTCGTCGGCCAGGTTGATCTCCTGAACGAACTTGTCGCCGCCGGAATCGAGGGTGCGGATGGTGACCTCATGGGGCGCGACGGTATCGACCAGCTTGCGGTAAGCCTGATACTGCTCTTCTTCCCCGGGAGGGGTGGTGCGGCCGAAAAAGAGAAATTCAGAGCGATACAGTCCGATTCCCTCGGCCCCCGAGGTCTTGACCTGGTCAAGTTCCGCCGGGAGCTCGACGTTGGCGCGCAGCACCAGGCGATAACCGTCCGGGGTCTCGGCCGCCAGGGTCCGGTAGCTGAGGAGCTCTTTCTCGAAATATTCGTAACGCTGGCGTTTCTGCAGGTATTCGCGAAAGGTCGACGGGGACGGGTTCAGGATCACCGTACCGGCGCTGCCGTCAATGATCACCGGCGTGCCGCCGGGGACCAGTGCCGTGATGTTCTCAAGCCCGACCACCGCGGGAATTCCGAGAGAACGCGCAACAATGGCCGTGTGGGAGGTGCGTCCCCCCACATCGGTGACAAACCCGAGAACCTTGTTCTGATCGATTTGCATGGTTTCGGCGGGTGACAGGTCGTGAGCGACCACAATCGCCTTGCGTTCAAGCGAAGAAAGGTCCTGGCGGGATTCCCCCATCAGATTACGCAACAGGCGCTCACCCACCGAGTCGATATCGTTCATCCGCTCCCGCAGATAGTCGTCCTCAATCGAGGCAAAGACCTCGCGAAAACGTTCGAGAGCTCTTTTCAGCGCACCTTCGGCATTGAGAAGCAGCTCCCGGATGCCATGCAGGGTCTCATCATGAAGCATCTGGTCGTCCAGCATCATCAGGTGGGTGTCGATGATGTAGACATGTTCCTCAGGATGCTTTTCAGCAACCTTGCGACGGACCTCCTCAAGCTGCCGGCGCGACTGTGCCACGGCCTCTTCGAACGCGGCAATCTCAGCATCGACGTCACTCGGTTCGATGGAACGCTCCATGGCCGCCATCCGCGCCCTGCTGAGCAGATGGGCCTCTCCAATGGCAATTCCGGGGGAAACCCCGAGACCGACCAGAAAGGTATCGACCGCTATTTCAGTCTTCGCCGAAACCATTTTCAATCAGTGCCCCGATAGCCTCCATGGCTTCCACTTCATCCTCTCCGCTGATGGCTATCCGAATGGTGGCTCCTTTGGGGGCCGCCAGCATCAAAATCCCCATAATGCTCTTGCCATTGACCTCAACATCGTCTTTCCCGATCAGAACATCGGCCCGAAACCTGCCGGCCAGCTGCACCAGCTGGGCCGCCGCCCGCGCATGAAGTCCCAGTCGGTTGACAATGGTAAATTCCTTTTCAATCATCCCCCTGCCCCTCGTGCATCAATGGAACAACAGGGTCAGCGGCACCCAGAGCGCCACGACCGCAAAAACCAGTACCAACGGTGAAATGCCGATTCGAACCAGGTAGCTTCCGCCCAGAATCGCCGGCAGAGCCGCCAACCCCCAAAACGGGGCCACATCCTCTCTTTCGAGCCCATGTATCAGCCAGTAGGCACACCACCCCCCCAGCAGAACGATGGTCGCCTCCTTGACGCGGATGGCGAGATCGGGCAGATGCCAGCGCTGAATCGTCTCCACCAGGGCTCCCCCCTTGCGCCACCCAAGATAGAAACCGGCAATGCGGCAATAAAGGGCCGGTATATTAAACAGCGCCAACAGCCCCACGCCCGCCCAGGGAAGCCCCGCCGCTGCCAGAAACAGAGCGACCACCGCCGCCATGGGACGCAGACCGCCCCAAAAAAAGGCATCCCCGATGGCGGCGTAGGGAGCCATGAGCATGCGGCCAAACTCATCACCCGCCGCCATCTTGTGCGCGCCATCCACCTCCTGGTGCAGCATACCCCCGAGAACGGGCATGGCCATAAAGGGATGGGTGTTGAAATAGTCGAGATAACGGCGAAAATACTCCCCGCGCTGTCCCTCGGGAGCCAGCCGGCGCAGGGCCGGAGCCAGTACAAACAGGGCCCCAAGCCCCTGCATCTTTTCAAACCCCCAGCTGGCCTGCAGCAAAAAACCGCGCAGAATGCAGTTCCTGAGAATCTTTCCGCTGAGTCTCTCCATGGGCGTCACAGAACCCAGCCCGCCAGATAGACGGCCAGAAATGAGGCGCAAAACAGGGTCAAACTGCGACTGACGTTCAAAGTCGCCAGCAGTACACTGGCCCCGACCAGTGGCAGACTCAATCCGACCGGAAAATGGATCTGTCCGATAACGGGCAAAACCAGGGGTTCGAGGGCCCGGCCGACAACCCATCCCGCGCCGACGACAATCGTATAGGTCCCGAGACAGGCCAGGGTGAAATGGATCAGACCACGCAGGTGGATGCGCTCAACAGCAGCGTCATCCTCCCGTTCCAGTCGGACCAGGAGCAGCTCTGGAAGGCGGTCATTGCGACGACGAGCCCAATGCTCAAGCAGCAACCCGGTCTTGGCCAGCGGCAAGGCCAGCAGAAGACAGTAGAGCGTCTGCGCCGCAGAAACATTTTCTCCACCGGCAAAAAGGGCGCACAGAACGACGGCGCCCACCGAGGCCTGGGTGTCATCGGGAGGAACGGTTGCGCCCACCGGCAACCGACCGAGCCAGATGAGCTCGGCAAGAATGCCAACAGTCAGCCCGGCCTGCAGCTGTCCGACCACCATACCGGTCAGGGGGGCGCAGACCAAGGGGCGGCACAGCATGAACTGCCCCACGGGCATGCGGTCCAGCCCTGCCAGAAGCGCCATCAAAGCCCCGCCCATAAGGGTCGGCAAAAGCGTCGTCTCCATCAGCGCACCAGTTTTCTCCAGGGGCGCGGGCGGTCTCCGGGCACACACTGCGACTGGATCTTGACCCCTTCCTCCACCTCAAGCGCTTCCAGGTTGGCTATATCGCCGTTGTCCAAAAAAATGGTACAGCTGCACCGCAACTTGCCCTCACCTGCGTGCATATTGCCCAGATTCAGTTCCTCAAAGGGCATACCCAGTCGGTGGGCCGCCAGGGCGTCACGGGAGTTTTCAAACAGGACAAGGACCCTCCGGCCCTCGAATTCCCCCCGGGCAAAAGCCGCTGCGACAGCCTCGATACTGTCGATGCATACGCCAATACAACTCGGCACCGAAGCCGCCATCATGGTGCGCCGGAGCCGGTCGGCTGCGAGCCGGTCATTGGCGACGACAACATAGTCGGCCCGGGTGTGCGGAACCCAGGCCTCAAGCACTTGTCCGTGAATCAGCCGATTGTCAATCCTGGCCAGGACAACCGCCATCGATACAACTCCAATCCATGATTTCAGCGCAGCAGCTCACTGGCGACAGTGATAGCCTGCTGCCCGTAACCCTTGAGCAGACCCGCCAGTTCCTTCAGGGACAGGGATTCCTGACTGTGGAAAAACTTGATCACCATGGGCAGATTGACACCCGTTACCACTTCAATGTGATCCGGGTCCAAAAAGGACAGACTGACGTTGGACGGGGTGCCGCCGAACATATCGGTCATGATAACAACACCGTCCTTGTCCCGGTTGACTTCTTCAACGGCCGCGCGAATGCGTTCCTGAATTTCGTCCGGGCCATGTTCCGGCAGGACCGCTACGGCACGGGCCCCTTCCAGAGGGCCGATAATCAATTCCGCCGCAGCGAGCAGCTCGTCTGCAAGACGCGCATGGGTGGCGACAACGAGACCAATCATATCAGCTATTTTCTCTTTACATCCCGATGGGCCACATCCAGCTTGACCCCGCTTCCGTCCAAAAGCTCCCGCAACCGTTCGACCACGGCGACACTGCGATGGCGGCCACCGGTACAACCGACCGAAACCGTCAGATAGCTCTTGCCTTCCCGCTGATACTCCGGCAACAGAAATGCCAGCAACTCAACCGTCCTGTCAAGGAACCCCTGGCCAAGGGGGTTGTCGAGAGCAAATGCGGCGACGCCCTCATCGAGTCCGGTGCCATCCTTCAGGTCGGGAACGAAATGGGGATTGGGCAGAAAACGGACATCCAGCACCAGATTGGAATCGGTCGGCACCCCATAGCGAAAGCCGAAGGATTGCAGCAGCACGGCAAGGGGAGCCGCCTTTTCACCACAAACCGTTTTGACCACCTGATCACGCAGTTGGTGCGGAGTCAGCCAGGAGGAATCGATGGTCAGATTGGCCTGTTTCTGCAGTTTGAGCAAAATATCCCGCTCCAGGGCGATCCCCTCCTGAACCAGGCCTTCTCCGGCCAGGGGATGACGGCGGCGGGTTTCGGAAAAACGGCGCACGATCACGTCATCGGCGCTGTCAAGGAAAAGGATGTCAATCTGGTAACCGGCCTGGCGGATGGCGGCCAGCGTCCGGTCCAGCTCGTCGAGGAATTTACGGCTGCGCACGTCAATGACGACGGCAATCCCCGGTCCGGAACTGTCTCTCAGGGCGGTCAGGCCCAGACACTGGGGCAGGAGCGGAAGGGGAAGGTTGTCGATGACAAAAAATCCGGCATCTTCCAGGGCCTTGGCGGCACAGCTCTTTCCCGATCCGGACAAGCCGGTGATGACAACAACGCGGCGACCGGTCATTCCAGGTTGTCCCCGATGATTCGATGGGCATGCAGCCAGGCGGTTTCGGCCATCCGTTTTTCCAGCCGGTCCTGAAATTCGACCGCGCTGTTGTAACCCATCTCCTTCAAAAGCTGGTTGCGCGCGGCAACCTCAACGATACTGGTGATATTCCGACCTGGACGCACCGGAATTTTCAGCAAGGGGACGGCGATATCGAGAATGGTGTGGGTCTCTTCCTCGAGCCCGAGGCGGTCATAATCATGGCCGTCCTCCCATTGGACCAGTTCCAGGGCCAAATCGATCTTCTTGCGTTCGCGAATGGCGGCAACCCCGAACAGGTGCTTGATGTTGATGATGCCCAGTCCGCGGATCTCCATGTGATAATGGAGCAGGTCCATGCCTTCGCCAAAGAGCACGGCCGGCAGTTTTTTGCGGACCTTGACAACATCATCCGCAACCAGCCGGTGCCCGCGCAGCACCAGGTCAAGAGCACATTCACTTTTACCGATGCCGCTTTTGCCCAGCAGCAGCACCCCGACGCCCAAAACGTCGACCAGAACACCATGAATAGTGGTGGACGGCAGCAGCCGTTCTTCGAGAAAGGTGGTTATCAGCGAGATAAAAACGGAACTTTGATGATGGGTGCGCAGAAGGGGGATGTTTTGCTGTTCCGCACGCCTGAGCAATTCGTCAGGCACCTTTTGGCCCTTGGTGACGACAAAACCACAGATGTCGGCCTGGAACAGTTTTTCCAGGTTGCTGCGCGCCTTGTCGGCAGGGAGCTGGGCGAGATAGGAGAGTTCCGTGGACCCGAGGACCTGAAGCCGGTCACTGTGAAGATTTTCCACGTAACCGGCCAGCGCCAGGCCCGGTTTCTGAATACGGGGAACCCGGACCTGACGACCCAAACCGGCTTCGCCAGCCAGCAGCTCAAGATCGAGTCCGGCTTCTTTTTCACTCAGAATCTCTTCAACGCTGATGGATGGCATGGCTCAGGGCCCGGTTGACTTGCGGTCACCTAGAGGGCTTCTTCCCGCTGCTGGATAATGGCGAAAATATCCTCGGCGCTTTCGGCGTCAATCAGCGCCTGTCGAACATCGGCGTTCTTGAGCAGCTTGGATATCCGCGCCAGGGTTTTGAGGTGGACACCGACCGATTCCTCGGGCGCAACCAGCAGAAAAAACAGGTGCGCCGGCTGCCCGTCCATGGAATCGAAATCGACACCCGAGCGACTGCGGCCAAAGGAAAGGAGCAACCGGTCGAGCTGTTTCAGCTTGCCGTGCGGGATGGCGACACCGTCGCCGATTCCGGTGCTGCCCAGACTCTCACGCTCCTTGAGCACCTCGACGACCTCATCACGGTTCAAGCCGGGCTCAACTCTGAGCAGAGCGTCGGTCAGTTCCGCGAGCACCTCATTTTTGCCGGTGGCGGACAGGGAGGGATTGATGGCTTCGGGTTTGAGCAATTCGGTCAGCTTCATGTTCATTTCACCGGATAAACGGCAGGGGAAGAGGCTCTCCCCTTCCCCTGCGGCTGTTGGTGTAGTTTCAGGCGCGCTGCTGCGGCGTTATCAGGCCGTAGTTACCGTCCTTGCGCCGGTAAACGACGTTGATTTCTTCGGTTTCGGCATCAGTAAAGACCAGAAAGTCCTTTTCAAGCAGATCCATCTGCATGACGGCCTCCTCGACCGCCATCGGTTTGACCGAAAAGGTTTCCGTCTTGACAATGACAGGTTCGGTGTCGACCTCTTCGACCCGCTCCAGCTGGACGATGGCCTTCTGGACCTGACGTTCACGCCCCGACATGGGCTTGTGACGCTTCAGACGTTCCTTGTAACGTCTGAGCTGCCGTTCGATTTTGTCAACCACCGAATCGATCGCCGCGTACATATCGTTGGTGGTTTCGGTCCCCTTGATGGTGATTCCCTTGGCAACCAGGGTCACCTCAACATGGTGGCGGATCTTCTTTTCCACCGAAAAGACCGCCTGCGCATCAATCGGCTCGTCAATGTACTTCTTGATCCTCGCCAGCTTCTCCTCCAGATAGGTGCGGATGGGGTCACTGGCTTCCATGTGTCTGAATGTGGTGGAAATCTGCATGCAATACCTCCTGATCAAGCAGCCGTAATGAGTGTTTCCTTGTGGGAAAGTATAACCCCTATCGGACGGCTGACCAGTTCAGAATAGCCTTTTGCGCTCGGTGGAAGAACCGATACCCAGCATTTCCCGGTATTTTGTGACAGTCCGGCGGGCGATATCGATATTGTGCTCTCGCAGGATCTCAACGATTTTCTGGTCGGAGTAGGGCTTTTTGGGGTCCTCTCCGGCGATGATTTCCTTGATCTTGCTCTTGACACTTTCCGAGGCAATGGTTTCACCGCCGGTGGTGCTTATACCGCTGTTGAAAAAGAACTTCAACTCAAAAAGCCCCTGCGGGGTCTGCACATACTTGTTGGTCGTCACCCGGCTGATGGTCGACTCGTGCATATCGATATCTTCGGCGACATCCCGGAGAACCAGCGGTTTGAGATACTCAATTCCCTTGTCGAAAAATTCCCTCTGGAATTTGACGATGCTTTTGGTGACCTTGTAGATGGTGCGCTGGCGCTGGTGAATGCTCTTGATCAGCCAAAGGGCGCCGCGCATCTTTTCCTGGATGTATTCGCCCGCCTTGGGATCAATATCGGCATGGCCGGACAGGGCGTTGCGGTAGAAACTGTTGATCTTCAGGTTGGGCATGCCCTCGTCATTGAGCACCACAACATAGTCATCCCCGATTTTGTGTACGAAGATGTCCGGAGTGATGTAGTGAATGTCGTCGCTGTCGTAAGCGTTCCCCGGCCTGGGGTCGAGATTGGAGATAATCTTGGCGGCGCCGAGCACCTCATCGAGGGACACACCGAGTTCACGGGCGATCACCTGATATTTGCGCGATTCCAGTTCGGCAATATGGTCGCGCAGGATCGTCTCGACCAGCGAGCCCTGCATGCCCAGATGTTCGACCTGCTTGAGCAGGCATTCCTGAAGGTTGCGCGCGGCAACGCCAGGCGGATCGAAATCCTGGACAATGGCCAGGGCCTGCTCAGCGGTCTCGAGGTCACATCCGGCCCCCTCGGCGATTTCCTCCAGGGTCGCCTGCAGATAGCCCCTGGCATCGAGGTTGCCGATGATTTCCGCAGCAACAGCGCGCAGCCGGTCGTCGACCCGACTCAGACTGAGTTGCCACATGAGATGGTCACTCAAGGTGGGCTTGCGGGTCAGCAGCGCCTCGTAGCCCGGCCGGTCCTCGTCGTCCTCGTAGATATCCGGGGCCGTACTCGACTGGGTATAGCCTTCCAGATAGGCCTGCCAATCAATTTCGTCCTTGAGGGCGGCGGGCTCATCCGGCATTTCTTCCAGCTTGTCGGTGGTGGCATCCGGTTCTGCAGCGTCGGCGGCATCCTCTGAACTTTCTTCAGCCGGTTTCTCTTCGGGTGCCTCGGCCGCTTCCTCGAGGACCGGATTTTCCTCCAGTTCCTGACGCACGACATCCAGCAGCTCCATGCGCGACAGCTGCAGCAACTTGATCGCCTGCTGCAGCTGAGGGGTCATGACCAGCTGCTGGCTGAGCTTGAGTTGTTGGCGAATTTCCAGTGCCATCGGATCTCCCAAAAACGCGGTCACTGCACAGGCAGGATAGCACCGCGGTCGGCTTTTCTAAAGTCGAAACTTCTCGCCCAGATAGATGGTACGGGCCTTCTCACTGGCGGCTATCTCATCCGGGGTGCCGTACTCGAGCACCTTGCCCTCGCTGAGAATGTAGGCCCTGTCACACACTGTCAGGGTTTCCCTGACATTATGGTCTGAAATCAGAATACCGATGCCTCTTTCTTTCAGCTGGGCGATAATCCCCTGAATGTCAATGACCGCCAACGGGTCAATACCGGCAAAGGGCTCATCAAGCAGGATGAAGTCCGGCTCGATCACCAGCGCGCGGGCGATCTCCAAGCGCCGCCGTTCCCCTCCGGAGAGGGCATAGCCGAAACTGCGGGCCACATGGGTCAGGCGCAGTTCCTCCAGAAGCTGGTCCTTGCGCGCCTGCTGCTCCTCACGACCGATATCGAGAGTCTCCAGAATGGCCAGCAGATTCTGTTCAACCGTCAGTTTGCGAAAGACCGAGGCCTCCTGGGGCAGATAGGATATCCCGCTTCGGGCCCGCTGGTACATGGGCATATCCGTCAGCTCCCGGTCGTCGAGAAAAACCCGGCCGCTGTCCGGCTTGACCAGACCGACAACCATGTAGAAGGACGTGGTTTTCCCGGCGCCATTGGGGCCGAGCAGTCCGATAACCTGCCCGGAGGATACCTCAAGGTCAACCTGGTCCACGACCCGGCGACGCCGGTAGCTTTTACACAACTTCTCAGCGCGCAGGGTTTGTGCCATGGTTCTGCTCTCCGGGATGAAACAGGGCCCTGACCTTCTCCTTGCCCCCCTCAACCAGACTGCGACGACTGTCCAGGTCCACAGTGATCTTCTCCCCGCTGACAAAGTCGTCCCCCTGGTTGACCTGTGGCTGACCGGTGAGAACGATGCGCCCGGCCGACCGGTCATAAACCGCCCGTTCACCAGTCGCCACACGATTCCCCTGCAGGATGCGGACATCCTGCTCCGCCACAATACGCCGGACCTGGCGCCCCTCTCCGTACAGGACCGTCAGTCGGCCGCAATGAATGGTCAGGGTGTCCTGGCGGGCGACCACGTGGCCGACAAAAACGACCTCGTTTCGGCTGTCATCGGCTTCCAGCCGGTCCGAGGTAATCTCAAGCGGTGCACTGCGGTCAAAGGATGCCGGTGTGGCGGCAACCACCCCGCCGGGAGCGACAACCAGAGGGGCCAGACAGACCAGGACAGCAAGCAGAAGGCGTATCATCCCCGCCCCTCCCTGACAAGGTCGAGCTGCCAACGGGACCAGACGTCAGCCAGCAGTGTGAGACGACGGGCGTCGATATCGAGCCGCAGCCCCCGCCCTTTAACCTCCACTCCGGTCCCGGTGAGATGAACCGGCCCATCCGTCCACACCAGACGCTTCTGCCGGTCGTAGTACATCCGGTCGGACCGAACCGTGTAACCGCGCTCGTCCCTGGCCTCGACGTGACCTGTGGCCTCAAGCTCACCGGTCTGACGGTTCCAGACCCCGGTATCCGCTTTCAGTTTGAGGTCACGCTCGGGATCTGTGCCGAAAAATACGACCTGAACCTGCTCCAGACGTGTCGTTCCGGTCGAAAGGTCATGACTGCCCCGTGCAGCCTGCAGGCGCCAATAGGGCCGCCCGTCACGCGTCTCTGTGTAATCGATGTTGTCCAGGGTCACGTCGGCGCCCTTTTCGGGGCCGGCATCAGGGGTGGCGGGGGGCGCGTGATAACCCTTGCCGACCAGACAGGCCAGGCCAAGAGCAACCAGCACCAGGATAATCAGCAGGCTATGGCGAGGTTTGAATGCAACGTTCATGGGCGGGGGGCAGTATAGCACCGGCCAACCGACGAGTAAAGCGCCAACCGATTCCTTTGGCACAACTTTTGTATCAGTCTTGCCAGTACCTGAGGGTCACCTGTTCCCAGGCCCCCCGCGCCTTCAGGATCATTTCGCAGATTTCCCGAACGGCCCCCATGCCGCCGGGGCGCCGGGTCACATAATGGACGTGCTCCTTGAGGTCGTCGCAGCCGTCGGCAACCGTAGCGGCGAAACCGACCCGGCGCAACAGGGGCAGGTCGACCAGATCGTCACCGACATAGGCGATTTCGTGGTCTTCAAGACCGGTTTGTTCGAGCATCTGCTGGTAGGGGACGCGTTTGTCCTTGCTCCCCTGGACGACCAGATCAACACCCAGTTCACGCATGCGATGGGCCACAACCCGCGAGGACCGGCCGGTGATGATGCCGATCTGAACCCCGGCTCGCTGCAGCAGCTTCATGCCATGACCATCACGAACATGGAAGGCCTTGGTCTCCTCCCCCCGGTCATTGATGATAATTCGGCCGTCAGTCAGCACCCCGTCGACATCGAGCAAAAGCAGCCGGATTTTTTTAAGTCTTTCTTCCATGTCAAACGACCCCGGCCTTGAGCAGATCATGCAGGTGGACGATGCCGACAGGCACCCTGGCCTCCTCATTGTCAAAAACAAACAGGGATGTGATGGAAAACTCCTCCATGCGCTGCAGAGCCTTGGCCGCGAGATTGTCCCGCAGAATCCGCTTGGGGTTGCGGGTCATCACCTCAAGCATCGGTTTTTCCAGAACGTCATAGCCTCGCTCGAGCGCCCGGCGCAGGTCGCCGTCGGTAAAAACCCCGATCAGCTCGCCGGCGGCATTGACAACCCCGGTAATGCCCAGCTTTTTGCTGGTAATTTCGAACAGTCCGTCACGCAGCAGGGTTTCCTCACGCACCAGGGGGATATCCCCGCCTGTATGCATCATGTCCTCGACACGCAGCAGCAGCCTCTTGCCAAGGGCGCCTCCGGGATGGAACAGCGCGAAGTCCTCTTCACTGAAGCCCCGTTCTTCCAGCAGGACCACCGCCAGAGCGTCTCCCATCGCCAGGGTCGCCGTGGTGCTGGCGGTCGGGGCCAGCCCCAGGGGGCAGGCTTCCTCGGCCACGGAGATATCGAGAAAGACGTCTCCGGCTCTGGCCAGGGTGCTGCCGGGATTGCCGGTCATGGCAATCAGGGGCAGCCCCATGCGCTTGATGATGGGCAGAATGCGCACCACCTCTTCGGTCTCACCGGAGTTGGAGACGGCAATGACCACATCCCCCTTCATCAGCATGCCGAGGTCACCATGAATCCCCTCGGCAGGATGCAGAAACAGCGCGGGAGTTCCGGTCGATGCCATGGTGGCCGCAATTTTCTGGCAAATCAGACCGGACTTGCCCATGCCGGTGATGACCACCCGGCCCTGGCACGCCAGAATCATGCGCACGGCTTCAGTGAAATTGCCGTCAAGCCGTTCTTTCAGGGCGAGTACGGCGTCAGCCTCGACCTGCAGCACCTGTTTCGCTTTTTCAATCATGGTCAAAACTCCGATACGGCACCCTGTTCCCGAACCAGGCGATCGATGGCCAGCACCTGGACCAGAACAGCGTCCAGACGATCGAGCGGCAGCGAATTGGGGCCATCGCACAGGGCGGAATCGGGGTTATCGTGGACCTCCCAGAACAGGGCGTCAACCCCCATCGCCACCGCAGCCCGCGACAGACCGGCGACAAACTGACGCTGGCCGCCACTGCTGGTACCGGCACCGCCGGGAAGCTGGACCGCATGGGTTGCGTCGAACACCACCGGCGTGCCAAGCTCCCGCATCAGCGCCAGGGACCGCATATCGACCACCAGGTTGTTGTAGCCGAAGGTGGTGCCCCGTTCGGTCAGCAGCACCTGTTCGCCACCGGCCTCGTCCAGCTTGGTCAGGACATTCTTCATGTCCCAGGGGGCCATGAACTGCCCCTTTTTGACATTGACCGGCTTGCCGGTCCGGGCGGCAGCCTGCAGCAGGTCCGTCTGCCGGCAGAGGAACGCCGGTATCTGCAGGATATCGAGCACCTGGGCCGCCGCCTCGACCTGGGCGGTTTCGTGGATATCGGAGATAACCGGCAGACCTGTTTCCGAACGCACCCGGGCAAGGATCTCCAGCCCCTTGTCCAACCCGGGCCCGCGGTAGGATTTGGATGAGGACCGGTTGGCCTTGTCATAGGAGGCCTTGAAAACCAGGCCGATACCGTGTCGCCGCGCGACCCCGGCAAGAGCCTCGGCCATGCGCAGGGTATGCTCGGCGCTTTCAATGACACAGGGACCGGCAATCAGCACCAGGGGATGCCCCGCGCCGAAAACCAGGTTTCCGACTTTGACACTTTTCATTCCTGACCTCTTTTGGCCTGCCCCTGTTTGAGACAGGCGCCGACAAAGGATTCGAACAGCGGATGAGGATCCATGGGCCGGGACTTGAACTCGGGGTGGAACTGGCAGCCGAGAAACCACGGGTGGTCCTTCAGTTCGACAATCTCCACCAGATCCGCGTCGGGGTTGATGCCGGAAAGAACAAGGCCGCATTTTTGCAGCTGTTCCCGATAGGCATTGTTGAATTCGTAACGGTGCCGGTGGCGCTCGGAAATCTGGTCGGTGCCATAGATGCGCCGGGCCAGAGTTCCCTCGACAAGCGCACAGGGGTAGGCCCCCAGCCTCATGGTCCCCCCCTTGCCGCGCACTTTTTTCTGCTCTTCCATAATGTGGATGACAGGGTTGGCGGCATCTTCATGAAACTCGGATGAATGCGCCTCCTCAATGCCGCAGACATTGCGGGCGAACTCCACCACCGCCATTTGCATGCCGAGACAGATGCCGAAAAAGGGCAGCCCCTTTTCGCGCGCGTGGCCGATGGCGGCAATCTTGCCCTCGCTGCCACGCTCACCGAAGCCGCCGGGGACCAGGATACCGTCGACATCGTCAAAGGTCGTATTGATGCCGTGGCGCTCCAGCGCCTCGGAATCGACATATTTGAGATGGACCCGGCAGTTGTTGGCGATGCCGCCGTGCACCAGCGCCTCGGAAAGAGACTTGTAGCTCTCCTTCAGCTCCACATACTTGCCGACAATGGCTATGGTCGTCTCCTCCGCGGGCTCCTTGACCCGCCGGACAATGCGTTCCCAGCCGGAAAGGTCGGGGGCCTTGGTCCAGATGTTGAGGTAATCGACAATCCGCTCGTCCAGCCCTTCGTTGTGAAAAACAATGGGCACCTCATAAATCGACTGCACATCACGCGCGGTGATAACCGCCTCCTCGCGCACGTTGCAGAACAGGGCGATTTTTGCCTTCATGTCGCGGGGAATCTCGCGATCGCAGCGGCACAGCAGGATATCCGGCTGAATACCGATTTCACGCAGTTCCTTGACGCTGTGCTGGGTCGGCTTGGTCTTCAGCTCACCGGCCGTGGCAATGTAGGGGACCAGGGTGAGATGAATGTAAAGAACGTTTTCCGCTCCGCGATCGGTCCGGAATTGCCGGATGGCCTCGAGAAACGGAAGCGACTCGATATCACCGACGGTACCACCGACCTCGACAATGGCCACATCCACCCCCTTGGCGTTGTCGAGAATCTTCTGCTTGATTTCGTTGGTGATATGCGGAATGACCTGGACCGTACCGCCCAGATAGTCACCGCGCCGCTCCTTGCGGATGACCGAATCGTACACCTGGCCGGTGGTGAAATTCGACTTGCGGCTCAGCGTCGCCGAAGTGTAACGCTCGTAGTGACCAAGATCGAGGTCGGTCTCGGCGCCGTCATCGGTCACGAACACCTCGCCATGCTGGAAGGGGCTCATGGTGCCCGGATCGACGTTGAT
>CAZCUR010000063.1:0-14563 GCA_964501815.1 uncultured Geothermobacter sp.
GGGGGAATCGGTCCCTTGGGGAGAGTGCCTGTCCTGAGAGCCGCAACCGGCGGAAGCGGCAAAAGAAAAGCCCCCGGCAAAGCGGGGGCGTTGGGTTCAACGAAACAGAATTTACTCCGCTGCCGCCGGCGGCACGAAAGTGCGCGCCGCCAACTCTTCGTCGAGGCGCAGCAGACCGTTGCCGTCGTCGCCGATGCGCTCGAGCTTGCGGATGATCAGGCCGAAACTGGCCTCTTCCTCAACCTGTTCGGTGACAAACCACTGCAGGAAGATCTGGGCGGCGTGGTTGCCCTCCTCCTTGGCCAGGTCCATCAGCTTGTTGATGCTGGCGGTGACGAACTGCTCGTGGTCAAGGCTGTATTTGAAGGCGTCCAGCGGGCTGCTGAAGTCGTTTCGGGGGGCGTCAAAACCACGAAAGTCGGTGCGGCCGCCGGCTTCGGTAATGAAGTTGAAAAACTTCTCTCCGTGGGTCAGTTCTTCCAGGGCCTGAACCCGCATCCACGAGGCGATACCCGGCAGGTCTTCGGCTTCAAAATATCCGGCAATGGCCATGTAGAGATAGGCCGAATAGAATTCGTTTTTCATCTGCTCGTTCAGAGCGTCGAGAAGCTTGTCGCTGATCATCTGGTTACCTCCCCTTTCTGGAATAAAACTTGACGAATTGAGTCATTTATTTATAGCAGGATATCCAGGAATATCAAGCATGAAAAAGGGCGACCCGTCTGGGTCGCCCTTGAGGTTGCATCGGCCCTGCATCCTGCTTATTTGTCGACGAAGATGATCTGCTTCAGACCGTCGATGGGCAGACTTTCAGTCCCCAGCTCCAGGGTGAAGGGGTTGCGGTAGGTGTAGGTGATGAAGGTGCAGTTGCAGTCGGACGGCAGAAAGGCGTCCTTGAGAATGAACTTTTTGCCGTCCGATTTGCGGGTCAGCTCAATCTGCCCGGCGCTGATCTCGTTGCCGAACATGCTGTAGTTGACCTTGGGGCTGTCGAGAAACAGGATTTCGGAGACGAATTCGAGGGGAACTTCGATAGGGGTGCCGTTCCACCAGCCCTTGACCAGGTTGCGGTCAATCTTGAAGAAGCTGACTTCCTGACCTTCGAGGGTGATGCATTTGCCCGGCCGGGCATCAGCGGCAGCAGCCATTCCCACCTGGAATACGAGCAACGACAGTGCGATCACAAGCACACGGACCCACTTGGCAGCGTTCATTTCAGTTCATCTCCTTGGGGCAACAATTCCTGGGTTGATGTGACCGGCGTCCCGGTCTCTCCGGTCGAATGTTCCCATCCGGCCTATGGCAGATGACACCAGACAGGAAGAATCTCCGTACGTTTAGCAACTTTCAGGGAAAAAATCAATGTTCTAAATATGCCGGAATGCTTTGCCGGCGGCCACGGCCGTCGCGGTCGTTCCGGATGGATGATCGCCCCGGGAAGCAGGACCCCGTTTCGCCTTCGCAGCTCCCGACTTGCCAACCGGGTCAGAATTTTTCGGTGCCGTATTTTCCGCCGGTGCAGGGAGTTGGAACATCGGGCTGGCGGTTCCGTTGGGCCACAAAAACTTCGTCGCTATTCTCTCCCCCCTGGAGGGGGTGGGTTAGGGTGGGGGGGACGTCAGGACCGTGTGATCTGTCTTCACATTAGCGGACACGCTGCTTTCCCTCAGGGGGAGGAATCCTGTCCAGACGGCTGCGCAGCGAAGGGACCCGCAGGGTGGCTTCGTCGGGTCGCCTTTTTATTGCATCCTTTTTTTGGGCGAGCAAGAAAAGGATGGCGCCGCAGGCGAAAGAGTTTTTTCTCCCGTCTGTCTCTAGGCCCCAACGCGCCGATATGCTAGCATCCATCCTCTGCATTACGACCGGGAGTCTACGAACCCATGCACGTCAAGAGCGCCGAATTCCTCCAGAGTGCCACCCGCCCGGACAACTATCCTCCGGCCGACTGGCCCGAAATCGCCTTTGCCGGACGCAGCAATGTCGGCAAGAGCAGCCTGATCAACGCCCTGGTCGGACGGCGCAAGCTGGTGCGGACCTCGAGCACTCCCGGGCGCACCCAGCTGATCAACTTTTTTCTGGTCAACCAGTCCTTCTGTCTGGTCGATCTGCCCGGCTACGGTTTTGCGAAAGTTCCGATGGCGGTCAAACGCCAGTGGGGTCCCATGGTGCGGACCTACCTGGAGAGCCGGCCGAACCTGAAGGGGGTCGTCTGGCTGCTCGATTGCCGCCGGGTGCCCAACGATGAGGATCTGCAACTGCTCGACTGGCTCGAAGAGCTTGAGGTGCCGACCATTCCGGTCATCACCAAGATCGACAAGGTCAAGCGCAGCCAGCGGGTGAAGCAGCTCAGGCCGATTCTCGAGGCGACGGGCCTGCCAAAGGACGCCTTCAGTGTCTTTTCGGCCCTGAGCGGCGAAGGGCGGGAGGATGTCTGGGAACGGATACAGCAGGCCCTGGATCTTGATGAGGAGGCGGGATCATGAACGGTTACCAGTGGCTTGGTCTGCTCGGCGGCCTGCTGGTCGCCTTCGGTTTCGTCCCCCAGATCATCAAGGTCTTCCGCACCCGCTCGACCCACGACCTGTCACTGGTGATGCTGCTGGTCATCTTCACCGGCGGCCTCTTCTACACCACCTACGCCTTTCTGGCCGGCGATCCGGTCTTTATCACCATCAATCTGCTGGCAACGGCCAACACCCTGCTGCTGCTGATTCTCAAGCTGATCTACCGCTGAGGTCGTTGACAGTCCGGCGGGCCCTCTGCTACAACGGTCGCACCATAGCGTTCAGGTGTCCGCCGGGATGTCGACGGCGGAAGAATAGGGAAGAGGGTGCAAATCCCTCGCTGCCCCGCAACTGTGAACGGCGACGAAGACCGCACTTGTGCCACTGCCACGTCGGGCGGGAAGGCGCGGTCGGAGGATGACCCGTAAGCCAGGAGACCTGCCTGAACGGCACAATTGGCTGGATCTTTCGCGGGAGAGGTCCGGGCCGCGCTGTTGCAGACAGGACAGATGCCGACCCCGGACCAGATCAGGTTCGGGGTTTTGTTTTTTCTGCTCCCGCATATTGGATGGCTGATTTCGTCCCCCGGAGGGCACGAACCCGGATGTCCAGGCTGGTTTTCATTACAGGCGGTGCGCGTTCCGGCAAGAGCGCCTATGCCCAGCGCCGCTGCGAGGAACTCGGCGCTCCCTGTCTCTATGTCGCCACCGCCACAGTAGGGGACGAGGAGATGGCCGCACGGGTGGCCCGGCACCGGAAGGCGCGGGGGGAGGGCTGGCAAACCCTGGAGGAGCCGCTCAACCTGGCCGAACGTCTGCCCCGGGCCGTGTCCGGCTGCCGGGCGGTCTTGCTCGACTGCCTGACCCTGTGGCTGAGCAACCGCTACTTCGCCGACGGGGAGGATGCCGCCGTCACCCTGGAGCAGGCCGGCAAGCTGGCAGAGACGCTGCGGGGGCTGGATGTGCCCGTTTTCGTTGTCAGCAACGAACTGGGCTGCGGCATTGTTCCCGACAATCCGTTGGCCCGGGCCTTCCGCGACCTGGCCGGCGAGGTCAACCAGCTTTTCGCCGGCGCGGCCGACGAGGCCTGGCTGGTCGCCAGCGGGTTGCCCTTGCGGCTGAAATAGGAGTGGCGGCCTCGTGCGTGGCCGGAGGACACACCGGCTCGCCGTGAAATGCCCCCTCCCCTGGAGGGAGGGGATTGCTGGTCTGCGGCTTTGCCGGGTGAAAGCCCTTTGCTACCACACGCGCCAACGATTCGATCGAAAGGAACATCGCCATGAACCGAATCTCTCTGCAAGCGGCCCTCGATCGCATCCGACCGGTCGACCCGGCGCGCCTGGCCGAGGTTCAGGCCCGCATCAACCGTCAGGCCAAGCCGAAGGGGTCCCTGGGCCGGCTGGAGGAACTGGCCCGCCGCTATGTCGCCATCACCGGCCGGGAGGATATCCGCAAAAAGGTGATCTTTACCTTCGCCGGCGACCACGGCGTTGTCGCCGAGGGGGTCAGCGCCTTCCCAGCCGAAGTGACGCCGCAGATGGTGCACAACTTCCTCGACGGCGGCGCCGCGGTCAACGCCCTGGCGCGCCATGCCGGCGCCGAGGTGATCGTGGTCGACATGGGGGTCAACGCCGACTTTCCCCCGCGCGACGGCCTGGTGCAGAAGAAGGTCGCCAGGGGGACGGCCAATCTGGCGGTCGGTCCGGCCATGAGCCGACAGCAGGCGGTTCAGGGGCTGGAGGCGGGTATCGAACTGGCCTTTTCCAGCCGCGATGCGGGCATTGACCTGCTCGGCACCGGCGACATGGGCATCGGTAACACCACCCCGTCTGCGGCCATCATCGCCGCCTTTTCCGGGCTGCCGGTCGAAAAGGTGACCCACCGGGGCACCGGCATCGACGATGAGGCGCTTGCGCGCAAAATCGCCGCGATCAGGCGCGGGCTGGAGGTGAATCAGCCCGACCCGGACGATCCCATCGACGTGCTCGCCAAGGTGGGGGGATTCGAGATCGCCGGCATCGCCGGGCTGGTCATCGGTGCCGCGGCCGCGGGGCTGCCGGTGATTGTCGACGGCTTCATCTCCACCGCCGGCGCTCTGGTGGCGGTGGAACTGCATCCGAAAATCCGCGACTACATCTTTCTGGCGCACCGGTCGGTGGAGATCGGCCATGCCGCCATGATCGAGCGCATCGGACTTGAGCCCCTGCTCGATCTGCAGATGCGCCTGGGCGAGGGGACCGGCGGCGCCCTGGTGATGAGCCTGATGGAGGCCGCCCTGCGCACCTATCGGGAGATTCTCACCTTCGACGAGGCCGGTGTGGCCAAGGGGAACGACCAGTGAACCAGCCCTGGCGCGATTTCCGACTGGCGGCCGGTTTTCTGACCGTTTTGCCGGTGGCCCGTGGCCTGGAAGCGAAGCCGGAGGAACTGGCGCGCAGCATGGGCTTTTTCCCGGCGGTCGGTTTGGCCCTGGGGCTTGCCCTGGTGGTGCTCGACTGGCTGCTGGGTGCGCTGGTGCCGCGTCCCGTCCTCGACTGCCTGCTTTTGCTGCTGCTGATTCTGGCCACCGGCGCTCTGCATCTGGATGGCATCGCCGATCTCATCGACGGGCTGGCCGGCGGCCGGGGTGACCGGGAACGGACCCTGAAGATCATGAAGGACAGCCAGGTCGGGGCCATGGCGGTGGTCGGCCTGGTGATGCTGCTGCTGCTCAAGTACCTGAGCCTCTATCACGTCGCACCGGAGCTGAAGAAAGCGGCGCTGATGCTGATGCCCTGCGCCGGCCGTTGGATCCAGGTGGTGCTGGCCGCCTTCTGCCCCTACCTGCGCCCGGAGGGGACCGCGGCCGCTTTCGTCGACAACGTCGGCGAGCGCGAGGTGCTGCTGGCAACCGGCACCCTGCTGGCCGCCTGTTTTGTCCTGTTCGGCCTCAAGGGAATTTTTCTCCTCTTTCTGTTCGGCCTGATGGCGATGCTGCTGATCCGCTATTTTCAGGCCCGGCTTGGAGGGGTGACCGGAGATGTGCTCGGCGCCGCGACGGAGGTCGTCGAGGTCGCCAGTCTCCTGTTGGTCCTGGCCGTCATTGGCTGAGACGATTTGGATAAACAGGTGTCGCCAGGTCGCCAGGGCGCCAAAAGTTTTGCTGTTTCCTTCCCCCTTGAAGGGAGAAGGCCGGGATGGGGGTGATGCCTGTCTGGGGCTCCCCCTCCCCTCAATCCCCTTCCGCCGGGGGAGGGGAGGTTTTGATCTTCGTGTTTCGCGCCCTGACGGCGAACAGGCCAGAGGTTAAGGGTGGAGAAGGGACATGATGGAAAAGACCCGCATCTACCTTATGCGTCATGGTCAGGTCGAGGGGCATGAGCACAGGCGCTACAACGGCCAGAACGATGTCGCCCTGACCGGTCTGGGGCGGCGGCAGTCCGAGACGCTGGCCGAACGGTTGAGGGACGTATCCCTGGCGGCGGTCTACGCCAGCGATCTGAGTCGCTGCCGCTACGCCGCCGAGCTGATCGCCCGGGATCACGGCCTTGAGCCGGCCTGCTTCGCCGAGCTGCGTGAGCTGCACATCGGCAAATGGCAGGGGCTGACCTGGGAGGAGATTCAGCGGCGCTGGCCGGACGAGTGGCAGGCACGCCTCGATGACCTGGTCCACTACCAGGTCGACGGCGGCGAGAGCCTGAGGCAGATGGCGGAACGGGTGCGGCCGGTGATCGCCCGACTTGTCGCCAGGCATCGCGGCGAGGAGATCGCCCTCGTCGCCCACGGCGGCGTCAACCGCGTCATCCTCCTCGACGCCATCGGCGCGCCGCTGGAGCGGATGTTCCACATCGAGCAGAGCTACGGCTGCCTGAACGTCATCGACTACTGGGCGGATGGCTATGCAACCGTTCAGCTGCTGAACGGTTGAGAGGAGCAAGGTTCAAGGGAAAAGGTGAAAGGCGCATCGTGACTTCAAACCCGTTTGACCTTGTCTCTTGTCCCTTGCCTCTCGCTCCTTTGGTGATCGCAGCGCCGGCCAGCGGCAGCGGCAAGACCACCCTGACCCTCGGGCTGCTCGCGGCACTGAAACGGCGGGGGATTTCGGTGGCGCCGTTCAAGGTCGGGCCCGATTTCATCGACCCCGGCCATCACGCCGCCGCCTGCGGGCGGGTCAGTCGCAATCTCGACGGCTGGATGTGCGGCGAAAAGGAGGTTCGGGCGATCTTCGCGCGCGGCTGTTCCGGCGCGGACCTGGCGGTCGTCGAAGGAGTGATGGGGCTGTTCGACGGCGCCTCGGGTGATTCGGATGAGGGATCGACGGCTGAGATAGCCCGCTGGCTTTCCGGCCGCATCCTGCTGGTGGTCGACGCCCGCTCCCAGGCGCGCAGCGCCGCCGCGCTGGTCAAGGGCTTTGTCGATTTCGATGCGCGCCTTGAATTCGCCGGGGTGGTCTTCAACCGGGTCGGCAGTGCCCGGCACGAGGAGCTGCTGCGTCAGGCGGTGGCGTCGACCCCGGGGCTGCCGCCCGTTCTGGGGTGCCTGCCACGCGAGAGCGGCATCGAGCTGCCGGAACGGCATCTTGGACTGGTGACGGCGGCGGACGGCGTGGCCGACTACCAGGCGCTGGCCGATCTGGTCGAGGCGCATCTGGATATCGATGCGCTTTTTGAAAATTTGCATCGCAGGGAAAAAGATTCGGCCGCCAGGACGCCAGGGCGCCAGGAGGGGTCACGGGCTGATACGGGTCCATCCCCGCAGGCAAAGGTCTGTATTGGCGTCGCCCGCGACACGGCCTTCTGTTTCTGCTACCCGGAGAATCTGGAGCGGCTGGAGGCGGCCGGCGCCAGCCTGGTCTTTTTTTCGCCGCTGACGGACCGTCTGCCGGAGCAGATCGACGGCCTCTACCTGCCGGGCGGCTACCCGGAATTGCAGGTCGAAAAGCTCGCCGCCAACCGGGCGCTGCTGGAGGATGTGCGAGTGCGGGTCGAAGCCGGTCTGCCGGTCTACGCCGAATGTGGCGGCCTGCTGCTTCTGTGCGCCGGGCTCGAAGGGCACCGGCTGAGCGGCGTCTTTCCGGCCGAAGCCCGGATGCTCGCAAGGCGCAAGGCCCTCGGTTACCGCGAGGTGACCATGACCGCCGGGACGCCCCTCGGGCCGGCTGGAACCGTCGCCCGCGGCCACGAGTTCCACTACTCGGAACTCGACATGCCCCCCGAGGTCGAACGCGCCTACCGCCTTGCGCGCAAGGGCGGCGCCGACCTCGGCCGGGAAGGGTTCCGATACAAAAACGTCCTCGCCAGCTACGTGCACCTGCATTTCGGCAGCAACCCGCGGCTGGCGGAGAATTTTGTTTCATTTTGTGAGAAGGCTAAAGGCAACCACGAAGGCACGAAGAGCACGAAGATTTAGAACGTCCCCTCCCCTGGAGGGAGGGGGTTGAGGGGAGGGGGATGCCACAGACAGGTATCACCCCCATCCTGACCTTCCCCCTTCAAGGGGGAAGGAAATGGAAGGTTTTCTCTGTGTCTCTGTGGTGAATTCAATCGACAGGAGATCGGCAGTGGCAACCCAGATTGAACTGGCCCGCCAGGGCATCGTCACCCCGCAGATGGCGGCGGTGGCCAATGAGGAGAATGTCAGCGAAGCTTATGTCCGGCAGATGGTCGCCGAGGGGAAGATCGTCATCCCCAACAACAGCATCCGCAAGCCGAAGGCGGTCGGCATCGGCAAGGGGCTGCGCACCAAGGTCAACGCCTCCATCGGGACCAGCTCGGACATCATCGACTACGACGCCGAGGTGCGCAAGGCCAAAGCCGCGCAGGCGGCCGGGGCCGACACCCTGATGGAGCTCTCCGTCGGCGGCGACCTCGACCGGGTGCGGCGCGAGGTGATCGCGGCGGTCGACCTGCCGGTCGGCAACGTGCCGCTCTACCAGGCCTTCTGCGAGGCGGCGCGCAAGTATGGTGACCCCAACAAGCTCGACGAGGAGATGCTCTTCGACCTGATCGAGAAGCAGTGCGCCGATGGCATCGCCTTCATGGCCATCCACTGCGGCATCAACCTCTACACTCTGGAGCGGCTGCGCAAACAGGGCTACCGCTACGGCGGCCTGGTCAGCAAGGGCGGCGTGTCGATGGTCGCCTGGATGATGAAGAACGGCAGGGAGAACCCCCTCTACGAGAAGTTCGACCGGGTCTGCGCTATCCTGAAGAAGTACGACGTGGTCCTCTCCCTCGGCAACGGCCTGCGCGCCGGGGCGATCCACGACTCCAACGACCGGGCGATGGTGCAGGAGCTGCTGATCAACTGCGAGCTGGCCGAACTCGGTCGCGAGATGGGCTGCCAGATGCTGGTCGAAGGCCCCGGGCACGTCCCCCTCGACGAGGTCGAGGCCAACATCCGTCTGCAGAAACGTATGAGCGGCGATGCGCCCTACTACATGCTCGGGCCGATCTCGACCGACGTCGCCCCCGGCTACGACCACATTACCGCCGCCATCGGCGCCGCCCAGTCGAGCCGTTTTGGCGCCGACCTGATCTGCTACATCACCCCGGCCGAACATCTCGCCCTGCCGAATGAAAAGGACGTGGTCGAGGGGGTCAAGGCGGCGAAGGTCGCGGCCTATATCGGCGACATGAACAAGTACCCGGAGAAGGGGCGCGAACGCGACAAACAGATGAGCAAGGCGCGCCGCGATCTGAACTGGGAGAAGCAGTTCGAACTCGCTCTCTTCCCCGAGGACGCCCGTGCCATCCGCGCCAGCCGTACCCCCGAGGACGAGAACACCTGCACCATGTGCGGCGACTTCTGCGCCTCGCGCGGGGCGGGGGAACTGTTCAGGAAGGATCTGGTGGGGGATAAAATCTGAGAGGATTGATTCACCCCAGAGATATTGAGGGCACAGAGTTTAAAACCTCCCCTCCCCTGGAGGGAGGGGATTGAGGGGAGGGGGAGGCAACGAACAGGCCTCACCCCCATCCTGACCTTCCCCCTTCAAGGGGGAAGGAAAAGGAAAGATGTCTCTGTGGCCTCTGTGCCTCTGTGGTGAACTACGATTTTCATAACGACTCCAGAAGCAAGGAAAGGGGGTGCGACTCCCCCGCGGACCCGCCGCTGTGACGGGGGACCGACCTCTCGCGAGCCACGCCACGGCTCACCCACTGTGCGGTTGCCAAGCCGCATGGGAAGGGGAGGGGAAGGGATGATCCCGGAGCCAGAAAGCCTGTCTGGAGTCGGCGCCATCCAGGCGCAACCCGTTCGCTGACGGTAAAGGCGGCCGGGGGATGTGGTGCAGGAGCTCCTTCTGTCGCCTTTTCCCCGTGTCGGCACCGGAACGGGGAACACAATGACATGGGGCGTGGAATCCCCGGACAGAAGGAGGTAGTAACATGCACATCATGGAAGGTTTTCTGCCGGCCGGGCACGCTGTCGGCTGGGGCGTTGCTTCGGTGCCGTTTGTGGCCGCCGGCCTGCACAGCATCCGCAGGCGGGTGAAGGAGAACCCGGAGCTGAAGATGCTGGTCGGGGTGTCGGCCGCCTTTACCTTCGTCCTCTCGGCGCTGAAACTGCCGTCGGTGACCGGCAGCTGTTCGCACCCGACCGGTACCGGGCTCGGCGCGGTGCTGTTCGGCCCGCTCGCCATGGCGCCGCTGGCGGCCATCGTTCTCCTCTTCCAGGCGCTGCTGCTTGCCCACGGTGGCCTGACCACCCTCGGCGCCAATATTTTCTCCATGGGGATTGTCGGTCCGCTGGTCGCCTGGGGACTGTTCCGCTCCAGCCGTCTGCTGGGGCTGCCCCAGGGGGTGGCCATTTTTCTCGGCGCCTGCCTCGGCGACCTCGCGACCTATGTGACCACCTCATTCCAGCTGGCGCTGGCCTTCCCCGACCCGGTCGGCGGCCTGTTCGCCTCCTTCGCCAAGTTCGCCGGCATCTTCGCGGTCACCCAGGTGCCGCTCGCCGTCAGTGAGGGGCTGCTGACCGTCTTCATCGTCAACGTGCTGGCGAAAAACAGCGGCCGCGAACTTGCCGAACTCGGTTTCGGCCTTGCCGGCAAGGGGGTGCGGCCATGAAACGGGACCGGCTCAACTGGCTTCTGTTGATCGGCGCGCTGGTGCTCGCCGTCTGGCCGCTGGTGACCGCAGGACTGAACGGCCGCGGGCATGAGGGCGAGCTGTTCACCGGCACCGACGATCAGGCGACCGCCGCCATCACCCAGCTGGCTCCTGATTACCGACCCTGGGCCGAACCGCTCTGGGAACCGCCGAGCGGCGAGATCGAAAGCCTGCTCTTTTCACTGCAGGCGGCACTGGGTGCCGGTATCATCGGCTATGTCATCGGCCGCCGGCGCGAACGACGCCTGCATCGGGATGCCTCGACCCATGCTGATTGACCATCTCAGTCACAGCAACCGCTGGGCTCAGGTCAACCCGGCTGAGAAGGGGCTGTTCGCCCTCGGAGGGTTGGGCGCGGCGCTGCTGTGTCGCAGCCCGGGCCCGGCCCTGTTGCTGACGGCGCTGATGGCTGCCCTGACCGTTTTCGCCGCCGGTATCCCTGTTCGGGCCTACCTGCGTCTGCTGCTGCTTCCGGCCGGATTTCTGCTGGCCGGGACCCTGGGACTGGCTCTGACCCTGGCCGACGGCGGGGATGCCCTGATCCGGTTCGGTCCCTGGGCGCTGAGCCGCTCCGGACTGGCGCAGGCGGCGCTGGTGTTCAGCCGGTCCCTGGCGGCTGTCTCCTCCCTCTATCTGCTGGCACTGACCACGCCGATGACCGGCATCTTGACCCTGCTGCGCCGCTGCCGGGTGCCCATGCTGCTGATCGAACTGGCGGTGCTGGCCTATCGTCAGCTGTTCGTTTTTTTCGAGGTCGCCCGTCAGATGCGCCTGGCCCAGGCAAGCCGGCTCGGCTACGCCGGTTACCGCAACAGCCTGCGTTCGCTGGGGCTTCTGGGCGCCCATCTGTTTGCCCGCGCCCACCAGCGCTCGCGCCTGCTGCACCGTTCCCTGCTGGCGCGCGGCTATGACGGTGAACTGCGCTGGCTTGAGCAGGAGTGGCCCCTGTCCCGGGGCCGCCTGCTGCTGGCCGGTTCCGGGGCGATAGTGCTGGTGTTTCTGGCGCTGACGGGAGGGGCCGGCTGATGCTGCTGGAAACCCGTCAGGTCGATTTCAGCTACCCGGACGGTACCCGGGCTCTGCGCCGGTTGACCATCGGCTTTGCGCGCGGGCGGCGGACCGCGGTGCTGGGACGCAACGGCGCCGGCAAGTCGAGCCTGTTCACCCTGCTCAACGGGCTGGAACGCCCGGATACCGGCCAGGTGCTGTTCGACGGTGCGCCGCTGGACTATTCCCGCGCAGGCCTGAAACGACTGCGCGCCCGCATCGGCCTGGTCTTTCAGGACCCCGACGCCCAGCTCTTTTCCGGCAGTGTCTACGAGGATGTCTCCTTTGGGCCGCTCAATCTCGGTCTGCCTGCCGCGGAAGTGCGCCGCCGGGTCGAGGCGGCGCTGGACGCGGTCGGACTCGCAGAGCTCTCCGGCCGGCCGACCCACGCCCTCAGCTACGGCGAGAAGAAACGCGCCTGTCTGGCGGGGGTGCTCGCCATGCGGCCCGAGGTGCTGGTGCTCGACGAGCCGACCGCCGGTCTCGATCAGCCGATGCGCGCCGAGCTGGTCCGCCTGCTCGATCGCCTGCACGCCGACGGCCTGACCATCATTCTGGCCACCCATGATGTCGATTTCGCCTACGCCTGGGCCGATGACATCCGCGTGCTCGACCGGGGGAGCCTGGTCTTTGAGGCCGAGGCGCGTGATGCCCGGGCCGCCTGCGCCGGACTCCCCCCGCTGGGGCTGGAGCCGCCCTTTGTCTATCAACTGGCCGAACTGCTGAGCACCGACAGTCGCTTGAGGCTGGATGAGCCGCCGCGCGACCGCCGGCAACTGCTGCAACTGCTGAAAGGACAACAGTGATGAAAACCGCTATTCTGCTCATGGGACACGGGTCCCGCATCGCCGAGGCCAATGACGCCCTGCGCGAGGTGGCCGGCTGGGTCCGGGAGGAGACCGGCTGCCCCATCGTCGAGGTCGCCTTCCGCGAACTGCACCAGCCGGACATCCAGGCCGGTATCGACGCCTGCGTTGCCGCCGGCGCCGGGCGGATTCTGCTTTATCCCTACTTCCTGTTCGCCGGCGCCCACGTCCTGCACGATCTGCCCGAGGAGATCGAGGCGGCGAAACAACGCTACCCGCACCTGGAGATGGTGCTCGGCAAGCCTCTGGGCGTCCACCGAAAACTGGCCGAAGTCGTGTGCGAGCGCATCGACGAAACCGTCAGCGCTATTGGCTGGGACCTGAAGGATTGACCGATGAATCGAACCATCGAGCGTGATCCGGCCGCCATCGAGGCGAAGAGTTTTGCCACCATTGACGCCGAAGTCGGGCCGCATCGCTTTTCCGACATCGAATGGCCGGTGGTGCGGCGCATCATCCACACCAGTGCCGATTTCGATTTCGCCCACACCACCTGGTTTGCGCCCGGCGCCATCGAACGGGCCCTGGCCGCCCTGCGAGCCGGTGCCCGCATCTACTGCGACACCAACATGGTGCTGGCCGGGGTCAACAAGGCGCGCCTGGCCCGGCTGGGCGGCAGCATTCACTGCCATGTCGCCGACGCCGACGTGGCCGAACAGGCGCGCCGCGAAGGGGTGACCCGTTCGATCGTCGCCCTGCGCAAGGGGGTGGCCGAGGGGGCGAACATCTTCCTGGTCGGCAACGCCCCCACCGCCCTGTTCGAACTGCTCGACCTCGCTGCGGCCGGGCGGGTTCGCCCGGAGCTGGTGGTCGGGGTGCCGGTCGGGTTTGTCGGTGCCGCCGAATCGAAGGAGGCGCTGTTCGCCTCCGGGCTGCCGTACATCGTCTGCCGCGGCCGCAAGGGGGGCTCAACCATCGCCGCGGCCATTGTCAACCAGCTGATGATCCTGGCGGAGCAGGAGTAGAGATTGGCCAGGGCCCTGCGACATGGCTATACCACCGGCGCCTGTGCCGCCGCGGCCAGTCTGGGCGCCGCCCGCTGGCTGGCCGGCGAACGGCCGGAATCGGTGGAATTGCTGCTGCCGGCGGGGGAGACGGCGGTTTTCCGGCTGCACGGCTGCCGGGTCGAGGGCGACGCAGCCCGTTGCTTCGTCATCAAGGACGCCGGCGACGATCCGGATATCACCCACGGCGTCGAGATCCACTCCCGGGTCGAGCGGGTGTCTCCCTCTCCCCCGGAGGGAGAGGGCCGGGGTGAGGGGGATGTTGTGATTCTCGGCGGACCCGGCATCGGCCGGGTGACCAAGCCGGGGCTGGCGGTGCCGGTGGGCGAGCCGGCCATCAACCCGGTGCCGCGGCGCATGATTGTCGAGGCGGTGCGCTCGGTCTTCCCTGCGGGCGGAGTGCGCGTGACCCTGTCCATTCCGGATGGCGAGGAGCGGGCGCAGAAGACGCTGAACGCCCGTCTCGGTGTCCTCGGCGGACTGTCGATTCTCGGCACCACCGGCATCGTCCGGCCGATTTCGCACAAGGCCTGGACCGATACCCTGGATGTCGCCCTCGATGTCGCCTTGGCCGCCGGCTGCGATCAGGTGATCGGCTGTACCGGGCGCAGCAGTGAAAAAGCGGCGCAGGCCGCTCTGCCGGACCTTGCCGAGGAGGCCTTTGTCATGATGGGCGACCATGTCGGCTATCTGGCCGAAGCCTGTCATCGCAAGGGGGTCCCGCGGCTCACCATCGCCGCCCAGTTCGCCAAGCTGGTCAAGATCGCCTGCGGGCACAGGCAGACCCACGTGCGCAGCTCCGAACTCGACCTGCGCGAGCTGGCGGCCTGGGCCGCGGCGCTGGGCCTCGATGCGTCTCTGGTCCGTACCATCGCCGGCGCCAACACCGCCCGCGAGGTCTTTCTCACCCTCGGTCCGCGCCATCCGCTCGTGACCGATGTGGCGCGACGGGCGCTGGCCCAGTTGCGGGACTGGTCTGCCGGAGTGAGAATTGCTATTCTGCTGGTCGGCTACGATGGTGAAGTGATTGGTTTTGAGTGATTCACCACAGAG
>CAZCUR010000064.1:0-14422 GCA_964501815.1 uncultured Geothermobacter sp.
AATCCTGCGGATAACAAAACAGCCCCCGTCGCAGAATGTGACGGGGGCTGTTTCATGCTGGGGTTCAGCTCTTTTTACTTGCTCTTCTCGACCATGTACTCGACCGCCTCTTCAATCTGCTTGTCGGTCAGGCTGGCGTTGCCCCCCTTGGGCGGCATGGCGCCCTTGCCCTTGATGGCGGTTTCGGTCAGGTCGTCCACACCTTCGTCGATGCGCTCTTTCCAGGCGGCCTTGTCGCCCACCTTGGGGGCTCCGGCGACACCACTGTCGTGACAGAAAGCGCACGATTTCTTGTAGATGGCCTCTCCCTCGCCATCGGCAAAAGCCAGAGCCGGCAGGGTCAGGCAAACAATGGCCAGCAGAACCAGAAACTTCTTCATGATCAGACTCCTTGAGGTGAATTGAACGGCAACGGATTCATTCATACCACAGAAGTCTCTTTGTGCAAGGGCGGCAGCCTCACAACAGATTGGCCAGATTCTGCTCCACCAGGGTCATGAGCGCCCGCTGACTGCGGCGCGGCAGAGCCTCTTTGCTGACGACACCGACCACAAAGATGTCGTCACTTTGTCCGGAGCGCACCCGGACAGCAAAAAAGGCCCGCCCCATAAATTTCAGGCTGACCGACAGCAAGGGCTGTTCGCCGGCATTGATGCGCTGCAGCTGTTCCATGCTGTAACACAGCTCGGCGCCAAGCCCCTCCAGCGCACCGGCTTCATCCTCGGTTGAGGCAATGAGAAATCCGTGACCATCGACCACAAAGGCCGCTTCGGCCGAAGGCTGGGCCATGCACCAGCCCATGAGTTCATTCCAGTCACTCAATGTTATTGCGCCGGAGTCTTCTTCTCCCTCATGGCCGGCGGCGGGCAAGGGACGGGGCGGCAGGGTCACATAGCATCCACGCCTGATGCGAGCGCCGCCGGTGTGGGGCTGGCACAAGGTGCGGGACAGGGTCCGAATCAGTTGCCGGTCAGACAAGACGGCGGGATTGTCGTTGCCGTTCATGGCTCTCTCCTTCCGGCGTCAGGGCCTGTTCAATCTCTTCGGCCAGCAGGCGGAAACGCCGGGCTTCCGGCGTCGGACCTCCCGCCAGAAAACCGACGGGTACGCCCTCTTCACTGGCGCGCAGAAAAATGTCGTTTCTCGGGATGAAGGTTTCAAAAACGCCGGTCAGGTCCGACCAGATGGTGTACATGGTCGCCAGAGAATCCTCCTGTCCCAGCTGCACCATGGTCGGCACCAACCCGAGCAACTGGAGGTCAGGGTTGGCCTGATGACGCAGGTCATCGACGACCTGAAGGATCTGGACCAGCGCCCTCAGGGCCAGGGGTTCGGCCTGCAGGGGGATCAGGACGTGACTGCTGACCGCCAGAATGGAACGGACAACAAGCCCCAGGCCGGGCGGCGCATCCATCAGGATGTAATCGAACCGGTCATTCAGGGGCAAAAGGGTCTTTTCGAGGACTTTGCTGTCGGCCAGATGCAGTTCGAATGTGCCGGTATCGGCAGGCGCCAGACGCCCCCGCGGCAGCAGGGTCAGGCCCTCCAGACGGGTCGTTTTGAGGCTCTCTTCCAGAGAACAGGCCCCTGCGACGAAATCGGCCAGGCCACGCCATTCTCCGTCCTGCTGGCACAGGGAAAAGCCGACCCCGCCCTGGGGATCGGCGTCAACCAGCAAGGTACGATGCCCGAGTTCGGCCAGACTGACGGCCAGATTGAGGGCCAGGGTCGTTTTGCCGACACCGCCCTTGGAACTGACAACAGCAATGCGATGTGCCATGATTCACCCCGTACAGACCAGCCCCTTTTGAAAGGGACTGCCGCCAAGATGACAGTCGAGATAGCGCCTTATGGTGCGCAGAACCCTCGGGACTGCCGCCTGAACCTCCGCCGACATGGGTGTGCCCACCTCGGTAAAGTTTCTCCCCTCGACCCCAATGAAAATCACCTCGCCCGGAACCCGGTCCGGGAAAAGGTCACTCGTGATTTCAAGAACTTCCCTCAAACCGATATCATGACTTGTGACCGGCCGCCCCCGGCCGTGGGGCAAGTCGTGCCAGCGCCGCACCGCCACCTGCCCCGGAAAGGCCAGACCGCGGATGGCGTCCACGACAATCAGCAGTTTTTCCCCGCACAATTTGTCGATAAGCCCCAAACCGCCACAGGCAAACAGTTCCAGACGCACGCCCTCCGGAACCCCCTTTTCCCTGAGCAACTTCCAGATGGTGGGGCCCAGGGCGTCATCCCCGACCATTTCGTTGCCCAGACAGGCGATAAGAATGTCGCTCATTTTGCCTCCATGCATAAACGACAGGATTCCCCGGCGGTGAAGTCCCCCACCCGGACCGGACGGCCCAGCAGGTGACTCATAATGCCGGACCAGTAAAAATGGAGCATGCGGCACAGCTCCCCGCCGACCTCAAGATTCCGCTCCCGACAGACTTCCCGAATGGCACAGCGGTCAACGGTCAGCTCCGCCTTGACCGCATCGGCGGCGACGGCAATCTCAAACCCTTCGTGAAAGCGGTTTCGCAGGGCTTCCGCCACCTGGGGAAGATCGGGGTTTTCAATATGAACCGGCAATTTGCGCCCCATGTGCCGCCCGGCATTGATGGCCAGCGACGCCTGAGACTGGCCCACGACATCACCGATGGTCCGGGTCAGGACATCCAGCAGAAAACAGACCTCGGTAAAGGCGGCCTGATGATCTTCCAGGGTGGCATCTAGTTCGGTCCGGACAATCATAGGTACCTCTCGACCCTGCGGCTGAAAATGCGGTCCCGGTAAAAGTTCTTCACGGCATGGTAGCCGGTCAGTTCGATCGCGGTCGCCGGACAGATAAAGGCACAGGACAAACAGGCGATGCAGTCATCGGCGGCGACAACCTGCGCCCGTTCACGCGCTTCATCAAAACCGAAAACCTCAACCGGACAGACGTCCAGACACAGGCGGCAACCGCGACAGCACTCCTCGGCAATGCGAATTTCCGGCATCTCACACCTCCCTCGAACAGCGCCCGAGCGGCTGTCCGCAGCGCGACAGCTCCACGACCATGGGCATCTGCCCCACGGCATGGGTTGCGCAGGACAGGCAGGGGTCATAGGTGCGAATGGCGAATTCAATGGCGTTGAGCACCTTCGCATCCACCTCCCCCTGCCAGGTTCCCTCCACCGCCTGCTGAATGCTGCGGTTGATAGCGGCAAAATTCTGCTGGGTTGCCACCAGCAGATTGGCTTTGCGGACGATGCCCCGCTCATCGATGACATAGTCGTGGAACAGGGTCCCGCGGGGCGCTTCGATATGACCGACACAGCGTCCGGACGAAAGCCGCACCGCCTGGCGTGCCGGTCCGGTCAACTCCGGCTCCGCCGCCAGGCGGACCGCCTTTTCGCAGGCATGGATCAGCTCGATCAGCCGGGCATACAACTGCGCGTAGGTCAGATGGCAGGGGTGCCCAAAGCGCTGGCGGAAAGATTCAAGTTCGGCCTGCGCCCGTTCGGTATCCAGGCCGTCGACGACATTCAGCCGGGCCAGCGGGCCGACCCGGAAGACGCCCTCCTTGCCCTGCCAGGCGACAAAAACCGGCTTCATGTAGGACCAGGAGGTGGCCCGTTCGATCAGCAGGGTATCGTAGTCACCACAGCTGAAACTGCGCAAAAGGCGACCATCGGGCGCCACCAGACGCAACTCTCCGTCATAGAAATCGATCTGGCCGTCTGCGGCCGTTCCCAGGTAGGCTGTGGTCTGGGTCATGCCTTTGCCCAGCAGCTCCGACTCCTCCATACGCTGGAACAACAGGTCCCGAACCGCCGAGGTCAGCTCCAGAACCAGAGCCAGAGCTTCGTCCGCAAGGCGCGCCAGTTCACCACGTTGCTCTTCGGACAGGTCCGAAGCCATACCGCCGATCACCGCAGTCACCGGGTGAATCCCCCGCCCCCCGACCGCCTCGTTGATTTTCTGACCGAGGCTCCTCAGCCTCAAAGCCTTGCGGGCAAAATCGGGCTGGGCCGCCACCAGACCCGAAATATTCATTTTGGCCGGGTCGGCGCCAAGCCCAAAAAAGAGCTCCGGACCGGTCAGGGCAAAGAGACTGGCGGCGTGGGAATGGATGAAATGCCCCATGTAGAGCAGCTGGCGCTGCAGGCGCGCCGCCTCCGGTATCACGATCTGGCAGCCGTTCTCGATCGCCTTGACCGCCACCAGATGATGGGCGCTGGGACAGACACCGCAGATGCGTGCGGTCACCAGCGGCATGCGGTCGGCCTGCATACCGACCAGAATCCTTTCAAACCCCCGGAGTTCATTGACGACCAGACCGGCGAAACTGACCTTGTCCTGGTCGTCGAGATCGACCAGCACCCGGGCATGTCCTTCGATACGGGTTACCGGATCGATATCAATCCTTCGCGCCATGCTGCTGCTCCACTTCGGCTATCCATTTGTGAATCAGGAAGGTCGGTTTCTGGCCGACCATTTTCGAGGCCATGCTGTAGGCATAATGGCATTTGGCCGAGCCCTCGATGGCCGTGACAACCTCCGAAGCCGGGATGGCGGTCAGCCGACTCATGCGGTCGGCGATTTCGGTCCGGATATCCCGGTTCGGCTCGGTGAGAATCTGCAGGGTCGGGCCGGCACAGCCGCTGCACACCACACCACGCTGCGGGCAGGGCGCCAGACACCGGTCCAGGGTCACCGACCCCATGCAGAGGAACCCCTGGCTGAGCAGACAGACCCCCGCCTCGGGCACCGCCTCGTGCTGTTGACGTATGGCGGCCACGTCGGTCTTCTTCATCACCCGGTCGCAGCGGGCGCAGACCGTGCGTCCCGTCGCCCTGACCGGGCGACCTTCGATCTGGTTGATGAGGGCATCAAAAATAAAGGCGGCATGGGGCGGACAGCCCGGCAGATACAGATCGACCTCGACAATCTCGTCCAGAGGCACAATCTGGGCGTTCAGCCCGGCGACAAACCGGTCCGGCACCGTATCGCCCCGGGTGGTGGGATTGTCCCGGTAGGCGCAATCGAGGATTTCATCCGGGCTGTGCGCCAGGGCCGCGCCCGGAACGCCGCCATAGACAGCGCAGGTCCCATAAGCGATGAGCACATCACAGGCCTCCCGCATCCGGCGCGCCACCTCGATATCATGCTCGTTGCGTACAGCTCCGCTCAAAAGCCCGATATCGGCCCGGGGATAATCCTTGACATCCGTCAGCAGCGGGCAGTGGAGGATATCCACCTCTCCCAGTATCTGGAGTATCTTTTCATGCAGATCAACCAGAGCGACATGACAACCGCCACAGACGGTCAGCCAGTCGGTGTTCATGCGAATACGTCCAGCCATAATCAGTTCTCAAAGGTCAGGGTTTTCAGGCACGCATTTTCACCTGCGTGCACAATCGCCAGCGTCGACCGCCGTCCGGTAATCGCCTCGAGGGCGCCGGAAAAAAATCCGTACATCATGGTGCACAAGGAGCCTTTCTGTTCATGTCCGAAACAGAACAGCGCCTGCCGGATCATGCAGTCGCGGAAAACCAGCTGCAGGCAGGGGCGCCCCTTGTCATCCGTCTGCACCAGCGGCTGGCCGGCACGCTGGTAGGGCTCGAATCCCCACAGGCAGTTGTTTTCGTGCAAAATGCGCCGGACCTCATCCAGGGCCTGTTCCAGGTCATCGGTCTTGCGGGCGCCCGCCGCAAACTCGAGCCCCAGCTTGCGCCCGGCCACATAGGTCATGCCACTGGCCCCACGGCCGACGGCCTGTTCGATGCCGTGGGCCAGCGCCGCGGTAAAATTCATGGTCTGCTGCACCGTTCGGCGCAGTTGCCTGATATCGTCCACGGCCCCACCCTTCACGCCAACGCCTCAATAATCTGGGGAAGACGCTTTTTCACCTGATAGCGCACGTTGCCCAGCGGGGTCTTCAGATCGGCCACCACCGCCAGAATGGCGTTGTCCCCGACCAGATTGACCACCACGATACCGCCGTCGTACTCCACCATGGTCTGCTCCAGCTGGCCCACCTGAAGTTCGCGTCCCATAACCTCGGAAGAACCGATACCGGTCGAAATCACGGCCCCGATGGCCTCGGCATCAAGCCGACCCGAACTGACCAGACCTTCAATGACAAAACCGTCCCGACCGACCAGAACAGCGGTGTTGATGCCGTCGACATGAATCAGTTCATTGAGCAGTTCCTTGAGACTTTTCATGGGTTCCCTCCCGGTATCGGCGCCAGCAGATACACCGTTCCTGTTGGCGCTCTCGTCATGATGATGGGCTATCTCGAGAAGAATGTGTTGCAGAGGCGTGTCGATGCTGGTGAGCGGAGACAGGACATTGGGCTGAAAGATGAACTCGCCCTGGTGGTGACTCGAAAGCGCCCAGAGGACATCCAGCCCTTCCCTGGTGCCGCAGGTGGCGTGCACCAGGTCGCCGTGTTTGAAATAGATGCGCGCCGGCAGTTCCCCGGCGATATCAATGAGAAGTTCACCGGTTTTTTTGCTCAGGGCCAGAAACTGGAGGACATCCGCCAGCTCCGATTCTCCCAGGTGACCCTGAAACATTCCGGCAACCGTCTGATCTTCGGTTCGGGACAGGTCCTGATGCGCCATGCCTTCCTCCTGGTGAAGTCATCCATAACCGTCCCCTCCGGGGGACCTCTTTAGCACCAGCCCCTGCCCCTTGGCAAGTTATTTTAAAATTATGTTTTACTCTTAATCTATACCTGAATACTCCATTTTTCTCTTTTCATTTCGAAGCATTAAGCATGGCGTAATGTATACGGTTGAATTTGAGACATCGTTGATAGTCGGCCAAACTTAAAACATATATTCACCAGCCAAAACTCCCTGCCGGTCCTCTACAGGCCCATGGTCTCAGCAGCAGCCTCCGGCGTTCTGCGGCGGTTCGGTGACCGGCTTGCAGTCGAAGGGGCCGTAGTGCACAGAGCGGTCGCCGATGATCTCGAAGTGGGGCGCAAAGCGCGTCTGCTGCAGCATCGCCGCGGTGTTGCCGCACACCAGCAGCGGCTTGCCGGTGATGAAGCGATGGTGGTCGTCGAGGTCGAAGTGGTGCGGGTGATCCGCGATGGTTCCCTTGTAGATCGCCACCTGGCCGTAGTCCTCGCAGATGTCCTCAAGGCAGTCGAGCTTGAAGGCGCGCACGGTGATCGAATAGAAGTCGATCATCCCCGCTTTGGCTTCCAGCTCGGGGTTGTTCAGTTCGATACGCCGGCAGCTCATGCGCCGATAGTCGGCACAGCCGAGGCGCTGCAGCAGGCGGCGGAAATCCTCGATATAGAGGGCCCCGGCGAGGCATTCGCCGTGCAGCACCGGGTCCTTGCGGATCGCGTCCGGCACCCGGCGCCCGGCAAAGACATCGGAGAAATAGAGCTCGCCGCCCGGCTTGAGCACGCGGAAGATTTCGCTGAAAACCCGCTCCTTGTCGGGGGAAAGGTTGATGACGCAGTTGGAGATGACCAGATCGACCGAGTTGTCCCCGATGCCCGCTCCGGCCAGGTCCTCGATGTAGCCCTGGCGGAACTCGACGTTCGGCTTTTTGAATCCGAAGCGTTCGGTCATGGCCGGGATATGCCGGCGGGCGACCTCGAGCTGTTCGTCGGTCATGTCGATGCCGATCACCCGGCCCGCCTCCCCCACCAGAGCGCTGGCGAGGTAGACATCCCGGCCGGTGCCGGAACCGAGGTCGAGCACCGTACAGCCCTCGATGGCCGGCGGGATCGGCGAGCCGCAGCCGTAGAATTTGGCAAGAATCTCGTCCTCGATCTGCCCGAGAATCTGCCGGTGCTTCAGCGGCAGGGCGTCGGTGGTGCAGCAGGCGCTGGTCTTGAGGTCCTTCTGGCTGGAGAGGACCTTGCCGTAGTAGTCCTTGACCTGTTCGAGGGTGGTCTGGGGGTCGTACATGGGTTCCTCCTGGGTGGTTTCATGGCCAACCTGGCACAGCCTGATAACAGCATCTGTCATCGGGCTGACAAACAGCCGCAGATATTCAGCGCCAAGGTAGCAGAGACGACGCAAAAATCAACCATGGCCCCTCCGCCGCAGCGCAGCTTGCAAAGCCAAAAAGGCAGGCTATTGTTGCAATAGCGCTCTTTCCCACCGACAGCAGCAAACAGACAGAGGAGGCCACCATGCCTAAGATGAACCGTCGACAATTCATCAAGCTGGGTGGGGCGGCGGCCGGTGCCGCGGCCGTACTCCCCGCCACAGGAGCAGCCGTAGCGGAGAACCGGGCGCGGCTGAGTTACCAGGAGCAGACCATCGCCAGGGCCAGGGAGCTGAAAAAAGGGACGCCGGTCAGCTTCAGCTATCCGGACGCCTCGTCCCCCTGCCAGCTGATTCGCACCGGCAAGCCGGTCCCGGGCGGTGTCGGCCCCAACCAGGATATCGTTGCCTTCAGCATCCTCTGCACCCATCAGGGCTGCCCGACCATGTACGACCCGGTCGCCGGAACCTTCAAATGCCCCTGCCACTACAGCATCTTCGACCCCGAAAAGGGCGGTCAGCAGGTCTGCGGCCAGGGAGTCGCCAACCTGCCGCAGATCGAACTGGCCTACGACAGCGCCACCGACAGCGTTCGCGCAGTCGGCGTCATTGGACTCATCTACGGCCGCACGGCCAATATCGCCTGAGGGGAGGATGCCATGAATCGCACGACCGACAGGATTCCGATTCCGCCGCGCGACGCCAAGGTCAGCAACATGACCTGCCACTTCTGCATCGTCGGCTGCGGCTACAAGGTCTACAAGTGGCCGGTCAACCGTGAAGGAGGACGTGCTCCCTCACAAAATGCTCTCGGCCTCGACTTCAACCGCCAGCTCGCCCCGTTCGAAGGGGCGCCGGCACCGTCGATGGTCAACGTCATTCAGGACAACGACGGGCGTTACTACAACGTGATGATCGTTCCCGACAAGGAATGCGTGGTCAACAAGGGAGGCTTCTCCACCCGCGGCGGCCAGATGGGCAGCCTGATGTACAACGCCGACGGCCTGACCAAGGAGCGCCTCAAGCACCCCCGCCTCTTTACCGGCGACGACTGGCAGGACTGCAGCTGGGACCAGGCCCTCGACCTCTACGCCGGCATCACCAAACGCATTCTCGACGCGTATGGGCCGGATGACCTGGCCTTCACCGCCTTCGACCACGGCGGCGCCGGCGGCGGTTTCGAGAACAACTGGGGGGTCGGCAAGCTGATGTTCACTGCGCTGCAAACCAGGATGGTGCGCATCCACAACCGGCCGGCCTACAACTCGGAATGCCACGCCAGCCGCGACATGGGCATCTCGGAGCTGAACAACAGCTACGAGGACGCCGAACTCGCCGACGTCATCCTCTGCATCGGCGCCAACCCCTACGAGTGCCAGACCAACTACTTCCTGGTGCACTGGCTTCCCAACCTGCAGGGCGCGACGGTGTCCAAAAAGAAGGAGTGGTTCAAGGGTGAGGAGGTCGGCCGCGGCAAGGTGATCTTCGTCGACCCGCGCCGCAATCCCTCCATCGCCGTCGCCGAACAGGCCGCCGGCAAGGAGAACGTTCTGCACCTCGACCTGCAGCCGGGCACCGATACCGCCTTGTTCAATGGCCTGCTCACCTACGTCGCCGACCAGGGCTGGATCGACAGAGACTTCATCAGCAGGCACACCACCGGCTTCGAGGAAACCCTCAAGGCCAACCGGCTGTCGCTGAAACAGACCAGCGCGATCACCGGCCTGCCCGAGGCGAAGATCGTCCAGGCCGCCGAATGGGCCTACAAGCCGAAGAAGTCCGGCGGTCTGCCGCGCACCATGCACGCCTACGAAAAGGGGATCATCTGGGGCAACGACAACTACCGCGCCCAGTCCTCCATCGTCAATCTGGTGCTGGCGACCCGCAATGTCGGCCGCCGCGGCACCGGCGTGGTGCGCATGGGCGGCCATCAGGAAGGCTACGCCCGGCCGCCCTATCCCGGCTCGCGTCCCGCCATCTACGTCGACCGCGAGATCATCGCCGGCAAGGGGAAAATGATGACCTACTGGGGGGTCAACACCTTCCAGACCACCTGCAACGCCGAGCAGTACAAGGCGGCGGTGCTGCGCCGCAGCAACCGGGTCAAGGAGGCCCTGGCAAAGGTGCGCGGCAAGAGCGTCGCGGCGATGATCGACGCTGTCTGGCAGGCCATCACCCGGGAAAACGGCCTGTTCGTTACCTGCATCGACCTCTACCCGACCAAAACGGCCCAGGCCGCCCACCTGCTGCTGCCGGCCGCCCATCCGGGAGAGATGAACCTGACCTCGATGAACGGCGAGCGACGCATGCGCCTCTCCGAGCGCTTCATGGACCCGCCCGGGTCAGCCAAACCGGACTGCCTGATCGCCGCCGCCATCGCGCAAAAGCTGGAAAGGCTGTACCGGCAGGCCGGCAAGGCGGATATGGCCCAACGCTTTGCCGGTTTCGACTGGAAAACGGAGGAGGACGCCTTCAATGACGGCTTCCGCAGCGCCCACCTCAAGGAAATTCACAGCCAGGGGGGCGCAACCGGCCACCTGGTCACCTACGAGCGGCTGCGCAAGGCAGGCAACAACGGCGTGCAGCTGCCGGTCAAGGAGCTCAAGGGCGACACCATGATCGGCACCGAAATGCTCTACCTGGATGGCAAATTCGACACCCGGGACGGCCGGGCCATCTTCCAACCGAGCGAATGGAACGGGCTGCTGCCGCAGGTTGAAAGCCAGAAGAAGAAATACCGCTTCTGGATCAACAACGGCCGCGCCAACCAGGTCTGGCAGAGTCTCTACCACGACCGGTATGTCCCCTTCCGCAGCGAGCGCTACCCGATGGCGATGGTCGAGATCAATCCCGACGACGCCAAAGAGCTCAAAGTCGAAAGCGGCGATATCGTTGAAATCTACAACGACTACGGCTCCGCATTCGCCATGGTGCATGTTGAACCCGACATCAAGCGCGACCAGGTCTTCATGATGTTCGGTCACTACAACGGCGTCATGGGTGATGTCACCACCGACGCCGTCGACCGCAATCTGGTCCCCTACTACAAGGGGACCTGGGCCGATATCCGCAAGGCCGGTACACTCGAGGAGTACAAACGCACGGTCAGTTTCAAACGCCGCAGAGTCGGCTGATCCTTTCTTGAGCTTTCCACCAGGGGCTCCGACCATCGGTCGGGGCCCTTTCAACCCACCCCGCACCGCATAGCCACCTCCCACCAGACATCCCAAACAAAGAACAGAACAAATCATATTTCGCAGGTCTTAATGAGATACCATGACCAGACCCCAATGGGGCTTTCATTATAAGAGTCTTTTACTTTTTTGCTTAATCAGACCCAACCCTGCGCCGATAGGTGAACAACCAAAAAGATTCCTCCAGCTTGCCACCTGCGCGGAATCATCATCACACCATCTGTCGAGGAGAAGAAAAGATGAAAATGCGTCTCACCACTCTGCTGTCTCTGGTTGCTCTGTTCTGTCTTGTTGCCACCAGCGCCTTTGCCGCGCAAATCGCCGTCTGGGGCTCGACCACCTGCCAGAAGCGTTTCCTGGAACCGGGCGCCGAGGCCTTCAACAAGGCAACCGGCGACACCATCAAGGTCTTCGGCGTCGGCTCAGGCAAGGGACTTCTGGCTCTGATCCAGGGGAAAACCAAAGTTTCCGCCGCCTCCGAGGACCTGGCCGGGGCGGTCAAATCGGCGCAGAAGGTCGCCGCCAAGAAGGGGCTCCAGCTCCAGGTGCCCGACAACCTGGTCTTCCATGAAATCGCCCGCGATGTCATCGTCCCCATCGTGCACAAGGACAATCCGGTCAAGAGCCTGACCTTCGAGCAGCTGGCCAAACTCAACACCGGCGAGATCAAAAACTGGAAGGAGGTCGGCGGTCCCGATATGCCCGTGGTTGTGGTCACCAGCCACGCCGGCAGCGCCACGCGCGCGGTGTTCCAGAAGCAGGTGATGAAAAAGGCCGACTACGCCGCCGACGCCAAGGTCGTCAAGAGCACCCGGCTGGAGATTCAGCTGGTCGCCAAGTACCCCGGCGCTATCGGCGCGGTGAGCAAGACCTTCTACGAGCAGAATCCCAATGGCGTCCATGTGGTGCAGACCGATGAAATCTCCCGCCCCCTCGGCCTGATCACCGTCGGTCAGCCGACCCCCGACGTCCAGAAGCTGATCGATTTCTTCAAGACCGGCGAAGGCCACAAGATCGCCGCCAACTGATGCTTTGGGGCCGGGCCCAGGGCCCGGTCCCTTTCCCCCACAGACCCAAGGAGTTGTCATGAAGTACCGCCTTCACCTGCCGGAACTGAAGCTGTCAGGGGGGTCATTCAGCCTGCGTACGCGCCTGATCTGCTCCTTTGCCCTGGTGGCCGGTCTCTGTCTGGCGGTCGGACTGGCAGGCTGGTACGGTTTGCACCGGCTGAAATCCGACATGCAGGTGATCGGCCAGCAGGTCCTGGACGGCACCAACCATGCCCAGGGGCTGAGCGCCTCGTTGCAGCGCATCAAGTCGATCGAGCGCACGCTGCTCGATGCCGCCCTGTCAGATACCGAACGTCGCCACCAGTACAGCCTGCTCGCCCAGGCCCGTGAACGGGCCGAGGCCCACCGGCAAGGCTTTGCCGAAGTCGTTTCCGCGGACCAGGAAAAGCTTTGGCAGGCATTCAACGGCAACTGGCAGAGCTGGATGGAGGGGGTCGACCGCTTCGTGCAGCTCAGCCGCCAATTCGATGGTTACCAGATCGCCAACCCGGCCCTGCTGGCGCGCGAAGCCGAACACGCTCTGGGCCAGTACAAATCCTGGGTCATGGCCTTAAGTGAAAACATCCAGGACGGCGTCCGTCTCGAGGTCGAAACCGACCCGCGCAAAACCCCTTTCGGCGCCTGGGTGGCCGGCCTGAAATGCGCCAACCCCGAGGTTGTCCAGGCACGCAAGGCCCTGATCGCCGAACTGGACAAGGCCGCCAAGGCCGTGGCAGGAATCAGGGACTTTTTCGACATTGAAGAAGTCGACCTGGCCCGGGAACTCTATGTCAATGAGGTCTATCCCGGCGTACGAACCGTCGAAAAGGCCATCGCCGCCGTCATCAGGCCGATCGATGCCGCCCTCGAAGTCCACCAGCAGATGGAAAAGCTGGCCCTCGGCGACAACGAACGTCTGGTCGCCGCGGCGGAAAAACAGGTTGCCGAACTGGTCAACCGGATGCAGGCCTTCAGCAACGAACGCATTGCCGAGGCCGAAGCGACCGTCGCCAAAGCCAATCTGGCCATCTGGTGCGCCATCCTGATCGCTGTCGCCCTGGCGCTGGTACTCGGTTTACTGATTGCCACCAGCATCAGCAAACCGCTGGAGCGCACGGTCGCCATGTTTGCCGAACTGGAAGCCGGTCATCTCGACCAGCGACTCAATCTGCAACGTGTTGATGAAATCGGCCGGATGGCCGGAGCGCTGGACCGTTTCGCCGACGCCCTGCAACAGGAGATGGTGGCCAATCTGCAACGCCTGGCCGAAGGGGATCTGAGCGTTCAGGTGAAACCGCGCGACGAACGCGACCAGGTGCGCGGCGCCATTCGGAAGCTGGTTCTCGATCTGGGTGAACTGATCGGCCAGATCAAGGAGGCCGGCAACCACGTCGCCGTCAGCAGCGGGCAGATGTCCGAAGCGAGTCACAGCCTGGCCGACGGCGCCAGCCGCTCGGCGGCCTCCCTCGAGGAGATTTCAGCCTCGATGAATGAACTGGCGGCCAAGACGCGGGAAAATGCCGACAAGGCCGACTCCGCCAACGGCCTGGCCGTCCAGGCCCAGCAGGAAGCGGCCCAGGGAAGCCGGCACATGCAGGAGATGACCGCCGCCATGCAACGCATCGAGTCGGCGTCCCAGGATATCTCGCGCATCATCAAGACCATCGACGAAATCGCCTTCCAGACCAACCTTCTGGCTCTGAATGCCGCCGTCGAGGCGGCACGGGCCGGTCAGCACGGCAAGGGATTTGCCGTGGTTGCCGAGGAGGTGCGCAACCTGGCCGCGCGCAGCGCCCGGGCGGCCCAGGAAACCGCCGAGCTGATCGAAGGGGCGGTCGGCATGACCCGTGAAGGGAACGAGGTTGCCAGCCGCACCGCCGAAGCCCTGGAAGGCATCGTCAGCCGCATCGACCAGGTTTCCGCCCTGGTCGCCGAGATAGCCGAAGCCAGCCGTGACCAGGCAGGAGGAATCGGGGAAATCAATATCGGCCTGAGCCAGATCGACCAGGTGGTGCAGCAGAACACCGCCAACGCCGAGCAGAGCGCGGCAACCAGTGAAGAGCTGGGACAGCAGGCCGAACGCCTGCGCCAGCTGCTGGAACGTTTCCACGGTGGCCCGCAGGTCTGAACGAAACAGAGCCCTGAATGAAAAAGCCCCGCCGATACCGGCGGGGCTTTT
>CAZCUR010000065.1:0-14163 GCA_964501815.1 uncultured Geothermobacter sp.
CTTTTTTCTTATGGCCGCTGTGGTTGCCGTCATTTCGACCCGTGAGCTGGTGTTGCCTGCGGGGATCCTGAGAGGATGGCAGCTTCTCTACCATGCGGTCAGTGATCTGTTTGCAGTCGCTGTGATCGGGCTGCTCTGTCACTACCCCCGGCGGCTGACTCGCGGTCCGGTACTGCCTGTTTTGCTGGCCCTGGTTGTACCCTTCTGGCTGAACGAACTCTTCCAGTGGAGTGAGTTGCCGGGTCATTCGATCCTGATCCAGGTACCGATCTATTTCGTTACGGCTCTCGGTGTATCCTACCTGCAATGGCGACGCGTCCAGCATCGCCCGGCAGATCGGGCCGCCTACCGCTGGTTCTCCTTGAGTCTATTTGTCTGTATCGGACTCTCTCTGGCTGTCTATTACGGGCCCCTGACCCTTCTTGGCAGTCACGAAGTCCCGCTCTCTGTGCGTTTGGGAATTTTGCTGCTGCTCTATGTCGGGCTGTCACTTGGTGTGTTGCGTTACAATCTGTTTAACCTCGACCGCTGGTGGTTCGATATCTGGCTCTGGTTTCTCGCCGGTGCCGCCCTGGTGCTGGTTGATGTCGGACTTGTTTTTTTCGCCTCCCTCACCCAGCCGGTTGCGTTGACCATCTCACTGCTCCTGATCGGGTGGTGCTATTTCCCCTTGCGGTTGTGGGTCTGGAATCGGATTTATCGTCCGTCCCGACGGCCCATTTCCGAGATTCTGCCGCTGCTGATGGAGGGATTGCTCGAAAACTCCAGGTCGACGGCGAAGGCGGTCGAAGAGAGTCTCCAGCGGGTTTTCCGTCCTTCCTATGTTACCGAGGTCGAACCGGCTCCTGAAAGGGCAGAGCTCAGGGAGGATGGTGAAGTTCTCTACGTCCCGGCATTGGATGGACATAAGGGGCTTGCTCTCCATTTTGCCGATCGCGGCGCCCGTCTTTTTTCTCCCGCTGATGTGAATGTCGCCAACCAGCTTCTCCTGATTGTCCGACGGACCGAGGACCGGCTGCTGGCCTATAACCGAGGCGTTGAGGAGGAGCGTGAGAGAATCATGCGCGATCTTCATGACGAGGTGGGGGGACGTCTGCTCTCGATCGTGCATAGCGCCGCCGAGCCCTCCCTCGCGAGTCTGGCGCGCGACGCACTCGGCTCGCTGCGCGACATTATCTACAGCCTGAGTCCGGAAGGACCGGTCAATCTGATGAGTGCGCTTGGCAAATGGCATTACGACTGCAAGGAGCGTTGCGAAAAAGCACAGGTTCGTCTGTGCTGGGAAGAGTCGATTTCGGCCGAAGAGTCACTGCAGCTCTCGGTTCGTCAGTGGATCAATCTCTCGCGGGTGCTTTTCGAGGTGACCACCAACGCCCTGAAGCACGCAAAACCGACCCAGTTGGCTATCTGCTGGGCCCTCTCCGAAGAGGGGCTGAGGGTGAATGTCTGCAATGACGGGTTGGCCCCCCGGCAAGGAGAAATCCGTCCCGGCAAAGGGCTCAAGAACATGCAGAATCGCCTCGAAGAGATAGGGGGCTGCTTTGTTTTCAATGCAAACACACTCCAGGGGCAGTTCGAGGTGGAATTTCTGGTCCCCTTGTCGTTGTAACGGGCGATTCGGCCAAGCTGAACGCCGAGGGTTCAGGAGGACTGGGTATGGTGTATGGCCCGATTCTGGTGATTGAAGATCATGAAGATACGCGCATCTGGTGGTTGTCGCGTTTGCCCGAGGTGTTCCCCGGCAGTTCGGTGACTGGTGTGGTCACCTGCGAAGAGGCGCACAAGGCGATTGCTGAACAGCGATTTTCTCTGGCCCTGATCGATATCAATTTGCCCGATGGCTCGGGGATTGAGCTGATCCCGGAACTCAAGAGAAAGGATCCGGCGACGAGCTGTGTCATTTCGACCACCTTCAACGACGACGGGCATATCTTCGATTCGCTGCGTGCCGGGGCCGACGGTTACCTGATCAAGGATCAGCCGCGGGAGGAGCAGATCGCGCAATTGAAAAAAGTTCTGTGCGGTGAGCCGCCCCTGTCGCCCGGCGTCGCCAGCCGGATCCTGGCCTTTTTTTCTTCCTCTGCGCTTGAGACGGAACAGCATGAAAGACTTACCCCGCGGGAACGGGATGTGCTGCAGCTCCTGGCCAAAGGCTATTCCCGCCCCGAGGCTGCGGACATTCTCGGCCTGACCCCCAATACCGTCGCGAGTTACACCAAGGTGATTTACCAGAAGCTCAACGTGACCCGGCGCGCTGAGGCAGTGGTTGAGGCACTGCGGCTGGGGCTGATCTCGTCCGACTAGCTGTTCCGCCGTCCCCCCCTTCGTCAGGCTCGGCTTTCCATCCCCCCCCCTTTCGGGGGTGTTTCTGATTGCTCTTCTCCCTCTAGTCTGAAAATCAACCGTAAACGTTGGCTCGCAACGCACGCACCATTTGAACGAAGGGGCGTCATGATGGCGGTTGGTCTGCGCACTGTTCTGGTTTGCTGGTTGTTGGCTGCCTCGACAGCTTCGGCAGCCGGTCCCGGATGGGGGGAATCTTCTGTCAATCCTGCTGGCACCCATTCTCCCTGGCCTGGGCGGGGAGGGCTCTCCCTCCAGTGTCCTGCGGTCTATACCGGCATCAAGTCCGGTCTCCTGCCGACGGGGTGGGTGGCGAGCGACAGCGGAGTGCCTGCCGAGTTCGTCCGTTCCCAGGTCCAGGGGAACGATCTCTTTTGTGTTTACCGCGTGCCTGGTGTCGGCCGTGTCGGCCATGCCAGTGTCAGCCAGCGTGTACCTGCCGGTTTTCGTTGTGAGACCGCCGGTGCCGGTACGTTTGCCTGTCGACAAGGCAGACAGCCTTTTCAGGGAGAGGAACGATGACAAGAGAAATGCTGCGGAGAATCGGGTTGGCGGGACTTCTGGTTCTGGTTTGGGCCGGCGTCGCCTGTGCCGGCTGGAAACTGGTCGAGAAACAGGAGGACGAAACTTCAATCGCCTACGTCGACGGCGACCGGATGGTTTCTCTTCAGGAGGGGAAATTCCGCACCGTGATGACTCCGGATCAGCGGTTGATGATCTCCGACCGGCACAGGACCTACTACGAGGCGTCTCTAGCCCAGTTCAAAAAAGAGATGTGCCAGATGATGAAAGATGCCTACGCCCAGATGAATTACCGGCCGCCGAAGACCCCTGACCCGAAGGTGCGGGTTGAGAAAATCGGGCCGTCGAAAATGGCCGGGTACCAGGTCGAGGGCTACCGGGTAATCGCCGACGGTACGCCCTATCGCGAAATCTGGGTCAACCGCGACAGCCGCCTCGAGTCACTCGATACCGCCTGGAAAACGCTTGCCGACGAACGGCCTGGTACGGCCTGGGCCTGTGGTCTGCCGCCCGGCAGGGACGAGAAGATTGAATCGGATCCGGCTTACCGGGAAATCGTCTCATCAGGGTTCGTCTTTTACGAGAAGAGCCTCGACAGCGCTGTTTATCACCCGGAAACAGTCTCTGTAGAAAAGATTCAGGTTCCCGCGGAAAAGTTCGAGCTTCCCAGGGGGTACCGCAAGCTCACCCTCAAGGAGTTTTTCCAGCAGGCGCAGCAGGAAGAAAGCCAGTCTGAACCCCCTCGGGGGTATGGGCAGATGATGCACCCGGAAGCAGAAGAGGAAGCGGCGCATGGTGCTGACGCAGGCTCGGTCGAGCCGTCTGCTGTGGAAGGTCAGCGCCAGGGGTACGGCAGCGACACGATGGACACCCCACAGCGTGAGGAGGAACGCGCGCGCTGGGGCGGGCAACCGCGCCAGGAAGAAGAGCCTGCCGGGGTGAAGGAACAGCTCAAGGAGGGTGTCAAGGGGCTCTTGAAGTCACTTTTTAACTGATTGAGAAAGAGAGGAGGCCAATATGAAAAAGATTTGTCTCATGCCGGCAATGACAATGCTTTTGGCCGTGACTTTTTTTGTCTTTGGCGGGCCTTCATCGGCGCTGGCGGCCAAAGCAAAATTCACAGCCACGGTGGTTCCGGCGGTCTTGAATCTGCAGGTCAGCCCGGCCGGCGTGGTGAGAGGACAAAGAACAGTCGAGGTCAGGATCAGCCGTGAGAGGGTTGGAGCTTCGGCTGCCTGTAACAAGATTCGTACCCTTGAGGTGCTCAGGAGCCTCAATTCCCTTGGTGAACCTGTCCTGAACCAATACACGCCCAACCCTGCCCGATGTTATTTCAAGACCACCCAGCGTGTGACGCCCTTTCCGGATGAGGAAATCGCAGGTGTCTGTCGCGGCGCGACCGGCAGGCGAACCCTGCGCGCAGATGGCCTGGTGACGGCCTGGAACGGTTTGCCCCATGCCGCAAACGGACCGGACTATCTACGGGATATGCACAGAAAAGGCGGGACCGGCGGACCGGGGCCCAGGAGTCAGGCGCGCATCACATTTGTCGCCAACGTGGAGTGCGGCGCGCAAGGGACAGCCAGTGGCATGACTCCCCCACCGCCCCACGGCGACTCGCGCCTGTGCGATCTGAGTGGAACCTGGATCGGTTTTACCAACAGCCGCTCCAATCGCGCCGAGGGTTGGAGGTTCGAGCGCATTTTTTCGAGGTCCGGTTCGGTGACTTACCGCGCGACCCACCTCTCGCGTGATGGTCGTCCTACGGGTAACGAGGGGACCATGACCCAGACGGCATCCGGTGACTACCTGTTCTACACCATCCTGACCGGTATCCCCAACTCTCGCGGCGGCTACCAGAATACGACCCTGAAGGTCTACTCCGAGGACCCGACCTGCCAGAAGCTGACCCAGGGCGAGATGATCACCTCGGAACAGGGCCGTTTTCGGTCGGCCGGCACATCCTGGCTCGAGCGGGCTGGTGCCCAGACGCCGCAACGTTCCAGGGTTGGAGTGCCGACCAGACAGGTGCCCGGTGTCTACCCGGCAAGGAAGGCGCCGGCGCTGCCCGGCTCCAGTTTTAAGGACAAGGTGCCTCAGTCTGTACCCAATCCGAGCTGGGGGAAATGATGTGAGATTTTGGGGCATTCTTAATCTCTATATGTGACCAAATCTGAAGGAGATAAAAATGAAAAAATCAAGAACAATTCTCAGCCTTTGTTTAATGGCCGCTTTTGTTTTCACCATTGGTAATTATCGGATTGCGGAAGCTGTAGCAACTTCCAAGCCTGTTTACGTTCCTGCACCAGGGCATTTGGCGTCTGGATATAGTGATAATGGATGTAATAGGGCAATAAAAATAGTCAAAACAGGTAGTGGTAAGGGTTATGACACTGGTGGTATTAACCAGTCAACATATGACGGTAATACCAAAGATGGAAGCATAGAAGTAACCCAGTTAGTTGGGCATGACCCAAAAACTGGAGAGGATATTGAAAAAACACAAACATGGTATGGCATATATGGAGAGGATGCCAGCCATTACTATTTGTGTAGTGGTGGTTATGACCCGCCAAGAGGTGTGATGAATAGACCTGGAGGGAGGAAAATAGATAGATATAAAAACATGAAACAGTAGCTATTCGCTTTGTGGGTTTTGTTTCAGTTTTGTGTGAGTACAACAGTTGCAGTTAGCGTGCTTGCTCGGAAGGTAGTTGCTGCACTTGGAGGGGGGCGGCCAAGACCCTGTAAAACGGAGGAGAAAGATGAAAAACGGAATTTTGCGCCTGCTGCTGGTCGCTATGGCGTTTCCTTTGCTGCTGGGTGGATGCCTTGAGAGCGCTCCGATGGTCGATCACTCGACCACATCCCGCAAGCTTGAGAGTCTGCCCTACAACCACGGACCGAAACCAACGGTGACGATCTACCAGTTCAACAGCACGGTGCCTGAAATCTCGCCGGCTTCTTTGACCGACATGTTCACCACCGCGCTGGTCAAATCCCACACCTTTGCGGTGATGGAAAGGCAGCGGCTTGATGAGAGTGTCTACCGCGAGAAACAGCTCAACCAGCAGGGGATGACGACCGGCAATGTTGCCCAGAGTCGCCTTGCCGGCGCCGATTATATCTTTGTCGGTACCGCAACCGAAGCCAATGCCCAGGCCAGTCGAACCGGTACTGCGGCCACCTACAAGGGGCTTGGCGTTGAGGCGAGCGGCGAGAAAGCTGAAATCGGGCTTGATGTCCGCGTCCTCGATGCGCGTACCGGAGCGGTGCTTGATGCGGTCAACGTGCGCAAGAAGGTCAAGGAGGGGGGGATGTCGATTTCAGGCGTCGGTTCTTTCATCAACAGAATGAGCGGCGGGAGGTTTGGCAGTGCTGATGTCGGCGTCGCTCGCGACTCCAAGGAGGGGATTGACAAGGCTCTGCGTGCCTGCATCGAGGAGGCGGTCTACGAGCTGGCACGGCGTTACGGTCGTTGACCATTAACGGGTGAGGCGGGGATGAAGCGACTCGTCATAACGGTGCTGCTGACGATTTTGTCCGGACAGCTGGATGTGTCGGCGAGTCGGGCCGACCACTGGCCGGTTGCGCGTCTTCCCCACGGCGGCAGCTGGTATCGCGGTGAAGCCCTCTACCGGGTTGCGACCGCCCTTGAGCGCTCCAGCCGGTTTTCGAACGGATACTATGCGATCTACGCCGCCGAGGCGGTGCCGGGCGCCGACTACAGCTTTGCTCTGCGTTACAAGGATGAACTGAATCGCACGGTGCGGGTCGCCCTCTACGACCGCTGGCCGCTCGACCCCGGGGCCAAACGCTATGACCTGCCTATGGGGCCTGTTCTCAAGAGGCAGGACAAAACCCTGCATTATCGCTGGCGTTTCAGCGTCTCGCCGCGAAGTCCGCGGGGCAATCTGTTCATTCTGGTTGAAGCCCAACTCAAGGGGGAGGCAACCCGGAGCCCTTTCCACCATCGCGTACGACTTCTCTCCCCGGCCCCTGACCCGAAAAATCTCATGGGCCGCGGAGTGACCTATCTTCATGGCCCCGAGGACCTCGTCCTTGCCTCCGGTGGGCAGGAGCATTTGTCCGAATATGTCTTGCTGCTGCCTGTCTACGAAGACGGGCGCCCCGTGGCCCCGCCTTTGAACGAGGTCCCTATCCCTGGTGACCTGGTACGTAACGGCGACTTCCGTTCGGGGTTCCTGCATTGGAAGAGCATTGACGGCAGCGACCGCGAAGTCGCCGGTTTTTCGATCGGGCCGAACGGGCTGCGTCTGCACAGCGACCAGCCGATGCTGCGCTCCGGAATCAGTCAGGAACTCTATGCCGATGTGCGCGGCGCCCGCTCGCTGTGGCTTGATATCGACCTGCGCATCCTGGCCGAAGCGGACAAGCGGACGGCCTGCGGTGTCGATACGCCGGTTTTTGTCACGATCTGCTACGAGGACGAGCAGGAGCAGGTCCATTGCGCCGAAAACAGTTTCCGTTACTTCTGGACGACGGTTGCCGATATCCGCCCCTGCGCCAATCACCAGCTGCTGAAACCCGGTGAGTGGGAACACTTTTCCAAGGATCTCATGCGGCTTTCCCCGCCACCCAAACTGATCCGCACCCTGACGATTGCCGGCGGCGGTCCCCCCGGGCGGGATGCCGAAGTGCGCGAGGTCCATCTTGTGAGAGAAGGAGACGAAAAATGGCGGGCCAGACCCTGAAGAAGATAGCGCTGACAGCTCTTCTTGTGCTGTTTCCTGCTGTTGGCTGGACCGGCGCCCTTGACCGGGGGCCGATGCAGCAACGTTACAATCCGGCCGCCGAGAGCATGATTCGCGTGCCGGGAGTTGTCGGCCTAGACGAGCAGCAGGCCCTGTCGATCCTCCAGCAGGCCGGTCTGACGGTCCGGGTCCGCTATGAGACGTTCGAGAAGAATGGTCTTGCCGGCAAGGAATTCACCGTGATCGATCAGGAGCCTGGAACTGCGGGAGTGGCGATGCTCGGCTCCACCGTCACCATTACGGTCTACACGCCGCCCGGCGCGGTCCAGCCCGGCCACTACGGACAGGGTGGTTATGGCGACAACGGCGGTTACGGCGGCTACCAGCAGCAACCGGATGGCTACTACGACGATGGCTCCGGTGGTTATCAGCAGCAACCAGGCGGCTACGGTGATGGCGGCAACCAGCAACAGGGCGGCTATGACGAATACGGCAACCCGCTGCCAGCCGAACAGGCGCCGGTTCCTTGGGGCGGAGGCGGGCAGCCCGCAGGCGGCAGCCGTCTCCCCGCAGAGTCCCTTCCCGCGGAAGCCCCCGCGCAGCCGGCAGCCCCCGTGGTGAACCCCGACCTCACCAATGATGTACGTGCTGTGCCGCCTCCGGCCGAGACGCCGGCAGAGCCGGTGGTTGCGACTCCGGTGCCCCCCGGCGTCACCCCGGCCCAGCCTGAGCCGGCGGCAAGCCGGCCGTCGCCGGTCGGACAGCGCCTCGACGAGAAGGTGCCGCCCCGGGTGGATATCCGCGCCAGGATGAAAGGGGTCGAGAAGAAGATTGCGCCGCAGGTCGGCCCGGCAGCCAGCCCGGCCGGGCAACCGGCGGCTCCCGCGACAACATCCTCTGACAGCGGCCCGGGCAGTAGCAACCCGGAACCGGTCCAGGCCACACCGGTGCGCCCCGCTCTGACCCCGGTGACGCAGCAGGGCGGCACGCAATCTTCAAGGGCACAGACCTTCCAGGCGACGCCGGTTTTGCCGACAGCGACAGCGGTGCGAGGGACCGGTGTGACGGCGACACAGTCGCTGCATGTGGATGGGGAGTGTCGCTCCTGGTCACAGGTTTCAACGGATATTTATCAGCACATTGAGGACGAAATAAGGAGAATCGCATCAAAAACGACACAAGCCGCCAGCAACGCCATACCCATACCTGTCGAATCCATAGATGGTGCAGACCCTGTCACTCAATATGTATGCAGCATCTTGTCCAGACTGAACCATTCGGGGGACCGTTCTTCCGGCTCTGCCTCAGGAGTTCTGGGCTACGGAGAATGTTTGACGGAAGTGACAGATTTTGCGATTGCGCTGCCGAATGTCCTCGTGAATTTCTGGAACTCACATGCCGGAAATTCCTGGAGCACAATTGGTCCACGCCAGTTGATTCCTAATCAGACGCACAAGGGGCGGCTCATCAGCACCGGCGGGCGTGTTTTTATCACACCCTATCCGATCAATAGCGACTCCATCACCTTGAGCCTCAAGAAGATTTCGGGCCGGGCCCGGACCGGCGTCACCGTGTGCAGTTACGACGACGATGGAAACCAGACCAAGCTCTGGTCGTTCCAGGCCGATCGCGGCAGGGACAACAAGGGGCAGCTCTGGACCAGAACTTTCACCGGCGTCGGCGCCAAGATCATCTCGGTTCATCTCGATTCCAAGTCGGCAACAGATACCTTTCAGTACGAACTGAGGGCAGAAATTCCAGGGGGAATCTGACAATGAAAGATTTGACATTGCGGACAGCAATTACCGCAGGTATCGCCATCGTTGTGCTCTGTTCGACATCCGCCTTCGCCGCTTCGGCGCCTCCCTACCCCGGCCCCACGCTCAAGGGGGAGCGGGTTGAGCAGACCGATTCGGGCGAGGGGTACAGCAAGACGGTCGTCTGGGATGTCTACTACGCCAAGGATTCCAGGGCGAAAGTGGTCGCTTTCTATAAGCAGAAAGGGTTCAAGGTGATCCGGGACGACCAGGGCGATACGGTTCTGGCCAGCCCCGGAGCAGCAGATTGGGCCGTGGTTGTCCACACCTCCGGGAATGACAGCGATTTCTTCGGCCCCCTGGAGGACGAGGTGATGCAGCAGGGAGGTATGCAGGCTGCCGGGCTGGTCGGGACGGCTCACACGCGCAAAGACCTGGAGGCGGTCAAGGCGAAATACGGCTTTTTGGCCACCGAAGCCTTTATCCCCGACGGTTCGATCAGTGACAGGCTCAGTGCCTGCGAAGATCGGATCAACGCGGAAATGGACAATTTCAACGATGAAAGCGAGAGCATCGATCAGAAGATGCAGCAGCTGGCCATGCAGGGGCGTTATGACGCGATGCAGAAGCTGGCGAACCAGCGGATGGCCCAAGGGATGGGCGGCTCGACCGCCAGCCATTGGGACGCGTGGATCGCCTGCTACGAGGCTCTTGCGCGCGATGCCTACCGGTCCGAGATCCGGATTCGGGTCAGGTAGGAAAAGGTTCCAGGGTGCAATGGCGTATGAAAACAGACGGTTTTGCTGGAAGGAGACAAAAGATGGGGTCTATTTCGAGGTTCATTCCGTTATTGACAGTCTTTTTTACGGGATTGTTGCCCCTGGTGCCGCATGAGGCCGCGGCCGGCAATCAGCCCAATTGGGGCGCCGCCCCGACGGCACCGACGCCGACGATCCAGCCCCGGACGTTCCAGCCCCGTGTGCCTGCTCGTACGGGACGGGCGGTCGCGCCGGCCCGGCAGACCTCCCGCCGCACGCAGGCCGTCACCTGGGAAGGACTCTGGAACCACGTTCTTACCGAGATCCTTCGCAAACATCCCATCGAGGTGGCTGGCAGCGTGAAGGGGCAACCCGTCTGCCAGGTCGGCGGAGCGGGAGGCGCATCGATCGTGATGGGAACGGCCCGCCCCCGAAACCGCGACGATCTCGGGATCTCGCAGCTCCTGGTCGGCTTCACCCGTTCCCTCGAGGCCCGGCAGTACGGCGAGGCGACGCGGCTGCTCGGTCTTTTCCAGGACCGGCTGCTTTGTCTGAACCGCCGTGGGCTTCGTACTCTCGATCTGGTCATGGCGAATTATCTCCACCAGGTCGGGCGTCGCCTGCCGCCGCGTGAGCGCGATATGGCGTGGCGCGGCGCCTTCAACCCGGCCCTCCTCGTTCTCGATCAGGTCCTCTACACGGGCCGAAGCTGGACTCTGCCGTTTCTCTACGGTTACCGCAACGAGCTACGGCGCGCCATGCAGGCCTACGACGGCGCGGCCATGGGGCTCTGGCTGTTCGACTACCGGACCGGCGCCCTCATCCAGCGGCACTTCGACGCTCAGGAACATGGCTTTATCGACGGGCTCTTTACGGCTATCGGCCGCCCGGGGCGCTTCGGTAATGGCGCCTGCAGCATCCTCGAGATGGCCGCCACCGGCTTTAACTGCGGCGGCATCCCCGGCCTTGGGGGCGGCGGCGGGGGCGCCTCGATCCCGGGCGATCGCGGCGGCATGATGGGCTGCCTGACCCAGGCGGCGCTTACGTCGGGCATGCACGGACAGTTGACGTGTATGGTAGCCTCCGCCGGCGGCAACCGGGGGATGCCCGATCCCACGCCGGCCATGCAGATGAGCGGCGGCGTGCTCGACAAGATGTGCGCCATGAGCGAGGACGGACCGGATGGCGGAACCCAAACGCTCACCGATTACGAAAAAGGGACGCCCGAGGAACAGGCGGCGAAACCCGCGGACGCGCCGAACCTGTGGCAACGTTTTGTCAACGCGATCGATGTCTTCAAGGCGGATGATTCGACGGCCGCCACGGACGGAGGTTCGACGGTTTCGCCGGACGGAGGTTCGACGGACGGCGGGCTGAGGCCTGGCACGGACCAGGCCGCGCTCAGGGATTTCGGGGAGCGCCCGTTTGACCCCAGTTCCATTCCCTTTGCTCCTGACAGCAGACGCACTGTAGATGGTGACAGCGGCGGGTGTGGCGATCCCACCGCGGCCGCCCAGCGCATGGCGGCGCTTTTCAACTGCAGCGGCTCAGGTGGCGGCGTGCCGGGTGGTTCGGGGCTCATGAGCGGCCAAAGCGGCACCGGTCCGCGCAGCACACCGGCGCCCGGGGCGGACGGCGGCATTGGCGGTGCGCCCGGAGGTGGGATGTCAGGTCCGGGGGCTTGTTCTGCCCAGGGCGGCCCCAGGGTGCAGATCGGGCTGCTTGGGAAACGCTGCCAGCAGAGCATGGTGGGCCCGGGTGAGAGCTGCGGACCCGACAAGGCCACGGCCGAAATGATAGAGGACGTGCGGCGCGATGTCTACAGCCCCAACCGGGCGATGACAGGCGCAAAAGACCCCCTGCCTGAGCAGGGGCGGACCGGAACAGGTCTTAACCGGACCTTCAACCGCAACTTCCAGAGTCCTGCTTTACTGCAGAATCAGAATCGTTAAGTTCCGAGCGAGGAGACGATAGCAAGAGGAGGCTCAAAATGAAAACCTTGATTTCACTGGTTGCGCTGTTCCTTTTTCTGGGCGCGGGAGCCGTTTTCGCGGCGGATCTGCCGGACAAAGACGCGAAGTATCTCGAAGGTGCCGGAATACCGCTGTACAAGGGCGCCGTCTACACGAACGGCGGTCTGGGGGATGCCTATGTCGGCGCGCGCTTCGCCTGTAATGCGCCGGTGACGAAGGTGCAGGCTTTCTACCGGGAGAAGTTTCCGAACTGGGCGCTCATTAGCGATCAGTACGGCACCTGGATTCTCTACGAAGGAGAGCAAAGCGAGCAGATGGGGGCCTACATGGGCAAGAAGAGTATTTCGGTCCGCGAGGAAAAACAGCTGCCCGGCTGGTTCAACCTGTCGTCGGACATGACCACCGAGATCCTTATCGTTGTGCCGCCGAATTGAGATTTTGGGGAGTGAGCAAATGTCAGAAACGTTCAGAGTGAATGGCCCGGGATGGTTGTTTGTCAGGGGCGTAATTGCTTCTGTTGCAGCTGCACTCTTCTTTCTCCCGGCTGTTGCCGGCGCGGTTCGGGACCTTTCCGATCATCCGCTGATCAAGCCCTATCCTGGGGCCAATGCGGTCTCCAAGCAGGTCGGGGAGTACGCCGAGCTCGCGTTGCCGACCGGCAAGATCAGCTATCGGGGCGGGGAGACGGTTCTGGTCGCAGAGGTCAAGGTCGCCGGCAAGGTGACGGGCATCGACTACCGCACGCCGCGCGAGCGCACCCTCGTAGAGGTGATGGCCAATTACCAGGAGGGACTCGTCAAGGGCGGTTTCGAGCTGCTTTTCTCCTGTATGGAAGGTGCTTGCGGCAACGCCCGGTACAAGGTCCCTTACCTCAAATACAAAATCGGCGGCGGGTACGCCAAAACTGGCTTTATGACGGCCAGGCTCGCCCGCAGTGACGGCGATGTTTACGTGAATGTCGGGGTCGATCAGAACAACGGGGTGAACACCATTCTGGTCGTCGAGGCCAGGCCGATGGAGACGGGGCTGGTCAAGGTCGATGCCAACGCCCTCTCGGCCGAAATCGACCGCACCGGCCATGCCTCGATCTACGGCATTCTTTTCGACACCGACAAGGCCGAGGTCAAGCCCGAGTCGAAACAGGCGCTGGGTGAAATCGCGAAGCTCCTTGAAAAGCGACCGAAGCTGAAGCTGTACGTGGTCGGCCATACCGACAGTGTTGGCAGCCTTGATTACAACCTCGACCTGTCGCGCCGGCGTGCGGCGGCGGTGGTCAAGGTTCTGGCGCAGGATTACGGCATCGACCGCAAACGTCTCGAACCGGCGGGAGTGGGGCCCTTGGCTCCGGTCCTGGCCAACACCAGCGAAGGCGGTCGGGCCAAGAATCGTCGGGTGGAACTGGTTGCTCAGTAACTTCCAGGCAGAAAGGGAGAACTCACAATGGCGGATGTTGTTGATTACAAGCTGTTCGGACACGAAATGCAGATGGTCGAGATTGAGCTGGACCCGGGGGAAACGGTGATCGCCGAGGCCGGGGCCATGACCTACATGGAAGAGGGGGTCCAGTTTGAAGCCAGGATGGGGGATGGTTCGGCGACCAAGGGCGGGTTCTTCGACAAGGTGCTCAATGCCGGCAAGCGGGTGCTTTCGGGCGAGTCGCTCTTTCTGACCCATTTTACCCACCAGGGATCGGGCAAAAGCCACGTCGCCTTTGCCGCACCCTATCCGGGCTCGATTATCCCGGTCAACCTCGGGGAGATCGGCGGCGAGCTCCTCTGCCAGAAGGACGCTTTTCTCTGCGCGGCCTATGGCACCAGGCTGGATGTGGCCCTGACCAGGCGCCTTGGTGCGGGGTTCTTCGGTGGCGAGGGATTCATCCTGCAGCGACTGGCCGGTGACGGCATGGCCTTTATTCATGCGGGCGGCACGGTGATCGAGAAGGAACTGCGCGGGGAAACCCTGCGTGTCGATACCGGGTGTCTGGTGGCGTTCCAGCCCTCGATCGACTACGACATCGAACGGGCCGGCAACCTCAGGAGCATGGTCTTCGGCGGCGAGGGGCTCTTCCTTGCTACGCTGCGAGGCCACGGCAAGG
>CAZCUR010000066.1:0-14043 GCA_964501815.1 uncultured Geothermobacter sp.
AAGCAGCTGCTGCGCCGGCCCGTCATCTTCGATGGCCGCAACCAGTATGATCCGGCGCTGGTCAAGGCGGAGGGGTTTGAGTATCAGGGGATCGGCCGGCGTTGAGTGTTGGTTGCCGCCGTCTGCGGCTTGTCGACAGGCCAGTATGACTTCCGAAGCCAGTTCCACATGGTCTGGGCCCTGCCAGGTTTTTCTGTTCATCCTGGTCCCCTGTCTCGGTGGAATCAAGTCTTGTGAAATCGACAAAATTCATGTTGGAGCCAATCCGATTGTGCCTGTGGAAACCAATGACACTCTCGACGATCTCGGCTATTCGGGCCTGAAGGTTTTTCAGGCGCGCAAGGGCTACCGTTTTTCCCTCGATCCCTTTTTGCTGGCCGGGTTTGCCCGGCTGGGGACCTTTTCTGGAACCCTGGTCGATCTCGGTTGCGGTAACGGTGTGCTGCCGCTGCTGGCGGCGGCCTGGTCGCAGGCGTGCCGTATCGTCGGTATCGAGCGCCAGCCGGCCATGGTCGGCCGCGCCCGGCGCAGTGTGGTTCTGAACGGTCTTGAGGGGCGGGTGCGTATCGAGCAGGGGCGCGTGCAGGAGGTGTCCCGCTTTATCCCGGTGCAGTCGGTCGACCTGGTGCTGACCAATCCCCCCTTTCGCCGGCCCGGTTCGGGCCGGATCGCCCCGGATGACGAGCGGGGTGCGGCACGCCATGAGCTGGATGGTTCTCTGGAGGACTTTCTGCGCGCCGCAGCCTTTGTGCTGCGCAACGGCGGCCGGCTGTGTCTGGTGCATCTTCCCGAGCGGTTGGCCGATATCTGCTGCGGTCTGCGCGCGGTCAACATCGAGCCGAAGCGGATGCGGCTGGTGCACCCGCGCACGGGCGAGCCGGCGAATCTGGTGCTGGTGGAAGGGCGGCGGGCGGCGGCGCCGGGTCTGGAGGTCGAGCCGCCGCTATATGTCTACGAAGGGGATGGTTACAGCCCGCAGGTGGAGAGCTGCTACCGCGGCGGATCGCTCTGATTTTCTTTCAGTCGATGCAGGAGGGGAAGCAGCTCCGGGATATCATCGCGGATGATGCTCCAGAGGATGTCATTGTCAATGCCGAGGTAGCCGTGGATCAGGCGGTTGCGCGTAGCAATGATCATGCGCCAGGGAATTTCAGGATGGGCGGTACGGACATCCTCCGGGATTCGGGTGGCCGCCTCGCCGATCAGTTCCAGGTTTCGCAGGGTGGCATCGTAGGTCAGGTTGTCGGCCACAAACCCGGCCTGGTCCAGCCCTTTGGTGTAGGCAAGGACCTTCTCGGCAAATTCAATCATGTCATCGAGGTAGAAACGCCAGGTCCGCCGGGTGTTTTCAGACATTGACCTGTTCCTGTTCGATGTAGGGGCGCAGTTCCGGTCTCAAGGCTTTTTCGGTAACGAGATCGACCGGACAGCCCAGGATATCTTCCAGATAAAACTGGACACCGAAAAAACGCCGGGATGTCGCCGGGCCGTCAAAGGCGACCAGGATGTCGACATCGCTGTCGGCCTGGGCCTCATTGCGGGCCGTTGAGCCGAACAGGGCCAGGCGCCTGACACCAAAACGGGCTTCCAGTTCAGGCTTGCTTTTGCTCAGGATGTCCAGAACGCGTTCCCGGTCCATTGATGCTTCCTGTGAGCGCCCTTGGTCGTGAGCCTGTTGGCGGGCAGGGCATTCCAGACACAAATATAGCGTTTCAGGGCCGCATAAGCAAAGAATTGCCGGGCTGACGTCCGGAGAAATTTGGAAGTGGCCTTCTGGCAAAAGGGGCAGGGCTGCTACCGCGGCGGGTCGCTCTGAGCTTTCTTTCGTGTGAGGGCCTTGCGGTATTCGGCCTCACGGATGCGGGCCCGCAGCAGGGCTTCGCGCAGTTCCGGGTTGGCCAGGGGCGGCAGGGAGGTTTCGATCTGTTGGCGCTCTTCGTCGCTCAGGGGGGCGCGAAGCGGCTGAAACGCCTCCTCGACCCGGGGCGGCTTGACATTGCCGCGGCGCCAGTAGATCTCGTCGATCAGCTGCTCGCCCAGGGCGTTGTTGAGCTTTTGCAGGATCTGGGGCGCCATCATGCGCAGTTGCTGCATCCACACGGGCTGGTCGACGCGCACCTCCAGGACCCGATCACGCATGCGCAGCGGACGGGCGTGGCGGGCGATCTGGGCCCCGACAACCTTGTCCCAGACCTGCCAGGCGCGGTACTGGCGCATCTTGTCGGTCTGGCCGCGGCTGGCGAACAGCTCGGCCACAATCGAACCGGCCCTTGCCGCGCGCTTCATCGGTGGTCGGGCCGGTTTTTTCATGCCTTTTTCCGTCGCATGCGCCCGCCGAGAACCTGCCCGAGAACGGCGCAGGCGAGCGTGAAGGGGACGATGCCCCAGCCGAAGCCGTAGTGCAGGCGCAGCAGAATGATGAACGGGATGGAAATGTGGATGTAGACAAACCAGCTCAGGGAAAATTTCCTGGCCCCTTCGCGCAGATAGCCAAGCGGCAGATTGGCGCCGAAGGAGACCACCAGCAAACTGGTGAGATTGAGGGCGACCTGTTGTGACATGAACGGCTCCGCGGGTTAAAATCTGAGTGATTTTATCGTCTATTTGGCCGGGGGTCAATGACGTTGCCGGCTTGGGGTTGCCAGCGACGGTCACCCTGTGCCATGATGCCGCCCCGGCCGGATGGCGCGGCCGGTGGCGTACGAGGTGTTCTCATGGTCAAAGACGGTGACCTGGTGGCGATTTTTCACTCCATCCACCGGGTGATGAAGGCGGAAAAGCTGCTCAAGGCTCAAGGGGCCGACATGCTGCTGATTCCGGTGCCCCGAAAGCTCAGCTCCGATTGCGGGCTGGCCATCCGCCTGGGACCGGCGGATGCGGCGGCCGCCCTTGAAGCCCTGGCGGCGCAGTCCTTGCGGCCGCAGGAGCTCTATCGGGCCGTTGAGGGCGATTTTGAGGCCGTACCGGTTGCCGAGCAGAGTCCTGCAGGCTTTTTGCTTGACAGCGGCCGAGCCTGACTTCTAATATCTTGAGTCTTTGCGAAAATGCTGAAAGTGCGACCCGCGGGCGATGTTCGATAATCTGACGGAAAAATTTGACGCCGTTTTCAAAAAGCTGCGGGGTCACGGTCGGCTGACCGAGGAAAATATCGGCGAAGCTCTGCGCGAGGTTCGCCTGGTGCTGCTGGAAGCAGATGTCAACTTCCGCGTGGTCAAGGACTTTGTGGCCCGGGTGCGTGAGCGCGCCGTCGGCCAGGAGGTGCTCAAGAGCCTGACTCCGGCGCAGCAGGTCATCAAGATTGTGCGCGAGGAGCTGGCGGCTCTGATGGGTGAGGGGGAGGACAACTCCCTGGACCTGTCGGCCCGTCCTCCGGTGCCGGTGATGCTGTGCGGCCTTCAGGGGGCCGGCAAGACGACCACCTGCGGCAAGCTGGCCCTGCATCTGCGTCGGCAGAAGCGCAATCCGCTGCTGGTGCCGGCCGACATCTACCGGCCGGCGGCGATCGAACAGCTCAAGACCGTCGGGCGTCAGCTCGGTATCGAGGTGTTCGACAGCCAGCCGGGTGAAGATCCGGTGGCGATTTGTGAAAAGGCGCGCGCCTACGCCGAGTTGAACGGGTTTGACACCCTGATTCTCGATACTGCCGGGCGTCTGCATATTGATGAGGAGCTGATGCAGGAGCTGGTGCGCATCCGCGACCGGCTCGAGCCGCGCGAAATCCTCTTCGTTGCCGACGCCATGACCGGTCAGGACGCGGTCACGGTGGCCGACAGCTTCAATCAGGCGCTGGAAGTAACCGGGGTCATCCTGACCAAGCTCGACGGTGACGCCCGCGGCGGTGCCGCGCTGTCGATCCGGGCTGTGACCGGCAAGCCGATCAAGCTGGTCGGTCTGGGCGAGAAGATGGACGCCCTGGAGCCGTTCCATCCGGATCGCATGGCCCAGCGCATCCTTGGTATGGGGGATGTGCTGACCCTGATCGAAAAGGCTCAGGCCGCGGTTGAGGCTGAGGACGCGGCCAAGATGGAAGCGCAGCTGCGCAAGGAGGGCTTCACGCTCGAGACCTTCCGGGACCAGCTGCAGACCATCAAGAAGATGGGTTCTCTTGAGAGCATTCTCAAGCTGATACCGGGCGCCGGCAAGGCGATGAAGCAGATGCAGGGGATGCAGCTGCCGGACAAGGAGCTGAAAAAGATCGAGGCGATCATCAATTCGATGACCCGGCAGGAACGCCGCGATCACCGTATTCTCAACGGTTCCCGCCGGTTGCGCATCGCCCGCGGCAGTGGCACCACGGTGCAGGATGTCAATCAGCTGATCAAGCGTTTCACCGAAGCGCAGAAAATGATGAAAAAGATGCAGAAACTGGGTCCCAAGGGGCTCAAGGGTATGATGCGCGGCCTGCCGTTTTAGCGCACCAGGCCTAAAGTGCCGCGCATGGCAGGACAAATCGTCAGTACATGCTAGGATAAACACCAAGAAGGATAGCGGAGGACAGCAACATGGCAGTAAAAATCAGACTGGCCCGTGGCGGCGCCAAGAAGAAACCCTTCTACCAGGTCGTCGTTGCCGATGAGCGTTTCCCGCGCGACGGGCGTTTTATCGCCAAGCTGGGCCAGTACGATCCCAAGGTCGATCCACCCCTGGTCAACCTGAAGGAAGACCTGACCCTGGAATGGCTGCAGAAGGGCGCCGAGCCCACTGACACCGTGCGTTCACTGTTGCGCAAAAACGGTATTTGGGCGAAGTTCAAGCAGCAGTAAGGGGAGCGGTTCCAGGCGGTTGAGGCCAGGCCAACACTGACACCAAAGGACGGACCCCCATGAAAGAGCTGATCGAGTTCATCGCCAAGTCCCTGGTGGAAAACCCCGAGGCCATCACCATCTCGGAAGAGGAGGGTGAGGACGGTACCATCCTCATCAAACTCGCCGCCGCCCAGGAAGATATGGGCCGTATCATCGGCAAGCAGGGACGTACCGCAAAGGCCATGCGCACCCTGCTCAATGCCAAGGCCACCCGGGAGAACAAGCGGGCTTCGCTTCAGATCATGGAGTGATGACCGACGCACAGGTTCAGCTGGCCCTGGTGGGCCGGGTGGTCGGTACCCACGGATTGCGGGGAGACCTGAAAATCAGGTCTCATCCGGAAAATCAGCCTGCGTTGCTCGCTGCGTCCCGACTGTATGTCAAGCGGGATGAGGGCGGGTATTTGTGTTTGGAGCCGGTGCGTACCGGTCAGGCCCGCGGCAACCTGCTGGTCCGCTTCCGTGGCCACGAGCATATCAGCAAGGTTGAAGCGCTGGTCGGCAGCCATGTCTATGTCGACCCGCAACCGCTGCGCAGGCTAGGGGATGAGCTTTACTGGTTCGACCTCGAGGGGGCCGAGGTCATCGACCGGGAACGCGGGGCCATTGGCCGCCTGGTGGATATGTTTCGCACCGCGGCACACGGCATCTACGTGATCAACGGCGATTATGGCGAGGTGCTGATTCCGGCCGTTGAGCCGTTTGTGCTGGGGTTCGATCGTGAACAGCATGTTTTAAGGGTGGATGTCCCCCCGGGACTCTACCCGGATGCCTTATGACCTTTGATATTCTGACTCTGTTTCCCGACCTGTGCCGCTCCTATTTCGAAGGGAGTATTCTCGGCAAGGCGGTTGACAGGGGACTGATCGAGGTCCGGGCCCGGTTTCTCAGGGACTGGGCCGAAGGTCGCCATCTCGTCACCGATGATACCCCCTACGGCGGCGGTGACGGCATGGTGATGAAAGTCGAGCCGGTGGCCAGGGCTCTGGATGCCCTGCGGGACGAGCGGCCCGGGGCGCGGGTGCTGCTGATGACGCCCCAGGGGCGGCGTTTCGACCAGGCGATGGCGCGTCGGCTGGCACGCGAGCCCGGCCTGATTTTCGTCTGTGGTCGCTACGAGGGAATCGACGAGCGCATCCGCTCGCTGGTGGATGACGAGATCTCGATCGGTGACGTGGTGCTCACCGGCGGTGAGTTGCCGGCCATGCTGGTTATTGATGCCGTGGCGCGCCTGATTCCCGGTGTCCTCGGTTCGGCCGGCAGTTTGGAGGATGAATCCTTCGCTGACGGTTTGCTGGAATACCCGCAGTACACCCGTCCGGCCGAATTTCGCGGCATGAAGGTGCCGGAGGTTTTGCTTTCCGGCGATCACGGCGCCATCGCCCGCTGGCGGCGGCGCGAGCAGCTGCGGCGGACTTTGGCCCGGCGTCCGGAGTTGCTGGCGGCGGCGGATCTCGATGAGGATGATCGCGCCTGGCTCGTCGAGCTGGGGTGGAAGGGTTGAGCGTGCGTCTGGCCGTGGCCCTGGTGCACTACCCGGTGCGGAACCGCGCCGGCGAGACGGTGACCACGGCGGTCACCAATCTCGACGTACACGACCTGGCGCGCAGCTCCCTGACTTACGGCGCCGAGCGCTTTTACATCGTGACACCGGCGGCGGAGCAGCGGCGTCTGGTCGCAAGGTTGCTGGAACACTGGCTGGCCGGTTTGGGCGGGCAGCTCAACCCCGACCGTCGGCAGGCTCTTGAGCTGGTGACGGTGGTCGACAGTCTGGAGCAGGCGTTGCGTGACTACGGGGACCTCTGTGGTCAGGAGGTGGTTCCCCTGCTGACCGGTGCCGGGCGCAGGGACGGGATTGCCGCCCAGGAGCTGAGACAGCGGGCCGGTTCCAGGCCTCACATGCTGATTTTCGGTACCGGTTCGGGCCTGGCCGATGAGTTGTTTGGGCGCGGCTGGACCGTGGTGGCGCCCATCGAAGGGCGAAACGGCTACAATCATTTGTCGGTGCGGGCGGCGGCAGCCATTTTGCTCGATCGCCTGTGCGGAGCGGAACACGAACAGACAACCTGTTGAGACCATAAAAAAAGAGCCGTAGCGGCTCGAGGAGGACAGCATGAATATCGTCGATCGTATCGGCATGGAGCAGATGCGCAAGAATATTCCCGCTTTCAAGGCCGGGGATACTCTGCGGGTGCACGTCAAGATTACCGAGGGCAACCGCGAGCGCATCCAGGTTTTTCAGGGTGTATGCATCAAACGGGTCAATCGCGGCATCGGCTCGACCTTTACCGTGCGCAAGGTTTCCGGCGGCATCGGGGTTGAGCGTATCTTCCCGCTGCACGCCCCGGTGATTGACAAGATCGAGGTGGTGACCGTGGGTCGGGTGCGCCGCGCCAAGCTCTACTATCTGCGCAATCTGCACGGCAAGGCGGCCCGCATTCGGGAAAAACGCCTCAACTGATCCGGGGGCACCTCAAACCGGAAGGCAAAATCCGGTCAGGGTTCCACCGCCTCTCCTCTGGAGGGGCGGGCCGACTGAGGTGACCGTACTGGAATGTGAAACAAGACCGAAAACGAAAAAACCCTGCCGTCGGCAGGGTTTTTTCGTTACAGCTCTGTCTGGTACGCGGCTCAGCCGTGGTGCCCGGAAAGCCCGGCGGCGGCGATGACGTGGTTCGCCTTGGCAAGCCAGAAGCCGACGCCGATGGCGATGTAGACGGCCACGGCGACGATGCCGCCTTTGGCGAAGGCCGAGCGGAAGACCGGCCAGTCGACCAGAAAGACCAGGTAAAACGCGAGCACCAGGGTGCAGATGGCAGCAAGCATGGCAACCTCCTTGATTCCGTAAACGATAAACTTTGCGGATTCTAGTACAGGATGCTAAAAAATGCCAAAATCTTTTTGTCGACGGGAGGGTTGCATGACCGGCAGTCTGTTTGCGGAGCCGCCGATCGACAGTCTCTATTTTGAGCGTCAGGCGCAACAGCGGGGCTATCGCACCGTGGCCGGCATCGACGAAGCCGGCCGTGGGCCATTGGCCGGGCCGGTGGTCGCCGCTGCGGTGGTGCTGCCCGACCGGTTCGAACTGCCGGGCTTGACCGATTCCAAAAAGCTGACCGCACGGCAGCGCGAGCGGCTCTTTCCGCTTATCCGCAGTCAGGCACGGGCTATCGGGGTCGGCATTGTCGATGCCGGTGAAATTGACCGGCGCAATATCCTGCAGGCGACCCTTGAAGCCATGCGCCTGGCGGTGACGCGTTTGCGGGAGCCGGCCGATTTTCTCCTGGTCGACGGCATTTCCCGCATTCCTGTCACTACGGAACAGCTGCCGCTGAAGCAGGGGGATTCCCGGTCCCTGTCGGTGGCGGCCGCTTCGATTATCGCCAAAGTGGTGCGCGACCGGATGATGCAGGGTTATGATCGCAAATATCCCGGCTACGGTTTCGCCGGTCACAAGGGGTACGGCAGCGCCGCCCATCGCGAGGCGATTGCCCGTTTGGGGCCCTGTCCCATTCATCGACGCAGTTTTGCCGGAGTGCGTGAACATGTGCCCGGATGAGCGTCAAAACCTCGGAGCCCGGGGAGAGGAGGTCGCCGCCGGGTTTCTGGCGCGCAAGGGGTTGAAGCTGGTCGCCCGCAACCTGCGCACCCCGGTGGGGGAGATCGACCTGGTGCTGCGGGACCGGCGCCACCTGGTCTTCGTCGAGGTCAAGACCCGGCGCGGGACTTCTTTTGGCCTGCCGCAGGAAGCCGTCACCACGCGCAAACAGCGCCAGATTCTGCGTGCCGCCCAGTGGTATCTGAACGATCACGGCCCGGGCAAACTGCAGCCCCGTTTCGATGTCGTCGCAGTCATTGAGCGGGGCGACGAGACGGAAATCGTGCATATCGAAAACGCCTTCGGACTGCCGGCCTGACTCGACAGCCGTTCAGGTCCGGCCTATGCTTGAAACAGGGAAGCGGATATGACGCCAAGGAACCGATATCATGACGAGGCGGGCCTGTTGCGCCTGGCGGTCGCCAGTCCGGAAATGCGGGTCGGTGACCCGGAATTCAATCTCGAACGTCACCTGGACAGCGCCCGGCAGGCCGCGGCTTCAGGTGCCCAGTTGCTGGTCTTTCCCGAGCTGGGTCTGACCGGTTACAGTTGCGCCGATCTCTTTTATCAGCCGCTGCTGCAGCGTTCTGCCCTGGCGGCCCTTGAGCGGCTGGCCCGGGCGAGTGCGGAACTCCCCCTGGCCATGGTGGCCGGCCTGCCGCTGGCCATCGACGGTCGGCTGTTCAACTGCGCCGCCTTTGTCGCCAACGGCCGTATTCTCGGTCTGGTTCCCAAGAGTTTTCTGCCCAACAGCGCTGAATTTTACGAGGAACGCTGGTTTTCCGCCGCCGACCGGCTGACGTGCGCAGAGCTTGAAATCTGCGGCGGAACGGTACCGGTCGGTACCGACCTGCTCTTTGCCGCCGCGAACCGCCCCGGCTGCCTGGTCGGGATCGAGATCTGCGAAGATCTGTGGTCGGTGTCGCCGCCCAGCCAGAAGCAGGCCGCGGCCGGTGCCACGGTGCTGGTCAATCTGTCAGCCAGCCCGGAGGTTCTGGGCAAGCACGACTACCGCCAACAGCTGGTCTCCCAGCAGTCGGCGCGCTGTCTGGCCGCCTACGCCTACGCTTCGGCCGGACCCGGCGAATCGACCACCGACCTGGTCTATGGCGGCCACAGCCTCATCTGCGAAAACGGCCAGCTGCTGGCTGAAACCGAGCGGTTCCGTTTTGAGGGTCAGGTGGCTTTGGCGGATGTCGATATCGACCGGCTGCTCCTTGAGCGCCAGCGCAACAGCAGCTTTGCCGATGCCGAGGGCGGCGCATTTCGCCGCATCCCTTTTGAGCTGCCGCCGTGCCGGGACGAACGCCTGCTCCGGCCCATCCCGCGGCGTCCCTTCGTTCCCGACGACCCGGCCGCGCGCGACCGGCGCTGCGAAGAGATTTTTGCCATCCAGACCACGGCCCTGGCGCGCCGGCTGCGGCACACCGGCAGCGAACATGTGGTCATCGGCATTTCCGGCGGTCTTGACTCGACCCTGGCCCTGCTGGTCGCCTGCCGCGCTTTCGATCAGCTCGGTCTGTCCCATGCGGGCATCCACGCCCTGACCATGCCCGGTTTCGGCACCACCGAACGCACCCGTGGCAATGCGGAAAAACTGGCCGAGCTGCTCGGGGTCGATCTGGCGGTCGTGCCGATCCATGCCAGCGTGCGCCAGCATTTTGCCGATATCGGCCACGACGAGTCGGTGCACGACATCACCTACGAGAACGCTCAGGCGCGCGAACGGACCCAGATTCTGATGGACCGGGCCAATCAGGTCGGCGGTCTGGTGATCGGCACCGGCGACTTGTCGGAACTGGCGCTGGGCTGGGCCACCTACAACGGCGACCACATGTCGATGTACGCCGTCAATGTCGGCGTGCCCAAGACCCTGGTGCGCTACCTGGTCGAATGGTGCGCCGAACGGGTTTTCGATGGCGAGACCAGCCGGGTGCTGCACGATATCTGCGCCACGCCCGTCTCGCCCGAACTGCTGCCTCCCGACGAAAACGGCGCCATCGCCCAAAAGACCGAGGAGACCGTCGGCCCCTATGAGCTGCATGATTTCTTCCTCTACCATGTGGTACGCCTGCACTATCCGCCCGCCAAGGTCTATGCCTTTGCCCGCGCCGCCTTCACCGACTACGAGCCCGCCGTCATCCGCCGCTGGCTCGAAGTCTTCTACCGGCGTTTCTTCAGCCAGCAGTTCAAGCGCAGCTGTCTGCCGGACGGGCCCAAGGTCGGCAGCGTGGTCTTGTCGCCGCGCGGCGACTGGCGCATGCCGAGTGACGCCTCGGTCGCCCTGTGGCTGAAGCAGCTGGAGGAACTCGCCGACACCTGACAGCGCTCTTGGCCCCTGGCCCTTGACCCTTGACCCTTGACCCTTAGCCCCATGCTCTATCTCGTCGCCACACCTATCGGCAATCTTGAGGATATGACCTTTCGCGCCGTGCGCGTTCTGCGCGAGGTCGACCTGATCGCCTGCGAGGATACGCGCCACAGTCGCAAGCTGCTGGAACATTTCGGCATTGCCACACCGCTGACCTCGCTGCACGAGCACAATGAGAGGGACAAGAGCGCGTCGCTGGTGCAGCAGCTGCGCTCCGGGCGTGACATCGCCCTGATCAGCGACGCCGGCACTCCGGCCATCAGTGACCCGGGCTACCGGCTGGTGCGGCGCTGTCACGAGGAGGGGCTTGCGGTCACCATCGTTCCCGGTGCCCAGGCGGCGGTCAGCGCCCTGGCCGTGAGCGGCCTGCCCACCGACCGGTTCGCCTTTGAGGGCTTTTTGCCGGCAAAAAAGGGGGCGCGACGCAGGCGGCTGGAAGAGATTCTGCCGGAACGGCGCACTTTGGTGCTGTACGAGGCGCCGCATCGGCTGGCGGCCTGTCTGCAGGATGTGGCGGAGCTGGCGCCGGAGCGCGAGACAGTGGTGGTACGGGAGCTGACCAAGAAATTCGAGGAGATTGTCCGGGGCACGGCCGCCGAACTGGCCGAACGGTTTGCGCAGGAGCCGGCACGTGGCGAAGTGGTGCTTCTGCTGGCGCCGGCGGCGGAAACGGGGCCGCAGCTCGATCTTGATGACGCCCTGCGCCGGGGACTGGCGGCCGGCACGTCGATCCGCCAGCTCAGCCGCGAGCTGGCCGCCGTCTACAGGCTCTCCGGCAGTGAAATCTACGCCCGCGCCCAAAAACTGCGCGATGAAGAGGGGGAGGGCTGACGGGATTCAGCGGACGCTGAAGTCGGAAAAGCTGTTGTCAGCCTGTTGCCAGTCAACGGTGACGTCGTCGACCCGGGCCGCCGGTGGCCCCTGACGGCACCAGCTGATCAGCTGTTCGAGCTGTTCCCGGCTCCCTTCGGCAACCGCTTCGACCCGGCCGTCGGGCAGATTGCGGACCCAGCCGGTCACACCCAGTTTCACGGCCTCTTCCCGTGTGCTCGCCCGGTACCAGACCCCCTGGACCTTGCCGGAAACAAGCAGATGGACACGTTTTTTGTCGTTCATTTCAGGGCCTCGATGCGCTCCAGGAATTCTTCTTCGCTCAAAATCTCGATACCGAGTTTCTGGGCCTTGTCCAGTTTGCTGCCGGCATTGGGGCCGGCCACGACGGTGTCAGTCCTGCGGCTGACCGAGCTGCTGGCGCTGCCTCCCAGTGACCGGACCAGGGCTTCCGCCTGCTCACGGGAAAAGCGTTCCAGTTTTCCGGTAAAAACATAGGTTTTGCCGGCCAGAGGGCCGTCGGCGGCGGGGCGCTGCTCCGGTTCGGGCCGCACTCCCAGGCTGCGCAGTTCGTCCAGGATCTGCCGGTTGCCGGGGTCGGCGAAAAAGGCGCGCAGGCTTTCGCAGACCCGGGGGCCGACCTCGTGCACCGCCATAAGGGCCTCCTCGTTCGCCGCCGCCAGGGCTTCCAGGGAGCCGAAGTGCCCGGCCAGCACTCGGGCCAGATGGCTGCCGACGTGGCGGATGCCCAGGGCAAAGAGAAAGCGGCTCAAGGGGCGGGTGCGGCTGGCATCGATGGCGCGCACCAGGTTGTCGGCCGATTTCTCACCCAGCCGATCCAGGGCGGCAAGCTGGCCCGGCTCCAGCCGGTATAGGTCGGCGACGCTGCGAACCAGCCCCTTCTCCAGCAGCTGGTCGATGGTTTTTTCCCCCAGTCCTTCGATGTCCATGGCGCCGCGGGACGCATAGTGGCGGATGGCCTCTTTCAGGCGCGCCGGGCAGGCCAGCCCCTGGCAGCGTGGTACGACTTCGTCCTGCAGGCGGGTGACCGGCGCACCGCAGGACGGGCAGGTTGTCGGTTCGGGAAAGGGGCGTTCCCGGCCGGTGCGTCGGTCCGTCAGCACCCGCACGACGTCAGGGATGACGTCGCCGGCGCGTTCGACCACGACGCTGTCACCGATGCAAAGGCCGAGTCGATTGATTTCGTCCCAGTTGTGCAGGCTGGCGCGCGCGACAGTGACACCGCTGACCTGCACCGGTTCCAGAACGGCCACGGGGGTCAGCGCGCCGGTGCGGCCGACCTGGACCTTGATGTCGAGGACTTTGGTCGTCGCCTGTCGGGGAGGGAATTTCATGGCGATGGCCCAGCGCGGTGCGCGCGCGGTGGCGCCGAGACGCTGCTGCAGGTCGAGACGGTTGACCTTGACGACCACGCCGTCGATTTCGTAGGGGAGCCGGTCGCGCTGCTCCAGCCAGTGGCGGTAACAGGCGATGACCTCTTCGACGCCGTGGGCCAGCCGGGTCTGTTCCAGGTTGGTGCGCAGACCCCAGGCGCGCATCTTCTCCAGCAGCTGTTGCTGGGTGGCGACCTCGGCGCCTTCCAGGCGGCCGACTCCATAGCAGAAGATGCGCAGCGGGCGTTTGGCCGTCTGTTTCGGGTCGAGCTGACGCAGGCTGCCGGCGGCGGCATTGCGCGGGTTGGCGAAGACGGCGTCGCCGTCCTCTTCGAGACGGCGGTTGAAACGGCGGAAATCCTCCAGTTCGATATAGACCTCCCCGCGCACGTCGATCAGGGACGGGCAGGGAGGCTGCAGCACCAGCGGCACACTTCCGATGGTGCGCAGATTGGCGGTAATGTCCTCCCCGGTCTGGCCGTCGCCGCGGGTGGCGCCCAGGCGTAGCCTGCCCTCCTCGTAGGTCAGCTCCACTGCGACCCCGTCGAGTTTGAGTTCGCACAGGTATTCGACGGGGTCGTCCGTGCCCAGCATCCGGCGCACGCGGGCGTCGAAATCGCGGATGTCGGCGAAGGCGGTTTCGTCCTCCTGGTGGCGGGCGTTGTCGAGGGACAGCATTGGCAGGGCATGGCGGGCCGGCCGGAACGATTCGAGCGGCGCGCCGCCGACCCGGTGTGAGGGGGAGTCTTCGCTGGCCAGCTCCGGAAAGGCCGCTTCGAGGTCCAGCAGTTCGCGGAACAGGGCGTCATACTCGGCGTCACTGATTTCCGGCGCGTCGAGAACATGGTAGAGGTAGTTGTGGCGGTGCAGCTCGGCGGCCAGCTGCTGATGCCGCTGTCGGGCCTGTTCGGCGTCCATGGGCGGTGTCTCCCTCATGCATGAATTGGCTGGTTATGGGCTTATACCACAGCGCCTCAGGCGGTTCAATTTGCCGCTGTTCTGATGATTGCCAACTGTCTGAAAACAGGTTAGAATTCCAGCAGCT
>CAZCUR010000067.1:0-14016 GCA_964501815.1 uncultured Geothermobacter sp.
TCCTGACATCAGCTGTTACCGGGAACCGGCCGTCTTGGGCCGGTTCCCGGTTGCTTGCCTGCCGGGCCCCGGTTCTGCTAGCATGCTGCGCCATGAGCGAACTGGAACAGCGCCTGATTGATCTTGAAATCCGCTTTACCCACCAGCAGCGGCTTGTCGAGGAACTGAGCGACGTCATCGCCGCCGATGGCCGGCAGATCGACGAGTTGCGCAAGGAAATCCGTCTGCTGCGACAGATGCTGCAGCGGTTGGAGCCCGAAACACCTCCTTCCCCGGATGAATAGGGATGCACGACTATTCCGGCCTGAAGCGCATCCTGCTCGAAGCCTTGCTGATTGTCGCCCTCGGGGTGGTCATCGGCCTGAGCGCCAACGCCCGGCTCCTTTACCGGGTGCTGACCGGCCAGGGACCAGCCCCCGGGGTGACCGCTCCGCAACGTACGGAAGCGGCCATGCCGGAACCGGTCATGCTTGACCAGGTGCGTGAGCTGGTCCGAACCCAACAGGCCGTGATCATTGACGCCCGCATTCACGAGCTCTACCTCGACGGGCATCTGCCGGGCGCCGTCTCCCTGCCGCTCGAAGAGGCGGACAACGGGATCGGTGAACTTGCCGCGAAAACCGGAACGGAACGGCCATTGCTGGTCTATTGCAACGGCTATGGCTGTCCCGACTCCTTCGACCTCGCCAAACAGCTGCTTGAGAACGGCTGGAAAAAGGTAATGGTCTTTGAGGGAGGATTTCCTGAATGGCGTGACGCCGGCCTGCCAATCGTCCGGGGGGACAAACCATGAAACCGCTGCACCTGCTGTATCATGGCTGCCGGCTGCTGCTCGGTGCCGTCTTTCTCTATGCCGGCGTGGTCAAGGGGCTTGATGTCACCGGCTTTGCCGGACAGGTCGCCGCCTACCGCATCCTGCCCTATGGCGGCAATTACCTGGTGGCCGCCATTCTGCCCTACATCGAAACCATCGCCGGTGTGCTGCTGCTGAGCAACCGGCAGGTCCGCCCGGCCGCCCTGCTGTGCGGCCTGATGACCCTTGTCTTTATCGCCGCGCTGCTGTCAGCCTGGTACCGGGGCCTTGATATCAGCTGCGGCTGCTTTGATCCTGCAGCCCACACCTCCATCGGCGAAGCGCTGCTGCGGGATGTCGGCCTGCTGATTCTGGCGCACTTCAGCTTTCACCTGCGCAACCGGGTACTGCGAGAGAAGCGAGCCGCCTGATGGAAACCTGGCAGCAGCAACTGGCGCACAGCCTGACCACGGCCGAGGACCTGCGGGCCCGGTTCAGTGTGGATACCCCTCCGCTGGAAACGGTTATCGCCCGGTATCCAATGCGTATCACCCCCTACTACGCCGGATTGATTGAACAGGTGGGCGACCCGATCTGGCGGCAGTGCGTGCCCGACGCGGCCGAACTGGATGATGCCGGGCTGCCGGCCGATCCGCTGGCTGAGGAAGCACATGCGGTTGCGCCGACCCTGGTGCACCGCTACCCGGATCGCGGCCTGCTGCTGGCCGGCAACACCTGTGCCGGCTACTGCCGTTTCTGCACCCGCAAGCGCCGCGTAGGCCGACCGGAGTACAACATCAGCTTCGGCGCCTTGCAGCAGGGAATCGAAGCGATTGCTGCACGCCCGCAGATCCGGGATGTGCTCATCTCAGGCGGCGACCCGCTTCTGCTGTCCGACCGCATGCTCGATGAGCTGCTCGGGCGGCTGAAAAAGATCGACCATGTGGAGATCATCCGTATTGGCAGCCGCATACCCGTGGTGCTGCCCGAGCGCATCACCGAAGAACTGTGCAAGGTGCTGCGCCGTTATCGCCCCCTCTACCTCAACACCCACTACAATCATCCGCGCGAGCTGACCGTACAGAGCTGGCAGGCCTGCCGGCGCCTGCTTGATGCCGGAGTTATTCTCGGCAACCAGACCGTGCTGCTCAGGGGGGTCAACGATAACACCGACACCCTGCTGAAGCTGAACCGGGGCCTGTTGCAGATGGGCGTACGCCCCTACTACCTGCACCAGATGGATCTGACCGCCGGCACCGGGCACTTTCGCGTCCGGGTGGAAAAGGGGCTGGAACTGGTCCGATCACTGACGGGCCGCATCACCGGCATGGGTATCCCGCGCTACGTCATCGACCTGCCCGGCGGCAAGGGCAAGGTGCAGGTCTGCGGCGACACGGTGGAAAGCTGGGGGGATGAACTGGTTTTGCGGGCACCGGACGGCACCCGGGTGGTTTACAGGCAGAAGGCAGAAGACAGGTGACAGAATGTGTTGTCCTGACTCCTGTCTCCTTGAACCTCACGCCCTAGATACGAACCGGCACTCGCGGGTGTCGACCTTGATGCGGTCGCCCGGCTCCAGGTAGGGCGGCACCTGCAACACCAGGCCGGTCTCCAGGGTCGCCTCCTTGGTCTGGGCGGTGGCGGTGGCGTTCTTGATCACCGGCGGGGTCTCGGTGATGGTCAACTCCACGGTCATGGGCGGTTCCACCGAGACCACCTGGCCCTGAAAGACCCCAAGGACAACCTCGGCGCCTTCGACCAGATAGCCTTTGACCGGCGTGAAAATCCCGGGGCCCAGCTCGTACTGCTCATAGCTTTCGAGATCCATGAAAGCCCCTTCGTCTTCGGACATGGCATAGAGGAACTGCCCCTTGCGCTTTTCGAAATCGGCCTCGTCGACCTTGTCGCCGGCCTTGAAGGTCTTCTCCAGCACCTGTCCGGTGAGCAGATTGCGGTATTTGGTTTTCACCAGGGTGTTGGCGCCGCGGGCGGTCGGTGTATGCTGGGTCACATCCATCAGCATACAGGGGGCGCCATCTAGCAGGATGACCAGCCCTTTCTTGAAATCGGCTGTGGTATACATGAAAGAACCTCCAGGGTTATCTGTTTCCGGGCAATCGCCTTATAGCACAGCTCGACCTGCCGGGAAAGATTTTCCCGTGACAGATTTGAGAGATTTGTGCTTGAATATGGGGTTTTCAAAATCAGACGCGCCCGCGCGCAAACCATCAGCAGGAGAACATCATGTACACATGCTCTGACCTGAAAAAGGGCCTGAAGCTGCTCATCGACGGCGAGCCGCACGTCATTGTCCAGTTCGAATTCACCAAACCCGGCAAGGGGCAGGCGCTGTACAAGTGCAAGCTGCGCAACATGCTCACCGGCGCCCTGTTCGACCGGACCTACCGCTCGGGTGAAAGTTTCGAGCCGGCCAACCTGGAAGAACGCGACATGCAGTACCTCTACCAGGATGAGACCGGTTACGTTTTCATGGACCAGCGCACCTACGAGCAGGTCACCATTCCCGAGGAAGTGCTCGGCGATGACCGCTACTTCCTCATCGACAACATGGAAGTCAAGGTGCTGATGTTCGGCGACCGGGGCATTGGTGTGACCCTGCCCAACTTTGTCAACCTGCGCGTCACCAGTGCCGAGCCCTGGGTCAAGGGAGACACCGCTGCCGGCAACAACAAACCGGCCACGGTGGAAACCGGCTACACCCTTCAGGTTCCCAGCTTCGTCGAGGAGGGAACCCTGATCCAGATCGACACCCGTACCGGCGAATACGTCACCCGCGTCAAAGAGTAAGCACCGCGCCATGGCCCAGACTTTGGCCCGCAAACGGGACACCCTGAGCAAACGGGCCCGAATCGTTCAGGCGATTCGGGCCTTTTTCATCGATGCCGGCTTTCTTGAGGTCACGACTCCGCACCGCATCCCGGTCAACGCACCCGAAACCCACATCGATCCGGAACCGAGCGGGACCTGGCAGCTGCACACCTCGCCGGAACTGTGCATGAAACGCCTGCTCGCAGCCGGTTTCGAACGTATCTTCCAGATCTGCCCCTGTTGGCGCGCACAAGAACGTGGCCGCCGACACCTGCCCGAATTCACCCTGCTTGAGTGGTATCACCTCGACAGCGACTACCGCAGCCTGATGGCCGACTGTGAAGCCCTGATACGCCACCTGGTCCCTGAAGGCTCCCTTGTCTGGCAGGGCGCAACCATCGACATGGGCTCTCCCTGGGAACGACTGACCGTAGATGAAGCCTTCCACCGCTATGCCGGCATCGGGGTCCGGCAGGCGCTGGAGGAGGATCGGTTCGAGGAGGTTCTGGTCGACCGGGTTGAGCCCCATCTCGGCCAGGTTCGCCCCACCATCCTGTACGACTACCCGGTGGAACTGGGAGCCCTGGCTCGCCGCAAACCGGAACAGCCTGACCTGGCCGAACGGTTCGAGCTTTACATCGGAGGTCTGGAGCTGGCCAACGGCTTCTCGGAACTGACCGACCCCCTGGAGCAGTGCCGGAGGTTCGAAGCCGACATCGCCGCCCGGACAGCCCTTGGCAAACCGGCTGCCGGCCTGCCTGAACCCTTCCTGAACGAACTTGGCGCCATCCCGGCCGCCGCCGGCATCGCCCTCGGCATCGACCGCCTGGTCATGCTGCTGCTCGACATCGACGACATCGCTGAGGTCGTTGCATTTACCCCTGAAGAATTGTAGACCTGGTTCCGATAGAAACAGGAGGAGGTGCCGTATGACTCACAACCGCCGGAACGAAGGAATCACCAGCGAACTGAAACAGGCCCTCGAAGGCACTCAGGACCTGGATGGCAAGGTTGAAAAGGCCGTGCCCCTGATCAGCCGCTGTTTCGGGGTTGCGACCGACGAGGTCGCCCTCTTCCTGGTCGACGAACGCAAGACCGTGCTGCATTTCATCTGGCCGCTGCGACTGAAGCAGGTCGGCTTCATCCCCTGGTCCTCACACGACTCTTTGGCCGCGCGCACGGCGCGTGAAGGACGGGTTTTTCTCAACAACACCTTCGCCTCGGTGCACCACGCCTCCTTCTTCGAAAAAATCCGCCTCAAAGACGGTATCGCCGCCCGTCCGAAACCGATTCAAAAAATCATCAGCGTCCCCATGGTCGCCGCCGGCGAGGTGCGCGGCGTCATCCAGATTTCCCGCAAGGGGGAAGAGGGAGACGATTTGCCGGACTTCAGCATGAACGACGCCGAACTGCTGGTCGACCTGGCCGGCGTGCTGGCCACCGAACTGTAGCCAAAGAGCCGGTCTGCCCGCCACGCCCCGGCTGCCCAATCACCTGTCCGCGGATCTCCGCGCTGCGAAAAAGCGGCAGACGCCGGAATCTTCACCCCTGTTTCAACCTGTAGGCGCAAAAACCGGGGCGAGGACCGATGCGCGGGTGGTCACGGCAGGTCTGTGGCCTCCGTTCATAAATGGTACACAGACGGGTGGTGCCATCCAGAAAAACGCAGTCCTCGTTGGCCATGCGCGACAGAATGAACTTGCCGGTTGCCGGGCTGTAGCGGTCAACAACCCCCTGCCGCGCCAGCTGTTTCGCAAGGCGATGAGGCGGGACATCCCGCTCGAATTCGTCCACCAGCCCCATCCTCACCAGGTCGTCGACGTCCACCTCGACCTCAAGGCGGCAACAGGTTCCCTCACAGCTGCGGCACAAACGCCCCCGATAGCGCACCCAGGTGGACGGACGCTGCGGATCCGCCCGCCTGGCGCCAGACGTTTTGTCCATGGGATGTCCTTTCCTGCAAAACGAGATGACACCGCACCGGACGGTGCGGACAACGGGGGCGCATGCTAGCAGAAAGGGCTCTACAGGAAAACCGTCAATTCAGCTGTCCAGTTCCCCCAGCGGCAAAGCGAAGGTCTGCCGGTAGTAGCGGATTTCGATGATGACGATCTTGATGATGCTGGCCACCGGGACCCCGATGATCATACCGAGCACACCATAGAGCTTGCCCCCCATGATGATGGCGATAATGACCCACAGGGGGTGCAGGTTGGAGACATGGGAGATCAGAATCGGAATGAGAATGAAATTGTCGACGATCACCTGGGCGATGACCAGATAGACAACGACAATCCACCAGAACTGCGCCCCGGTGCCAAGATCGACCATGGCGATCAGAATACCGGGAACCATACCGACGATCGGGCCGATGTAGGGGACCAGATTGGTAATACCGGCAAACAGGGCCAGCAGGGGGGCGTAGCGGATATCGGTTACCGACAGGCCGATACCGACCACCAGGCCGACAATGGCCGCCTCGGTGATACGGCCGCGTACGAACTGACTCAGCTGGCGGCTGATGAGCCAGGCCAGATCGTGCGCCATCTCATAGTAGCGGTTCGGGACCAGCCCGACCGAAGCGCGCACAATCTTCTGGCCGTCACGCAGGAAAAAGAAGGTAAACAGCGGCACCAGCACCATCAGCCCGCCAACCTTCAGGGCCGACCCGGTCGTCTGGGCAAGAACCTGACTGAAAAGCCTCTCGGCCAGAACCCGGCCGCGTGACGGGAAATCGAAACCGCCGATGTAGGGGAAGACTTCCTGAACACGAGCCTGAACATCCTTGAGGAGCGAAATCCCCCGACCGAGATAGCGCGGCAGGTCGGTTCGCAAGGATTGCCACATCTCCACCCAGTGGGGGCTGAGCCAGGTGAAAGCCAGATAGAGTGCCGATGCCACCAGGGCAAAGACGAGAAAAATCGCGCCGGTCCGGGACAGGGGGCCACGTTCGAACAGACGGACCAGAGGTTCAAGCAGAAAACTGAGCACCAAAGCCAGCAGCACCGGAAGGACAATACCGGTGGTGGCGGTGTGCAGCAGCTCGGTGATGCGCGAGGCGGACGAATAGATGGCCAGCCCGCTGGCGATGCTGGCGGTCATGACCAGATAAAAGAGCAGGACGTGCCCGCGGGTCAGACCATTGGATCCCGCCATCAGTCCTGCTCCTCCGCCTGCAGGTCGTGCAGGGCGTGATGCAGACGCTTCAGCTCCCGGTCGGCCAGGTGCAAGCGCTCACTCATGGCCCGCGTCAGGCCAAAAAGGAGCTTCAGGGCCAATCGGGGATTTTTTTCCATGCAGTCGAGCAGGTCGGCACGAAAAAAGCCGACCAGCTGGGTCTTTTCCAGGGTGCGAACCGATGCGGTGCGCACCGCGGGGCTGACCAGGGTGGTCTCGCCAAAAAAATCACCGGCTTCCAGCACGGCAATTTCATGTTCGCGGCCATCGCTGTCCCGGGTAAAGACCTTCACCCGGCCGTTGCGGATCAGGTAGAGCCCGGAACCCGGGTCGCCCTCGGAAAAGACCGTTTCCTTGTCGTCATAGTCACGGGGATGAACCAGTGCCGCCAGCTGGCGCACATCGCGTGGCTTCAGATCGGCAAACAGCGGGACCGAAGACAGAAAACCGGCCAGGGAATCATCACCGGTTTTCTGTCCAAAAACATTCCTCCAGAGCAAGGACATGCCACCCCCCGGCAAACAAAAGGCGCCCGTCAGGGCGCCAGCAGTTTTTCCACCTCAGGCGAAAACGGCTTGTTGACCTGATAGTCGGCAAAGACAACCTCAAGGTTGTCGCTTTTGTCGCCCCGACGAACACTGCGCTTTTGCCGTACCGGAAGCCAGATGCCGTCGACCTGATCGAATTCGGTCTCCAGGCGCACATCCGTCGAGCCGTCAAAACTGGTCAGCAGCACCTCCGTCGGCAACCAGCCTGAAGAGACCTCCCGATAGCGCGCCTCAAGAGTATAGATCTGTTCACGCGTGGAGATTTCCATGCGCGTAACCAGCTCGCGCCGGGGATCAAGGTCGATGACCAGCTTGACAATGCCCGTTTGGGGCAGTCCCAGGCCACGTCCGTAAAAGGCGCCGTTGAGATTGGCCGGCTCGGCAAAGTTCAAGGTGACCGTCTGCACGTGCACCCCGGCCAGATCGCTCTCCACGACGGCGACCCGAGCCTGATCCAGCAAACGATCCCGCTCTCCGCCTTTGCCCACCGGCAGAAAGAAATCGAACAGCTCCAAAGAAAGATCACGCGCAAAACGCTGCGCCATCTGCTGCATCAGCGGAAAGACATTGGGGCCTTCGGCCCTGACCAGGGATTTGCCGCTGCTGCGCAGCCAGTATTTGCGGACCACGGGCTGGGGCGGGCGCTCGACATCCGCTGGCAACTGGGCCGTCATCTGTGCCAGGGTCTGTCGGATGCGATCGGTCTGAACCGTAACAGCGTAGCGCTCCAGCGCCGGTTGACGCTTGGCATAGGAACGGGCCACTTTGTCGAGCGCAGGGACCGGAGTTGCCAGAGACGTCACGGGCAGGACAAAAAGCAGCAGGGCACAGGCCAGAAGACGCAAGGCACACCTCCGACAAATCAGGACAAGGCAATTGGGGTGCATGCACCCCCAAAGTGGGTGTATTATAACGCAACAGCCTGTAACAACAAACCAAAATCCCGGACGTCTGCCAGAGCATGACCCCTTTTGAATTCAAGGCCGATGACTACCCGACCCGCCCCGGAGTCTATCTGATGAAGGACGACTCCGGCGATGTTCTCTATGTCGGCAAGGCCAACAATCTGCGCGCCAGGCTGCGCAGCTACTTCGGCGCATCGGGGGACGGCCGGGCTCATGTCCGCTTTCTGCTGGAAAAGATTCACCACATTGACACCATTGTCACCGACACCGGCAAAGAGGCGTTGATTCTCGAAAACACCCTGATCAAACGCCACCGGCCACGCTACAACATCAATCTGCGTGACGACAAAACCTATGTCTGCCTGCGCCTTGACCTGCAGGAGGACTTCCCCACCCTGCAGATAACCCGCAAGGTACGCAACGACGGGGCCCGCTATTTCGGCCCCTTTGCCTCGGCGGGCGCGGTGCGCCAGACCTTGAAGGAGATTTATCGCATCTTTCCGCTGCGACACTACCCAATCGCCCGCTGCCGCAGGCGGCAACGTCCCTGCCTGTTCCACCAGATCGGTCAGTGCTCAGGCCCCTGTCACGGGCTGATATCTTTCGAGGACTATCAAAACCTGGTCAAAGGTGCCGTCGCTCTGCTCGAAGGGCGTCACTCCGAGGTCGTGGACCGGCTCAGACAGCGGATGCAACAGGCCAGTGAGGCCATGCAGTTTGAGGAAGCCGCACGCCTGCGCGACCAGATTCGTGCCATCGAAGCGACGGTGGAGCAACAAAAAGTGGTTGGCCATCAGCACCTGGACCAGGATGTCTTTGGCATCTGGCGGGACCGCGGGCAGGTCGAACTGGCGGTTCTCTTCTACCGGCGCGGCAAGCTGGTCGACCGGCGCGACTTCAGGCTGGAATGGCGCCTCGACACCGAAGAACTGCTCGCCTCCTTTTTGCAGGAATTCTACGGACGGGATCTGGCAATCCCCGACCAAATCCTCCTGCCCCTGCCACCGCACGATCTGGACAGTCTGCAGGAATGGCTGCGAGACAGACGTGGTCGCAGGGTGGACATTCTGGTCCCGAAGCGCGGCCCCAAAGCCGCCCTGGTCGCTATGGCAAACCGCAACGCCGAGGAGCAGGCGCGCAACCGCCAGGAAAACCGGGAGACCGCCGCAGCCCTGCTAGAGCAAATGCGCAGAGGGCTGCATCTGCGCCGGACGCCGCACCGCATCGAATGCTTTGACATATCAACCTTCCAGGGCAAAGAGACCGTCGGCAGCATGGTTGTAGCCCTGGACGGCGCCCCGACCAGGGGCGAATACCGCCGTTACCGCATCAGGACCGTCACCGGTACCGACGACTTTGGCTCACTCAGGGAAGTTCTTCTGCGGCGCCTGACCAGGGGGATGCGCGAAGGGGTTCTGCCCGATCTGCTCCTGATCGACGGCGGCAAGGGGCAGATCGCCGCCGTGGCCGAAATCCTCAACGAGCTGCAACTTCAGGACCGTATCGACCTGGTGGGCATCGCCAAAAGCCGGGTCCAGGCCAATGTGCGTGGCAAAGTCGTGGAACGCAGTGAGGAGCGATTCTTTCTGCCGGGGCGGAAAAACCCGGTCACATTGCGAGCGGGCTCTCCGGTTCTGTTTCAGTTGCAGCACCTGCGCGATGAAGCCCACCGGTTTGCCATCGAATATCACCGCCGGCTGCGCAAAAAACGCACGCTGAATTCCGCGCTCGACGCCGTCCCCGGCATCGGGCCCAAACGCCGCAAACGGCTTCTGCAACACTTTGGCAGCGTGAAAAAGATCCGCGAGGCCAGCCTCGAACAGCTTCGCCAGGTCCCCGGCCTGCCTGAATCGGCGGCGGCAGCCGTCTACCGGCTGCTGCAGGAAGAATCCGCCACGCCGAGCAGTTCCCGGCGCAACAGCTGAAACGACTCCTCGTCCAGTTCGCCGGCCTCACGCAGCTTCACCAGGCGCGCCAGGGCCCGCAATCGTCCGGCCTCATCATCTCTTTCCGGCAGAGCCGGCAGCTCGGTTCCCGCCAACGCCAGATCCCGGCGGGGCTCCATCTCCTTCACACCGGGCACGCCGAGCCTGAAGCTGGCCATGCCGCCAAGAAGCCGTACTTCCACACCCCGTTCCCGGATCAGGGGATGGTCCAACACCCGGCTCAAGGAACGGCCCTGGCGGCGCAGGACACGCCAGAAATACCAGGCGGACAGAAGCATCAGAGCCACGCCGCCGGCAACGATCCAGGGCAGATATTCGAGCACGCCACGGAAAAAGAGGACCAGAAAAGCCAAACCGAGCAGAACCAGCCCGTGCAGCACCAGCACCAGATGGGCCAGCAGCACCGAACCGAAGGTTCCAATGGGTCGAGATGGTTCCATGGCCTGCCTCCGACAGAAAAAAACGTGACCTGCCAAAAGAGTATCACAGAAACGGAGGGGACACGGAAGCCGGCGGAAGGATGTCGGCAGAAAGAGAAAAGGAGGCTCCCAAATGTCAGGAATCGCTCGTTTCCGGGCCGTCTACGGCCCGGGGGAAGGCTCGAAAGGCCCGGTCACCGACCAGGACGTCCACCCGGCAGGCTGGTTGCAGCCGGCGCACAGGCAGGCCGGGACGAAACGCATCCCTGTCCTGGTTCCCCGGCAGCTCCAAACGCCGGAATTCGTCGGGATCGGGTCTGAAGGGACGAAAACGGTTCATGTCATCGCCGGCGACCACGGCCGGCCCTCCAAAAGAGACGAAAAAACACGAAAAAACAGTCCAACCGAGGCCATAGTGTCCAAAATTGCGTCTGCGGTCAAGAGGAACAAACGGCTCCTCATGCCTTGACCCTCCCCCATAGCATGCCTATATTTTCAGCAACTTGCCAACAGGGGACAAATCATGGCCAAAGACTATTACGCCGCTTTGGGACTGGACAAAACCGCAACACCAGAGCAAATCAAAAAGGCTTATCGCAAGCTGGCGCTCAAATATCATCCGGATAAAAACCCCGGAGACAAAAAGGCGGAAGAACGTTTCAAGGAGATTTCCGAAGCCTACGCCGTCCTGTCCGACCCGGAGAAAAAACGCCAGTACGACCAGTTCGGCGACGCCGGCTTTCATCAACGCTTCAGTCAGGAGGACATCTTCCGGGGGGCTGATTTCAGCGATATCTTTCGGGAGTTCGGCTTTGGAGGCGGTGGCTTTGAAGATCTGTTCGGCAACCTGTTCGGTGGCCGGGCCGGAGGATTCCATGCCGGCGGCGGCCGCCGGGCCGTGCGCGGACAAGACTACGTCATGCGTCTCGATATCCCCTTCCGCATGGCGGCGGAAGGGGGCGAAAGGCGGGTGCGTTTCCGCGGGGACCAGGGGACGGAAGAAGTCCAGGTGCGCATCCCGCCAGGGGTCGAAGAAGGCCAGCGCCTGCGCGTTGCCGGCCGCGGTGGCCACAGCCCGGCCGGCGGTCCGCGCGGCGACCTGCTGCTCGACATTCACATTGAACCCGACCCGGTCTTTACCCGCGAGGGGCGCGACCTTTATGTCGACGTCATGGTTCCCTTCAGCGGCGTCTGCCTCGGCACCAGCGTTGACGTGCCGACCCTTTCGGGGACCAAACGGGTCAAGATCAAACCCGGAACCCGCAGCGGCACCCGCGTACGCCTGCGCGGCTACGGCGTCAAAAGCCGCAGCGGTACCTCCGGCGACCTCTATGCCGTCATCAGGGTCGCGGTTCCGGACAAACTGACGGAACAGCAAAAAGAGCTGATCGAAAAACTGCGCGAAACAGGACTGTAAAAGACAGAAAGGGGCTCAGCGATAGCTGACGCGACGAACCCCCTCGAGACGGAGGATGCCGGCGGCCAGCTCCCGGCCAATCCGGCGACGGTGATTGGTCACCACGTATTCCAGAACAACCTCTCCGGCTGCGCGATCGAAGGTCATGCGCACATCGACAATGCGCAGGCGGCGCTCCTGCAGCATCTGCTCCACCACATCCGCCAGCCGGTCATCATAGGCCGCGGTGATTTTCAGGCTGGTATAGCGATCCTTGCGCAACACCGGGTCAAGGCGCTTGAGCCAGACCAGACCAAACAGGGCCAGACCTGTCGCCAGAGCGCCGGTGGCGAACATGCCGGTTCCAAAGGCCATACCCAATCCGGCAACCATCCACAGGGAAGCCGCCGTGGTCAGACCGCGGACGTTGACCCCCTCCTTCAAAATCACCCCGGCCCCGAGAAAACCGATACCCGTAACAATCTGCGCCGCCACCCGCGCCGGGTCGATACGCACCACCGAATCGGCATTGAGGGTGGAATATTTGACGAAAAAGACTTCGGAGACAACCATCATCAGACAGGCGGCCAGCGCCACCAGCATATGGGTGCGCAGACCGGCCGGACGGCCGTGCCGCTCACGCTCAAAGCCGATCAGCCCCCCTGCCAGCGCCGCCGCCAGCAGCTTGGCGAGCACCATGGCATCGAGATAGATGGTCAACTGGTCGACCAGGGCCATGCGCAATATCCTTCCTGAAAAATTTTCGAATTATAACAATCTGTTACAAGTCTAGCAGGGAAGAATCAGGACGCAACGGGCCGGCAAGGCTCAATCATAATCGCGCATGTACATCAGGGCCAAACGCCCGCGGTTGGCCAGACAGGTCAGACAGACCCGCCCTTCATCATGGTAGACCTCCCGGGCGAGAAAGGCGCCCATTTCCGCCGCCGGATCGGCCGGGACTTCGGTTTCACGGAAGGGAGCACCACAGACAGAACAGGTCTTCATGATGCAGGACCAGAATGCCGTCTGACCAGCTCGGCCAGGGCGTCGAGAAAGTCGGCCCCGTCATTGAGGGACGGAGCGCGGCGGAAATGCTGGATACCGGACTCCAGGGCCAGATTCCGGTACTGGATGTCGATTTCGTGCAGGGTTTCGATGTGGTCCGAAACAAAGGAGATGGGGACCACCAGCAAACCGGGCACCCCATCCTCACCGAATTTTTTGATGACATCGATGGTGTCAGGTTCCATCCAGCGCACCGGCCCCGAACGGCTCTGGAAGCCGATGGTGTAATGCGGATGTCCAACCCGCTTCATCACTTCGCGGACGGTGGTCTGCACATGTTCCAGGTAGGGGTCGCCCCGGTCGATGAATTTTTGCGGCAGGGCATGGGCGGAAAAGAGAATGCGCACCTCGTCACGGATCAGTTCATGGAACTGCTCCAGTCCCTGCCGGATACGGGCCGCCAGGGCGTCAAGGTAGGGTGGCCAGTCGTACCACTGCTCGATGACACGAAATTCCAGCTCAGGATGGATACGGGCGGCCCGGCGGCGAAAATCATTGACACTGCTGCCGGTGGTGGCCCCGGTGTAGTGGGGATACATGGAAAGAACCACGGCCTGGCGGATGCCTTGTTGCTTCATGGCCGCCAGCGACTCGTCCGCAAAGGGATGCCAGTAGCGCATGGCGACAAAAGGAACCCAGGCGTCGCCCAGTCGCCGGGCGATTCCCTCCGCCTGCCGTTCGGTCCAGCGGCGCAGCGGGGATGACCCGCCGATATCCTGATAAAGGAGCCGGACATGCCGGCTGCGGAAATGACTGATGAGGCGGGCGAACGGCTTCTGCAACACGGCTCCGCCCGGCAGCCGGATCAGCTCCCGGTCGGAGAAGAGATTGTAGAGAAAGGGCTCGACCGCATCGAGCGAATCGGGCCCTCCCATATTGAGCAGGACCAGTCCGAGTTTGTCCGTCATAGTTTGATAAACCTGCCACGAAGGCAC
>CAZCUR010000068.1:0-1537 GCA_964501815.1 uncultured Geothermobacter sp.
TTGCCCAGCTGCAGCGCCTGGCGCATGTTGTGGGTCACCATCAGGGTGGTCAGCTGCAGCTCCCCAACCAGCTTTTCGGTCAGCTCCAGCACCTGCAGCGCCGTCTTGGGATCGAGGGCGGCGGTGTGTTCATCGAGCAGCAGCACGGCCGGACGTACCAGGGTCGCCATCAGCAGGGTCAGGGCCTGGCGCTGACCGCCGGAGAGCATGCCGACCTGGTCGCGCAGGCGGTTCTCCAGACCGAGACCGAGCAGGGACAGACGCTCGCGGAACAGCTCCCGGTCACGGCGGCGCACACCCCAGCCAAGACCGTGCCTCTGCCCGCGCCGGGAGGCCAGTGCCAGGTTCTGCTCGATGCTCAGGCTGCCGCAGGTCCCCAGCAACGGGTCCTGGAATACCCGGCTGATCAGGGCGGCGCGCCGGTGCTCCGGCCAGCCGGTCACATCGATATCGTCGATGTGGATACGGCCGCCGTCGACCGGATAGCTGCCGGCGATGCAGTTGAGCAGAGTGCTCTTGCCGGCGCCGTTGGAACCGACCAGGGTGATGAAATCGCCGGCGCGTACCTTCAGATCGATGCCGGACAGGGCCAGCACTTCATTGACACTGCCGCGATGGAAATACTTGCTCAAGGAATGAATCTCGATCATCGCCCCAGAACCTTTCGGCGCAGGCCAGGCAGAACAAGCGCGGCCACCACCAGCAGGGCCGTGAGCAGGTTGAGATCACTGGGGGTGAAGGCGAAAGATCCGAGCCGCAGACCCAAGGCCAGGGCGATGGCAAGCCGGTAGACCACCGAACCGAGCAGGGCCGCCAGCAGCGCCCGGCCGATGCTGCGGCAACCGAACAGGGTCTCGCCGACAATCACCGAGGCCAGACCGGCAACGATGGTACCGATGCCCATGTTGACGTCCGCCGCCCCCTGGCTCTGGCACAGCAGCGCGCCGCTGACCGCCGCCAGGCCGTTGGACAGGCCGACTCCGAAGACAATCACCCGGCCGGTATGTACCCCCTGGCTGGTAATCATCTGCCGGTTGATGCCGGTCGCCTGCATCGCCAGCCCGAACGAGGTGTTGAGCAGCCAGAAGAGCGCCAGCAGCGCCAGAACCGACATGCCACCAAACAGCACAGGTGCCGCGGCAAAGGGGCCCAGACCCACCCCCTGCAACGGATCGAGGACCGTCGGCTTGCCCAGCAGCGACAGGTTGGGAGCGCCCATGATGCGCAGGTTGACCGAGTAGAGGGCGATCATGGTCAGGATCGAGGCGAGCAGATGCAGAATGCCGAAACGGGTGTTGAGGATGCCGGTGACCATACCGGCCAGCACCCCGGCCCCGAAGGCGAGCAGCAGGGATGCCCAGGGGTCGATGCCGGCGCCGATGGCGACCGCCGACACCGCCGCCCCCAGCGGCAGGCTGCCGTCCACCGTCAGATCAGGAAAGTCGAGCACCCGGAAGGTGAGGAAGACCCCGAGCACGAGAAAGCCGTAGGCGAACCCCTGCTCCAGGGCGCCCATGAAAGCGTAGAAAGTCATTTA
>CAZCUR010000068.1:1637-13935 GCA_964501815.1 uncultured Geothermobacter sp.
ATCTTGTCCGCCTTTTTGCGCTGCTCTTCGGTGATGGTCACCCCCATCTTCGCGGCCGAGGCGGGGTTGAGATGGACATTGAACTCGCGCAGGGTTTCGACCGGCATCTGCGCCGGGTTGCCACCCTTGAGCACCCGGGCGACCATTTCGCCGGTCTGACGTCCCATGCGGTAGTAATCGACCGCCAGGGCCGCAATGGCGCCGCGGGCGACCGAATCGGTATCGGCGGCAAATACGGGCAGCCTGTTTTGCCAGCCAACCTTGATGACCGCTTCGAGTGCCGACACAACCGTATTGTCGGTCGGGATGTAAACGGCATCGGCCCGACCGACCAGGCTGCGCGCCGCCTGGGCAACTCCGGCCGAGGTCGACACCGTTGCCTCCTCGACATGCAGACCGCGCAGGGCAGCCTCCTCGCGCAAAACCTTGACGATAGCGACGGAATTGGCTTCACCGGCGTTGTAGATCACGCCGATGCGCCGGGCCTGGGGAACAAAGGAAAGGACCAGGTCGAGCTGACGGCCGACCGGACTCATGTCCGTGGTCCCGGTGATATGGCCGCCGGGATGCTGCAGCTCCTTGACCAGCCCGGCACCGACCGGATCGGAAACCGCCGCGAACACAATGGGAATGTCGCGGATCGCCTGGGCGCACGCCTGGGCCGTCGGGGTGGCAATCGGCACCACCACGTCCGGCTTTTCGCCCAGGATCTGCCGGGCGATCAGGTTGGCCGTGGCGATGTTCCCCTGGGCGATGTGGTCATGAAAGGTCACCGCAAGGCCCTGAGCTTTCAGTTCATCCTTCACGCCCTGACGCAGGGCATCGAGCGCCGGATGTTCGACAATCTGGTTGAAAGAGACCACATATTCGCGCGCCTGGGACAGAGCCGGCAGCACCAGCAGCATCAGCAGCCCGACCATAACTCGTTTCATAAAAACCTCCGAAGCCCTGTTTATCCGGGCAAAAAGTCGGTTCAATCTATGCGAACCGATACCGGGCGGTCAAGTCACCACCTGCGTGCCACGAAAAACCAACTCGTAACACTTTTTTCTTGACAACAGGTTCCAACGCCCCTACCCTGTGGCACGATTTTGTCGTTTCGTGCTACAGGGTTGTCTTTTTCCCGAGGCCGGTCGACAAGAGAGCACAATCCAACAGAAGGAGACACCTGCCATGCAACGCCTGCTCTGCCTGACCCTGCTGCTGACCTTCGGGCTGGCCTGGCCCGCACTTGCCAGCCATCCCGACACCAAAACGGAAATTGAAAACCTCAAGGCGCGCATCCAGGCGCTGGAGGCCGAAGTGGCCGACGGCCAACCTGAGGAGCGCCCCTTCACCCTGGCCGCCCTGGACCGGCACCTCACTTTTGGCGGCCTGTTCGAGCTGGAAGCTTCCTGGACCGACCCGGAACAGGGCGCATCCAGCAGCGACCTGACCCTGGCCACCGCCCAGCTCTCCCTGGAGGCCGAAGCGACCGAAAACATCGGCGGCCACCTGATCCTTCTCTATGAGGAAGACCCGGACAACCCGGATGATGAAACCGTCAAGGTCGACGAAGCCGTTATCAGCCTTGGCTGCCCAAAACCGCTCTTCGGCCAGAAAGCCAGCCTGCATGGTGGCAAACTGTACCTGCCGTTCGGCAAATTCAACAGTTACATGGTCAGTGACCCGCTCACCCTCGAACTGGGAGAGACGGCCGATACGGCACTGGTTCTGGGCCTCGAAGGCGATCTCTGGACGGCCAGTCTCGGCGTCTTCAACGGCGGCACCGATGCCGTCGGTGACGAGGACCACATCGACACGCTGGTCGCCGCGCTCGAAATCACACCCATGGACAACCTGGGCTTCGGCCTTTCTTATATCAGCGACCTGGCCGAGAGCGACAACGGCCTGGTGGCTGATGCCAGCCTTTACAGCGACAGCGTGCCCGGGGCCTCGGCGTTCGTCTCGGCCACATTCGGCCCCTTCGGCCTTGAGGCAGAAATTCTCGGGGCGCTGGACGATTTCGATACCGGGCTGGTCAATCACCCCAATGGCACGGATCTGACCGGCACCAAACCGCTCACCTGGAACCTGGAAGCCTCCTGGCAGGCGACGGAAAAACTGCAGTTGGCCGCCCGCCTCGAAGGCGCCAACGACTTTCAGGATGACATCACCCGCTACGGCGTTGCCGGCTCCTACGGGCTGTTCCGCAATACGGTGCTGGCGCTGGAGCTGCTGCACGCCGACGCCGACAACGGCGGGGACGCCGACAGTGCCACGGCGCAGCTCGCATTTGAATTCTGAGGCCGTCCGACCCCGTCGCCAAGGGCGGGGTCGGGCACGCTGTGCCCGGTGATCACCGGATAATCACTTTAGGGAGAAATGGAGGTTATCATGCGGAATCTGTTCCTTGCAGCAACAGTCCTGATACTGCTGGCAGCCACCCCGGCTCTGGCCCACTTCGGCACCATTGTGCCTTCGGATGACATCGTCACCCAGAATGACGACAAAACGCTCCACCTTCAGGTGAAATTCATCCACCCTGTGGAAGGGCACTACATGGAGATGGTCAAACCGAAACAGTTCGGCGTGCTGAGCCGGGGCAAAACAACCGACCTGCTCGCTACCCTGAAGGCGGTCAAGGGGCATGCCTCCGGGCAATCTGGTTCGTTCACCTATTGGCAAACCGACTACAAGATTCGTCGTCCCGGCGACTACACCTTCTTTGTCGAACCGGTCCCCTACTGGGAACCGGCCGAGGACAAGTTCATCGTCCACTACACCAAGGTCTGTGTCGGCGCCCTCGGGCTCGAATCGGGCTGGGACCAGCCGGTCGGACTGGAAACCGAAATCGTGCCCCTGAGCCGCCCTTACGGCCTGTGGGCCGGCAACCTCTTTTCCGGCCAGGTGCTGCTCAAGGGCAAACCGGTCCCCTTCGCCGAAATTGAGGTCGAATATCTCAACGAAGCCGCAGAAGGCGGCAAAATCCACCCGCCGGCCGACCCATTCGTCACCCAGGTGATCAAGGCGGACGCCAACGGTGTTTTCCACTATGCCATGCCGAAATCCGGCTGGTGGGGTTTTGCCGCCCTGTCGGATGCGGACTGGAAATTGCAGCATGACGGTGTCGCCAAAGATGTCGAAATCGGCGCCGTCTACTGGGTCCACGCCACGGCGCTGCAATGACCGGGAGACAAACCATGCGCAGCATGACCAAAATTCTGATGGTAACTCTGCTGTTGGGCCTGATGTCCGCGACCCCCGCGCTGGCCCACAAGGTGAATCTGTTTGCCTATGTCGAAGGCGGCAGAATCTATACCGAGAGCTACTTTCCCGACGGCAAACCGGTCAAAAACGGCACCGTTGAAATCCGGGACAGTTCCGATGTGTTGCTGGTCACCGGCACCACCGATGATGAAGGGCTCTACGATTGTCCGATTCCCAAGATCGACGATCTGACCGTCGTCATCAAGGCGAGCATGGGGCATCGCAACAGCTATCAGCTGAAAAAATCGGATGTCGAGGCCGGGCAATGATGACCGGAATCCGCCGCGCCGCACTCACTGGATGGCTCTTTTTCTGCCTCGCGGTTCCGGTCATGGCGGCGACAACAGACGACTGCGCCACCCGGGTGAAACAGCTCGAACAGAAAAACGCCCGCCTGCACAGGCAGCTGCGCCAGCTCAAGCGGGAACTGGCCAGAGAACAGGTCAAGGAACAGGAAGCCGGCTGGCCGCAAATCCTCGGCGGCATCGGCATCATCTTCGGCGTCTGCGGTGTGGCGATGATGGTGAGTGCGAAGAAAAAGTCGGGTTAAGGCAACCACGAAGATCCGAAGGGCACAAAGAAAGGCATCTTGAGAAAACCTCCTTCCCCCTTGAGGGGGGGGGAAGGTCGGGATGGGGGTGATGCCCAGGCGTCCCCCTCCCCTCAATCCCCTCCCTCCAGGGGAGGGGAGGTTTTTGCCCTTCATAACCTTCGTGGAGGATTGTCATAACCGTAACGAGACAAGCGGGGAACAACCCCGCCTTTAACGACCAAACCCAAACCCGGAGCGAAGCGTCCATGCATATCTCCGACGGTGTTCTGCCAACCGGCGTGGTGATCGGCAGCTACCTGGCCAGTGCCGGGCTCGCGGCCTGGAGCCTGAAGCGCACCCGCCCCGAGGCCCTGCCCAAAGTGGCGGTGGTGACGGCGACTTTTTTTGTCGCCTCGCTGATCCACATCCCCTTCGGTCCAACCAGCGTGCATCTGCTGCTGCCCGGGCTGGTGGGAGCGCTGCTCGGGCCGAGCGGCTTTGTCGCCATCCTGCTCGGTCTGCTGCTGCAGAGCCTGCTGTTTCAGTTCGGCGGGCTGACCGCGCTCGGCGCCAACGGTCTGATGATGGGCCTGCCGGCGTTGCTGTGCGGTCTGATTTTTCATCGGTTCAAGGGGAGCGGACGCAAGCGGCAGATGCTTGTCGGCGGCCTGTGCGGCGGTCTGGGGACCCTGCTGGCGGCCGTTCTGCTCGCCTGTCTGCTCGCCACCGGTGGCGAAGACTTTCTCGGCGTTGCCAAACTGGCACTGCTGGCGCACCTGCCGGTTATCGCCATTGAAGCGTTCGTCACCGCCCTGACCATCTCTTTTCTGGCCAGGGTAAAGCCGGAACTGCTGCAGTCTCCCCTGCACAACGGGACCCGAACGTGAACGGAGCAACCCTGATCCTGCCCGCCTGGTACCTGGCGCTGGCGCTGCTGCTGCTCACCGCCACCGGCCTGGCCAGCGCCCTGGGCATCCGTCGTCTGATGCGCGGGGTGCGTCGGCGGCGGCAGGGGGAGCCGGACTGGTCGCTACCGCAACTGGACGGCGACAGCCTCGGAAACTCACCGTTCCACCGCTGGGAGGTGCGCGGCAAACTGGTGGGTCTGCTCGGCCTGGCTTTTTTCATGGTCACCCTGTCCAGTCTGACAGCCTCCCTCGCCGCCTTTTTCATCGCCCTGCTGATCGTGCTGGCCAGCCGGGTCCCCCTGGAAAGACCTCTGGCCCGCCTGCTGGCCATGAGCGGCTTTCTCGGCATGTTTCTGCTGGTGATGCCCTTTTCAGCGCCACCGCACCCCGGCGACATTCTGGTCCGGTTTGCCGGCCTGGAGAGCTGGAGCTGGAACCTGCGCGGCCTGCACAAGGCGGCGACCATCTGCCTGAAGGCGGGCGCCGTCGCCCTGCTGATGGAACCACTGCTGGCGACCGCGCCTTTGCCGGTCACCCTTCAGGGGCTGCGCCGGCTTGGTCTGCCCGCCGCTCTCGGTCAGATGCTGCTGCTGGCGCACCGCTACAGCCACGTCTTCCGGCACGAAGCCTGGCGCATGGCCACCGGCATGCGCCTGCGTGGCTTTCAGCCCGGCAGCAACCGGCAGGCCCTGGCTGCCTACGGCAATTATCTCGGCATGCTGTTCGTGCGCAGCTTCGAACGCACCGAACGGGTTTATGACGCCATGCAGGCACGCGGCTATCGCGGCCGCTTTCCCGAGCCGGAACCACAGCAGGTTCAGTTTCGGGACCTGGTTCTGACCGGGCTGTTTCTGCTTATCGGCATCGGCCTGCTGGTCACGGACCGGTGGTGTTTCTGAAATCTGAAACCGGCGCAGGGCGCAAGACGAAGGGGCCCCAAAGGCCGTACGGAGCCTTCAGCCCCCTTGGCCTTTAGCCCTTTGCCCTTTACCTTTGACCTTTGACCTTTAACCTTTAACCTCCCCCTGGGGTCCCATGCACGATCTGCATCGCCCGGCACCGCTGCCCAATCCCGGCGACACCCTGTTCGCGGTCAGGGAGCTGAGATACTGCTACCCCGGCGGCCAGCAGGCGCTGAAGGGGATCGACCTGGCCGTTTCTCCCGGAGACCGGCTGGCCATCGTCGGGCACAACGGCTCGGGCAAGACCACCCTGGTCAAGCAGCTGTGCGGGTTACTGCAGCCGACGAGCGGCCAGGTCTGGTACAAGGGGCGGGAACTGACCGGCGAACATCTGAACCGGGCGCGCCTGGAGGTCGGCCTGCTGTTTCAGGATCCCGACGACCAGCTCTTCTGCCACAGCCTGCTCGAAGATGTCGCCTTCGGACCGCGCAACCAGGGGCTGTCGCCGGCCGAAGCCGATATCGCCGCCAAGCGCGCCCTGCAGCAGGTCGGCCTGCTCGACCTGCTCTACAAGGCCCCGCACGCCCTGAGCTACGGCCAGAAAAAACGCGCCGCCTTCGCCGGGCTGCTGGCCATGCGTCCCGAGGTGCTGATTCTGGATGAGCCGACCGCCAACCTCGATCCCCGCCAGGAAGCGGTTTTTGTCGACCTGCTGCGCGACTACCCCGGTACCCTGATCATCATCAGTCACGATCTGCTCTTTCTCTATGAGCTGTGTGACCGCGCCCTGGTGCTCGATGCCGGGCACGTGCATCACGACTACCGCATGGCCGACCTGGTGTCGCATCGCCCCTCGCTGCGCGAACATGGTCTCGACTTTTCCTTCCGGTTTGCCGAGGCGGACCAGGAGGCCGCCGGTCCGGCTCCGGCGCCAGCTGCGGCGCAGGCTGAACAGTCCCGCGAAAACGGCTCCGTAACATCGGCCCCCACCGAGGGCACCGGCACCCCCTCGTCCCCGCTTATCGAACTGGCCGGCCTGCGCTTCAGCTATCCGGACGGCACCTGCGCCTTGCGCGGTATCGACCTGCGGATTGACCGGGGGGAACGCATCGCCCTGGTGGGGGAAAACGGCGCCGGCAAAAGTACCCTGCTCGCCTGTCTGCTCGGCATTCACCGCTGGCAGGGGGACTACCACTTTGACGGGGTTCCCATCGACCGGCGGCGCGGCGCCCGGCTCTGGCGCCAGGTGGGGCTGGTGTTTCAGGACTGCGCCGATCAGCTTTTCTGCGCCAGTGTCTATGACGAAGTGGCCTTCGGGCCCCGACAGCTTGGCCTGTCCCAACAGCAGGTCGATGAACGGGTCCGGGAGGCCCTGGCCCTGGTCAGACTGGCAGGATTCGAGGAGCGGATCCCCCTGAAACTGTCCGGCGGCGAGCGCAAGCGCCTGGCCCTGGCGAGCGTGCTGGCGCTGCAACCGCAGGTGCTGGTGCTGGACGAACCGACCGCCGGCCTGGACCCGGCCGGCGAGGAGCTGCTGCTCGACATCCTGGAGCGCACCGAAGCCACCCTATTGCTGGTGACCCACGACATGTTCTTTGTCCGGCGCCTGACCCGGCGCACCCTGGTGATGCATCGGGGAGAAATCGTCCACGATCTGCCGACGGAACGCTTCCTGCAGACGGGGGAACTGGCCTCCCTCAACGGTCTCGACTACACCTACCGCGACCGCTGCGCCCTGGAAATCCGCCAGTTGCAGCATGAGCACGAACACAGTCACCGGCACCGCCACCTGCACGAACACGAGCACCGGCACGGCGATCTGGTGCACAGCCATCCGCACGAACACGAGCACGAACACGGGCACAGCTTCCGGCACAGCCACGCGGCCGATGCCGACCATGACCACGGTTCACCACGGCTCTACCACGACCATGAGCACCCGGATCACGACCGGGAGCCCCACGATCACGAGCACTGAGAGACCTTTAAGCGGTCAGAACCCCAGCCCGGGATGATGCCAGAGGCCGAAGATCGGCGCCGGCCGCCGGCTGACTTCGGCCAGGCGGCGGATGCGCTCGTCGGTGTCGGGATGGGTACGCAGCAGATAGGGAATCTTCAGCGGTGAGGGGCCGAACAGCCGCCGCCAGAAGGAACGCTCGCGCCACTCAAGCCGCGCCAGGGCCCGGGCCAGTCCTTCCGGATCGCCGGTGAGAGCCACCGCCACCAGGTCGGCATCGAATTCACGCACGCGCGACAGCGCCCGCGCCAGCAGGGTCGCCAGGTGCGGCGCCGCCAGCAGCAGCATGAGCGGCAGCCATTGGACCCGCACCTGTCCGACCAGAATCCAGGGCAAGGACAGCAGCACGGAAAAACTGGTGAGTCCTGCAAGCAGAGAGGCAGTCTGCTCCGCCAGGCCGGCCAGGGTCAGCAGCCGCAAATCCCCGTTGCGCACATGGGCGATTTCGTGCGCCAGCACCCCGGCCAGTTCCCGCCGGTCGAGGGTGTCGAGCAGGGACGGTGTCACGGCGAGCGCCGCGTTGTCGGCATGTCCCACGGCGAAGGCATTGACCATCGGCAGCGAGACCAGGTACAGACGGGGGACCCGGGGCAAACCGGCGCGATCGGCCAGTTCCTGAACCAGTCCGTAAAGCCCCGGCGCCCTGGCCGGTGTCAGCGGGCGACCGCCAAAGAGCCTCAGGACCCTGGCCGGGTCGGCATGCGCGCCCCACAAAAGGAGCAGCGCGACGCCGAAACCGAGCAGCAACAGTCCGCCCAGCCCCCAGAGGAGCCACCCTGCCAGCGCCGGGACGGCCAGAGTCGCCGCCAGCAGCAGCAAACTGTGCACACGGTTGCGCACCCGACTGTCTCGCCAGCTGTTACCGTCAAGAACCAAACGCGCCATGGTTGCACCCCCTGATGTCCAGAAATCAGCACCAGACGGGAGCATCAAGGAGCATGCCGGCGAACCCCGTATGTTTTACTTGTAATTTCAGTATGTTATTGCTGAAAACACGCATGAAAGTGTCGCTTGCGACACCCTCATCGTCTCACTTCAGACAGTCGGCCAGCTCCCCGGCCATCCGCTCCAGCAGGGTCAGATAGGACGATCCGGCAACCGGCAGGTCGAGACCGAGCGGATCGAGCCGGCCGACACGGGCACCGGTTTCAGCCGTCAGCACCCGCAGCCAGCCGGGCGCGAACTGCGGCTCGGTGAAAAGACACACCGCTTCGCGACGCTCAAGCAGGCCCCGCAGCTCGTTCAGGCGCCGGGCTCCGGGAGCACGCCCCGGATCAACGGCCACGGCACCGGCCGGGTTCAGGCCGAAGCGGCGCTCGAAATACTGGTAGCCATCGTGAAAGACCAGGTAGGGCCGGCCGCGTACCGGCGCCAAAACCCGCTCAATATCCACCGCAACCCCGGTCAACTCAAGCCCCATCCGGTCGGCGCGCCGAAAATAGTCGGCCGCGTGGTCCGGGTCGAGGCGGGCGAAACGATCGGCCAGGGCCCTTGTCAGCACGCGCGCATTGTCAGGGTCGAGCCAGAGATGCGGATCGACCCCTTCGTGCTGATGCCCCTGCCCGTCGTGGTCATCTTCCTGCCAGTGCCCCCCCTCCCGGGCCGGCAGCAGACGGACACCCTCAAGCCCGGTCCAGTTCAGCACTCTGGACCCGGGCAGGTCGGCCAGCACCCGGTCGAGAAAAAGCTCCAGTTCCGGTCCGACCCGAACCACCAGATCGGCGGCATGCAGGGCCCGCACCTGCGACGGCCGCAGCTGGGTGTGATGGGGCGAGGCGCCGCCGGGCAGCAGCAGGGTCACCGTGCCGGCATCGCCCAGCACCCCCGCCGCCAGGTCGGCCACCGGATTGATACTTGCCACCACCTTCAGGCCGGCCAGGGCCGGCACAGCCCAGAGCAACATAAGCAGGGTCAATAGGACAAGACGCATGGGTCGGACTCCTGAAGAGACGGAAAAAGATTGCCTGATTATTGTAATGTTATATTATTACATCCAAGGAGACAATCGCGATGCTCAAGCCGGGCCATCTGTTCCACACCGACCATGACCACGAACGATGCGTGCGCACCGCCCTGGAACGCGCCGAACAGCTCTGCCGCGAGCGCGGCGCGCGCCTGACACCCATCCGCAGGCGCGTCCTGGAACTGCTCTGGAGCAGCCATCAGCCGATCGGCGCCTACGAACTGCTCGAGCGACTGAAACAGCACGGGCCGGCGGCGCCGCCCACCGTCTACCGCGCTCTCGATTTTCTGCTCGAACTGGGGTTGGCGCACCGGGTGGCAACCCTCAACGCCTTCGTCGGCTGCTGCCAGCCGGACCGGCCGCACCAGGGGCAGTTTCTCATCTGCCGCAGCTGCCGGCGGCTGGACGAACTTCCCGATGCCGGGCAGGTGAGTGCCAGCATCGAGGCGGCTTCAAAGGCGGCAGGTTTTTGGGCCGAAGAGCGCACCGTGGAAATCTTCGGGCTGTGCGCCCGCTGCCGGGAGGACCGCCATGACGGCAAAGCCTGAGCGCCTGCTCGAATTGCGCCGGGTCTGGTACCGCAGCGGCGACCGGGTTTTGCTGGAACAGATCGACCTGCACGTCGACAAAGGCGAAATCCTCACCGTGGTCGGACCGAACGGCGCCGGCAAGACCACCCTGCTGAAAGTGGCCCTTGGGCTGCTGCCCGCAAGCAGCGGAGAGGTGCGGCGCACGCCCGGGCTGAAGGTCGGCTACATGCCGCAAAAGCTCGCCGGCGACCCGGTCTTTCCCCTGTCGGCGCGCCGATTTCTCTCTCTGGGCGGCCGCGCCCAAAGGGGGGCCCGGCGTCAGGTTCTGGAGGAAGTCGGCCTCGGTGAACGCATCGACCACCCGGTACACAAGCTCTCCGGTGGCGAAATGCAGCGGCTGCTGCTGGCAAGGGCGCTGTTGCGCGACCCCGACCTGCTGGTGCTCGACGAACCGGCCCAGGGGGTGGACGTGCATGGCCAGGCGGACATCTACCGGCTGCTGGCCGATATCCGCTCCCGACGCGGTTGCGGCATCCTGCTGGTCTCGCACGACCTGCACCTGGTGATGGCGGCCACCGACCGGGTGCTCTGCCTCAACCGGCACATCTGCTGCACCGGCAGTCCGGAATCGGTGGCCGGAACCGAGGCCTTTCTGGAACTGTTCGGCCCGGCCGCCAGCCAGAACCTCGCCATCTACAGTCACGAAGCCGGTCACCACGAAGGACATCGCCATGACTGACTTTCTGCTGCGCGCCCTGGTTGCCGGGCTCGGCACCGCCCTGGTCGCCGGCCCATTCGGCGCCTTCATCGTCTGGCGTCGCCTCGCCTACTTCGGCGACACCCTGGCGCACGCCTCCCTGCTCGGCGTGGCCCTGGCTCTCTTTTTCGACTTCGCTCCTCTGGCCGGAGTGGTGCTGGTCTGCCTGCTGCTCGCCCTGCTGCTGTTTCTGCTGCAGCGCCGCCGGCAGCTGGCCGGCGACACCCTGCTCGGCATCCTCAGTCATACGGCCCTCGCCGCCGGTCTGGTGCTGCTGTCCCTGATGGAACGGGTGCGGGTCGATCTGCTCGGTTACCTGTTCGGCGATCTGCTCGCCACCAGCCGGGCGGATCTCTGGTGGATCTGGCTGGGAGGGGGCGGGGCGCTGCTCGGCCTGCTGCTCCTCTGGCGGCCGCTGCTCAACATCACCGCCGACGAGGACCTGGCCCGCGTCGAAGGCGTCCCTGTCGACCTGGTGCAGGCCCTGTTCCTGCTCCTGTTGGCGCTGGTGGTCGCCATCCTGATGAAAGTGGTCGGCCTGATCCTGGTCACGGCCCTGCTGATCATCCCGGCTGCCGCCGCCCGGCACTGGGGACGCAACCCCGAAACCATGGCCCTGTGCGCCTCGCTCATCGGCATGCTCGCCGTTGCCGGCGGCCTGGCCGCCTCGATGGCCTGGGACACCCCGACCGGACCGTCGGTCATCCTGACAGCCACCGGCCTGTTTCTGGCTTCGCAGTTCAAACGTCCGCTCTGATTTCAGGGGAAAAGCAGCAGCTTGAGCGCAAAAACCAGCACCGTGGCGGTGACCAGGCGCTTGATCCAGTCGTGCCCCTTGGCCACTGCGATACGCGGACCGATGGTGCCGCCCAGGGAATTGCCGGCGGCCAGGGCAAGACCGAGGGCCCAGTCGATCTGGCCGTGCCAGATAAAGACGCCCAGTGCGATGAAGGTGTAGGTGAAGATGACGAAGACCTTGATGGCGTTGATGCGCACCAGGTCGAGGCCGTGCACCAGCAGGGCGGTGATGACGAGGAAGCCGACCCCGGCCTGAACGAAGCCGCCGTAGATGCCGACGAAGAAGAAGCTGACCGCCAGCACCAGCTTGCGCATGGCTCCGAAGGCGACCTCCTCGGTGCGGAAGCGTTTGGCCGGATCGACGGCCGTGAAGATCATCACCCCGATCATGATCAGCGCCAGGATGCGCTTGAACAGCAGGTCATCGAGGCTGATGGCCAAATTGGCACCCAGCCAGCTGCCGAGCAGCGCCGGAGGCGTACACAGAAGTGCCAGCTGCATCGGCAGCACACCGCGCTTGCGGAAGCCGCGGATGGCGAAGATGTTCTGGCAGAAGATGGCGATACGGTTGGTGCCGTTGGCCATGGCCGAAGGCAGGCCCATGAAGATCAGCAGCGGCAGGGTCAAAAGCGATCCGCCGCC
>CAZCUR010000069.1:0-13840 GCA_964501815.1 uncultured Geothermobacter sp.
CGCATCATCGCCCCCGGTTCGGCCTTCCCGCTGCAGGGGCGAAGGAAACAACGAGAGCCCTTTTCAAGAGGTCTTTGGTCTCGTGACGATAACCGCTGTTCCTGAACGATAACAGGAGGCTTGCATGCTGCTGTTTCACCCGCGTCAGAATCCCTGTGATCTCGATGACGCCCATTTCCGCGCCCTGGTGGCCAAAACCATCGATTTTTTTGAAGCCAAGGGGCTGAAGAAAATCAAGCAGGATGACCAGGAGATGGTCTGGTACGAGGATTTTCTCGCCTTTGTCAAGGAGAACGGCATCTTTGCCGACCTGCTCACTCCCCAGGCCTACGGCGCGGGGGAGGCGCGCTGGGACATGAGCCGCATCGCCCGCTACAACGAGGTGCTGGCCTTTTACGGCCTGTGCTACTGGTACACCTGGCAGGTGACCATCCTCGGGCTGGGGCCGATCTGGATGGGCGCGAACGAACGGGTGAAGGAAAAGACGGCAAGGCTGTTGCGGGATGGGGGTGTTTTTGCCTTCGGCCTGTCGGAGCAGGAACACGGCGCCGACCTCTACAGCACCGAAATGACCCTGGTGCCCCAGCCGGACGGCAGCTACCGTGCACGCGGGCGCAAGTACTATATCGGCAACGGCAACTGCGCCGCCCTGGTGGCGACCTTCGGCAAGATCGAGGGGAGCGGGGAGTACGTCTTCTTCGTCGTGGAAAGCGACCATCCCGCTTACGAATGCGTCAAGAAGATCGACACCTCCGGGGTGCGCCAGGCGTACGTTGCCGAGTACGCCCTGCACGACTACCCGATTACCGGGGAGGATATCCTGCTGCGCGGCCAGGAGGCCTTCAACGCCGCGCTCAACACGGTCAATATCGGCAAGTTCGAGCTTGGCTGGGCCTCCATCGGCATTGCCAGCCACTGTTTCTACGAGGCCATCAACCACGCCGGCAACCGCCATCTTTACGACATGACGGTGACCGACTTCCCGCACGTGCGCCGGCTGTTCGTGGAAAGTTTTGCCCGCCTGCACGCCATGAAGCTGTTCGCCCTGCGCGCCGCCGACTATCTGCGCGCCGCCTCGGACGAAGACCGCCGCTATCTGCTCTTCAACCCCATCGTCAAGATGAAGGTCACCAGCGAAGGAGAGCGCTGCGTCGACCTGCTGCATGAGATCATCGCCGCCAGGGGATTCGAGCAGGAGACCTGGTTCGAGATGGCCATTCGGGATATCGGCATGCTGCCCAAGCTGGAGGGCACCACCCATGTCAACATGGCGCTGATCCTCAAGTTTGTGCGCAACTACTTCTTCGAACCGGTCGACTATGCCGCGGTGCCGGTTATGGACCGGCCCGGAGACGACGGCTACCTGTTCCGCCAGCAGACCGGCAAGCTCGCCACGGTGCGTTTTCCCGACTGGAAAACGGCCTTCAGCGGGGTCGACCTGTCCAACGTGCGGGTGTTTGTCGAGCAGGCCGAACTGCTGCGCAAGCTGCTGGTCGCCGCGCCGCTGAGCAAGGAGCAGCAGGCCGATTCCGGCTACATGCTCGCCGCCGGAGAACTCTTTACCCTGATCCCCTACGGCCAGCTCATTCTGGAAGCGGCCGGGCAGCGCGATGTCGCACCGGAGCTGGTCGATACCATCTTCGCGCTGCTGGTGCGCGATTTTGCCGGCTACGCCCTGCAGATGATCACCGATCACGCCAACAGCGACGCCCAGGAAGACCTCTACCGGCAGATGCTGAAAAAGCCGGTGCATGACAAGGAGGCCTTCGAGACTGTCTGGCAGCAGGCCTGGGCGTTGAAGGACAGTTACGAGATGAATCAGTAGGTTGGAGACAAAATACAGAATGCAGGAGACAGAATACAGGAGACAGGAGGCAGAAGCCGAGATGGAGCTGTTCACCAACTTCTGAGTTCTGCCTCCTGTCTCCTGACTTTCAAGGAGTTCCCATGGGCCATACAGCCAGTAAGAGCAGCATCGTTCCCCTGATCGACCGGCTCAACAAGTATCCCATCGGCCTGGTCGACAACGAGAAACTGCGTCAGATCCTTGCCCTGCTGTTCAGCGAGGAGGAGGCCTTTGTCGCCTCGCGCTTTCCGCTGCACGAGGCGACCCTGGAGGAGCTGGCCCGGCGCACGAAACTGGAGCCTGCCCGTCTGGAACCGATTCTCGACCGCATGGCCGACAAGGGCCTGGTGCTCGACATGCCGCACCACGGCACCACCTACTATCTGCTTTTGCCGGGTTTGATCGGCTTTTTCGAACTGACGTTCATGAAGCAGCGCGCCGACCTGCCGGTGGCCGAGCTGGCCAGGCTGATGCAGGAATATCTCTATGCCGACCCGCAGACGGGACAGGCGAGCGAGTTCTTCGGCAGCAAAACGCCGCTGACGCGGTCGCTGGCCTACGAGGAGACGGTGCCGGTTTCCTCGACGGTGACCAGCTACGAAGGCGCGCGTGAGATTATTCAAAAGGCTGGCTACGGCGCCGTGGGCATGTGCTACTGCCGGCACAAAAAGGAGCATCTGAACGAATCCTGCGCCAAGGGCGCGCCGGTCGAGGGGATCTGCATCTCTCTCGGCAACGCCGCCCGTTTCATGGTGCGGCGCGGTTTTGCGCAGGAAAAGAGCGTCGACGAGCTGCTGGCGGTTATTGACAAGGCACGGGAGTTCAACCTGACCCATGTCACCGACAACATCCGCCACAAGCCGAGTTTCATCTGCAACTGCTGCTCCTGTTGCTGTGAGCTGCTTGCCGGGGTGCAGGCCGGTTACAGCGAGGGGGTCGGCAAGACCGGTCTGCTGGTGGACGTCGACCCCGACAAGTGCGTCGGTTGCGGCCTGTGCGCCAAAGCCTGCAACGTCTCCGCCCTCGAAGTCGACTCCGAGCGTCAGCTTCAGATTGCCGAAAAGGTCTGTCTCGGCTGCGGTGCCTGCATCCCGACCTGTCCCAAAGGTGCCTTGCGCATGGTGCCCACCGCAACACCGGAGATTCCGGAGAAAAAGCGCGATCTGATGAAGCAGATTCTCAGGGAGAAGAAGCGGACGACGCCCTACGTCATCGACGGGGTGAAACGTAAGGTTCGGAGGCTGTTCAAATCATCGCGATAAGAAAGCCGGCAGCGCGGCTTCATCCGCTCCTTCTGCCGTCGTCCCGTGGTTGGGCCGTTTGGTCCCATCTGACCTGCTGGTGCCTGCTCAAGGGGCATCGAGCGTGCGTCTGACCTTGCGCAGCAGGCGCTCGCCGGTGAAGGGTTTGACCAGCAGCTGGTTCCAGTCGATGCGCATGCGGTCGAAAATCTTCGGGTCGACATAGCCGGACATCAGCGCGACCTTCAGGTCGGGCCTCTTCTTTTGGGCCAGGCGTGCCAGCTCCGGGCCGGGCATCTCCGGCATGATGACGTCGCTGAGCAGCAGGGCGATGTCCTGGTTCCGTTCCAGCAGCGTCAGGGCCTCGCCGGGGGAGATGGAGGTGAGCACCCGGTAGCCGGCCTCCTCCAGCAGGGTGCGTGCCGCCACCAGAATCTGTTCCTCGTCGTCGACCACCAGCAGGGTCTCCCGGCCCCGCAGGTCGGAGTCGACCGAAATTGTGTCCTGCTGAGGCAGGGGCTGGTCCGTGCCTGCGGGCAGCAGGATGAGGAAACGGCTCCCCTGGCCCGGCGTGCTGTCGACTTCGATGCGACCTCCCCCCTGGTCGACAATGCCGTAAACCGTCGCCAACCCCAGACCGGAGCCGTGCCCACCTCCCTTGGTGGAGAAGAAGGGGTCGAAAATCTTCTCCCGGATATCGTCGGGGATGCCGGTGCCGTTGTCAGTCACTGTCAGTTCGATCATGGCCGGTTCGCCCTCCGTTTGCCTCAGAGCGGTGGCGATGCGGATGGCGGGGTTGTCGCGGAGACGGTTTTCGGCAATGGCATCACGGGCGTTGACCACCAGGTTGATGAGGATCTGGCTGATCTGGGTTGGGTCGAAGTGCAGCGCCGGCAGATTCTCGGCCGGGTCAAAGGACAGGTCGATATCTTCACGCACCAGCCGGCGCAGCATGGTGAGGTTCTCCGTGATCAGCTGGTTGAGGTCGAGGGGGCGGGGACGGCTCACCTGCCGGCGGGCGAAGGCAAGCAGCTGGCCGGTGATGTCGGCCGAGCGCTCCGCCGCCTTCTGAATCTGACGTACCGGTTCGCTCAGGGGGTGGTCCTCTCCCAGTTTGTGCCCGACCAGTTGCGACAGGGAGAGGATGACGCTGAGCAGGTTGTTGAAATCGTGGGCGACGCCGCCGGCGAGCTGGCCGACGGCTTCGAGCTTTTCGGCCTGGCGCAGGCGTTCCTCGGTGCGCCGGTGCTCGGTGATGTCCCGGCGGATTTCGATCACGCCCACCACCTCGCCGATGTCGTTTTTGGTCGGCACGGCGCGCAGCTCCCAGGTGCTGCCGGCCGTCACCTCCTGGTAGATGACCGACTCGCGGCCGGTTTCCAGGGCCGCGCGGCCGGGACAGTCATCACAGGGGCTTTTTCGGCCCGCCAAAACCTTGAAGCAGGTGCGGCCGACCAGCTGGTCGGTGTTCAGCCCCAGGGCCTTTTCGATGGCGGTGTTGACCCAGACGATGCTGTAGTCCTGGTCGATGTAGCAGATCTGATCGGGAATGCCGTCGAGCAGCTGACGAAACTGGCTGGCCAGGTCGCGGTAGCGCTCCTCGCTCTCCTGCAGCTTTCGGGTCGCTTCGGCGGTGCGCAACAGCGAGCGGATGGTCGCGACCAGCACCTCGGGGTCGACCGGCTGCAGCAGGTAGGCGTCGGCGCCCAGTTCCAGCCCTTCGATCTGGGCCTGGCTGCTCAGCTCCTGGGCGGAGAGGTGGATAACCGGTACCTCGGCGGTCGCCGTGCCCGATTTCAGCCGATGACACAACTGGCGGCCATCGAGATCGGGCAGTTGAACGTCGAGGACAAACAGGTCGACATTCAGGCCCTGTTCCAGTTTCTCCAGGGTTTCGGAGGCCGTGCCGGCCTCCTCTACCTGAAAACCGGCCCGGTGCAGCTGCCGTGCCACCATGTAGCGGCCGGCCACATTGTCGTCGACCAGCAGGATGGTGGCCTGGTTGCCTGTGGCGATCATTGTTCGCCCCTCTTTCCCCCTCGCTGACGGAGGATGTTTTCGAGCTGCCCGGCCAGGTTTTGCCGGGACAGGTCGTGTTTGCCCAGAAAGTCGGCACTCAGCTGTTGCAGGCGCTTTTGTTGTTCGGTATCGAGTCGCTCGGAGCTGAGAATGATGACCGGGGTTTTTTGCAGCCCGGGGTCGCGCCGCAGGGTTTCGAGGACGGTGAAGCCGTCCATGCCGGGCATGCTCAGATCGAGAAAAATCAGGTCGGGCCGGTGCTCCCTGGCCAGCTGCAGCCCCTCGACGCCGCTGGCGGCCTGCAGCAGGGTGCAGGGGAGGTCACCGAGCAGCGACTGCAGCAGGTAGCGTGAGACCTCCTCGTCGTCGATGTGCAGAATGGTCTTCAGCGGCCGGTCGGCCGCGATCTGCTGCAGCCGCAGGTTGAGCCAGTGGCGGTCGATCGGTTTGAGGGCAAAGTCGATGGCTCCCAGGGCCCGGGACTCCTTGTCCATGGCCAGGATCGACAGCACCAGCACCGGGATGTCGCGCAGGCGCCCGTCACGGCGCAGCTCCTGCAGCAGGGTCAGGCCGTCTTCCTCGCCGAGCAGCAGATCGAGCAGGATGACGTCCGGAGGCTCGCGCCGCAAAAGATCGCGCGCCTCGGCCAGGGTGCGGGCGCTCAGCAGCCGGTAGCGGCTGGTGTCGAGACTCTGGCGGCAAAATGCGTGCATCTCGTCTTCGTCATCGACCAGCAGCACCCGGAGGCGCTGATCGCCTGTCGTTCCCTTTTCCGCAGCCGGCTCGGACGGGAGGACCCGCGGCAGCTCAAGGGTGAAGGTCGACCCCTGACCCGGGCTGCTGGCCAGGGTCAGGTCGCCGCCCAGGGCGCGCGCCAGTTTGCGGGAGATGGGCAGGCCGAGCCCGGTGCCGCGTACCTGCTTCTGGATCGGATTGTCGACCTGGGCGTATTCGGCGAAGACCCGTTCCTGGTCTTCGGCGGCGATGCCGATGCCGGTATCACTGACACGGATGCGCACCCGGTCGGTCTCGGGGTTGTAGCGCGTGCTCAGCCGTACCGTCCCCTTGTGGGTGAACTTGAGGGCGTTGCTCACCAGGTTGCGCAGGATCTGCGCCACCTTTGATTCATCCGTCTCCAGGGGGGGCAGCTTGTCGGGCGCGGGGTCGATGACCAGTTCGACGGCAGGCTTGTCTTCGCTCATGGGGCGGAACATGCCGCGCAGGGCGGTGAGCAGTTTTTCCAGTAAAAAAGGCTCTTTTTTCACCGGCATGCGCCCGGCTTCGATCTTGGCCAGATCGAGCAGGTCGTTGACCAGCTCCAGCAGGCTTTGTCCCGAGCTGCGGATATAGCCGATCTGCTTGCGCTGTTCGTCGTTGATCGGGCCGTCGACCTCATCGAGCAGCAGGTCGGCCAGGCCGATAACGGCCGAAAGGGGTGTGCGGAATTCGTGGCTCAGGTGCGACATGAAGCGGGCCCGCAGCTCGTTGCTGTGCTGCAGGCTGTCTGCCTTTTCTTCCAGTTCACGGCTCAGGGCGGTGATGGCGAGGTTGGTCTCCCGCAGCGCGCGGTTGGCGCGTTGCAGTTCCTCCTGGCGGCGGCGCAGCTCGGCCATGGTATCGAGCAGCTCCTGGTTCTGGCGCTGCACCTCCTCGTAGGGGTTGCCGGGTCGCGACCGGGCCAGCTGCTGTTTGACCTGCGCGCCCAGCTCGATCTCGGCCGGAGCGTCGGGCGGCAGAGTTTTGCCGATGCGTACGCGGGTGCCTTCCGGACCGGTTTTGATTGCGAAGGCATCCATGATGCGACGGGTTCCCCAGAGACCGCGCCCCATACCGGTTTGGGAGACATGTTCGCCGGAGAGAACGGCGTCGAGGTCCGGGATGCCCGGGCCTTGGTCGCTGACCTCGATGCATAACTGTCCGTTCGCCAGCAGAAAATCGACCCGGCCGCCGCCGGCATAGCGAAAGGCGTTGCGCGCCAGTTCGGAGACCGCCGTGCCGATGCGCGCGATGTCCTGGCGGTCGAAGCCGAGCAGCCCGGCGATGCGTCCGGCCATCTGGCGCGCCAGCACCACGTCCTGCTCATTGGCGATACGGATGCGGGCCAGCTCAACACTCATGAGGCACCCCGTGCAGGATCAGCATCGAGGCATCGTCGCCCCGGCGATGAAAATCGCGCAGCAGCACCGCGCTCTGCACCAGCGGATGGTGTTCACCCAGCCCCGGGTAGGGATCGAGACTCCAGCGCGACACCACGCCATCGCTGTGCAGGTAGAGCCGGCTGCCGGATTCAAAGGGCAGTTGTTCGCAGTTGGCGGTCGGCCTCGCATGGCCGGCGATGCCCGGTTGCGACAGGATTTGCCGGCTGCTATCGGCTGTGACCAGGCGTCCGGTGATATTGCCAATACCGGAAAAGAGCAGGCGCCCTTTGGCATCGATTTGGACGACAGCCAGGGCTGCGCCCCGGGTGGACCTGAGCCCCTGGTGCAGCCGGTGGCAGCAGGCATCGGGGGGCAGGTCGACCGGCAACTGTTGAAACAGCTCGACCACAAGGTTGGCCACTTCGGCGGCTTGTGGACCATGGCCCAGGGCATCGACCAGCAGGGCTGAAGTCAGCCCGTGCTGGTGCCTGATGGCAAAATGGTCGCCGCAGACGGTTTCGCCTGCTGCCGGCAGGCGCAGTCCGTCCAGGGTGGGGACCGGGCGACAGGATGGTTCGGTTGTGCCGGCGCCAAGGCCTATGCGGCTGAAGGCGACGGTGCCGCCGCCGGGGCGGCTGTAGAGATCGAACTGCTGTGACAGCCGCCGGACGGCGCCAAGTCCTGTGCCCGGCGTTCCGCCGGTGCTGTAGCCGTCTTCCAGAGCGCGGGCGATATCGCCGATGCCGGGGCCAAGATCGCGGGCCAGCAGGTCGAGGGTGGCCGGATCCTGATCGAGGTTGAGCCGAAGCAGAATCCGCCCATGCCCGCCGGCATGGGCGATAATATTGCGCCCCAGTTCGGTGGCGACCAAGGCGACATGGCCCAGAGCTGTTTCATTGCCGGTGGCCCGGCGGGCCATGGCCACCGCCTGGCGGCGCACATCGCCGACGTCGAGTTGCTGACTGATTTCGAGGTCGATCTGATTGCGCATGGCCCTGCTCAGCTCCAGCCGATGATTTCCACCTTTGTCCCCTGGCCGGGGGCGGTTTCAATGCGAAATTCGTTCGCCAGCCGGCGGCTGGCCCCCAGGCCCAGGCCGAGCCCGCCGCCGGAGGTGTAGCCATCGGTCATGGCCTGGTCGAGGTCGGCGATGCCGGGGCCCTCGTCGACGAAGGTCATTTTCAGCCCCCGGTGACCGCCGTTGCTGACCTGGGCGAGAAGGGCGTAACCGCCGCCGCCATGCACCAGGGCGTTGCGGCCCAGTTCGCTGGCTGCGGTGACCAGCTTGGTCTGGGCCACGGGGCGAAAGCCGAGCTGCTGCAGCAGCTCGCGGCAGCGTTTGCGCAGCACCACCAGGTCGGCTTCATCGCGAATGTCGATGCGTACCGGCTCACCGGTCATCATCGTCTGCAGGGCTGCTCTTTCCGGCATCCAGACCGGTGCCGGTCAGGTGGGCCAGTTTGGCCATGCCCAGGTCGACATTGATGGCGGTCTCGATCCCCTCGAGGTTGAGGCCGAGTTCGACCAGGGTGATGGCCACCGCCGGCTGCATGCCCACGACCACCGTATGGGCGCCGAGGATGCGGGCCTGGGCGGCAATGTTGCTCAGCACCCGGCCGATAAAGGAATCGACAATATCCAGGCAGCTGATATCGATCAGCACCCCCCGGGCGCCGGTGGCGACGAGCTCCCGGCTCAGGTCGTCCTCGAGGTTGAGGGCGACCTGGTCGGCCATGTCGATCTGGATGCTGACCAGCAGGCAGCTGCCGACCTTCAGTATCGGAATGCGATCCACGGCATCACCCGCTGACGACTTTGAGCCCGCGCCGGGTGAAGGCGTACAGCAGCGCCTCGGCCAGGGATGCCTTGGTGGTGACATCCTTGAAGCCGACACCGAGGTGCACCATGGTCTGGGCAATCTGGGGCCGGATACCGCTGATCAGGCATTCCGTGCCCATCAGCCGGGCGGCGGCGACGGTTTTGAGGATGTGCTGGGCCACCATGGTGTCGACGGTCGGCACCCCGGTGATGTCGAGAATGGCGACGGTGGACGAGGTGGCGACGATGGTTTCGAGCAGCGATTCCATGATCGACTGGGTGCGGGCCGAATCGAGAGTGCCGATAAGCGGCAGGGCGAGAATGCCGTCCCAGAGCTTGACCGTCGGTGTTGACAGTTCGAGCATCTCCTCCTGCTGCTGGCGGATGATTTTCTCCTTGGCCTGCACCAGCAGGTCGATCGCCTCCATGGCGATGCGGTCGAGGTGATCCGAAATGGTCAGGGTCAACTGCAGGACTTCGGCAGGGTCGTTGCCGAGGGTTTCACTCAGCAGGCTGAAAATCGGCTTTTTCAGCGCAAAGAAGATGCCGGCGATAGCCGTCGGCGAAAAACCCCGTTCGATGCGGTCGCGGCTGAGCTGTTCCAGGTAGGCCCGGGTCCTGGGCATCGCCTCCAGGCTGTCGGCGGCCAGGTCGGCCTCAAAGACGTCGAAAAATCCGCGGGCATCCCGTTCCATGTCGGCGACCGTCAGGCGGCCGCCAAGGTCGGCCTTCTGGCGATCGATCCATTCCCGGGTCAGACGTTCCTTGTTGGCGCTGATGAGACCGGACAGGCGCTGAATATCTGTCATCTTCTACCTCCCGTGAGCATTGCACACTGGCTGCCGTTGACGTTTTTGTCTTAGACCGCGTCTGTGACATGCCGTCGGCGCTGAAGGTTGGGGCCCAAAGCAGGCCGACGCACTTCGGCGGCGGGGTGTCTGTCAGAAAAATCTAACAGGGCAACAGGGTTTTATCAAACAAACATTTTGTTTGGCGCGCATGCGCGCGGCGGGTCTTGACGGCTGTTTCTACAGATAGATGCGCAGCTCACGTGCCGCCCGCTGCGGATCCGGGTCGGGCATGGCCGGCACGGCGCGGATGGCGGCGATGTAGTCGGCGGGCAGGCGGTTTTCCTCGGCGCCGCGCACCACGTGTTCAACGTACCAGGGGTAGGGGCGCAGGTCGGGGGCGATGTTGGTGCCGAGGTAGATCAGCGCCTCGACCCTTTCCCCGTCGACCCTTGTCACCTTCAGCCGGGCGTCGCGGTATTCGACGCCGGTCCCCTCGTGGCGGTCGAGAATCGGTTTGTCCGCCGGATCGATACGGTAGAGAACGCCCCACAGCCGTTCGTGGTCGTCTGCGGGGCAGGCGTCGCATTTGGCGGAGCCGTCCCTGGTGCTGGCGACCCGGAAGGCGAGCCGGTGCCCGGGCAGTTGGGCGACGCCGATGCGCCGGGCGGAGGGAATCCGCTGCCGCAGACGCGCAAGAGCCATGTTGGAGCCGTAGGCAAAGTAGTACATGCCTGACAGTCTAGCTCCAAGGGGGCGGGCTGTAAAAGGGTTCAGTCGTTCGAGGTCAGCAGCAGGCGGAAATCGTCCGGCAGTGCGGCCGGTTTGCCTGCCCGCTGGTCAAAACAGACCATGACGGTTTCGGCTTCGGCGAATTGCAGGCCGCTGCCGTTGTGCAGACGGTAGCCAAGAGTAAAACTGGTGCGCCCGACATGGGTCGGTTCGATGTCGATGACCAGGCGGTCGGTCAGGCTGATCGGCTTGAGGTAGCGGCACCGGGCTTCGGCCACCAGAAAGAGCAGCCCCTTGTGCATCAGTTCAGTGAAGCGGTCCTGGTACAGCCGGACCCGGGCGGTCTCCAGCAGGCTGAAGACGGTGGCATTGTTGACGTGTCCGTAGGCGTCGAGGTCGGAAAAGCGCAGGTCGATGTCGATGCTCGGCATGATATTGGTCCGTCTAGCGCACGGGTTCGGTTTCGCCGTTGAGGATGTCGAGAATCCGTTGCCGGTAGGCGACGATTTCCTGGCGCAGCGACGAAAGGTTGGCGATCTTCTGGTCGATGGTGCCGATATGGCGATCCAGAATTTCCAGCAGTGTCGGAGTGATGCGGGTGAAGTCCTGGTTGCTGGTGTCGAAGTTGTCGGCCAGCTCCTGCATCTCCTTCAGGGTGATGCCCATCTCCTTGAGCTTGAGAATGAACTTCAGGCGCAGCACGTCAGACTTCTGATAGGTGCGGGTGCCGCCGCCTGAGCGTTCGGATTTGCCCATCAGGCCGATTTCTTCGTAATAGCGGATGGTGCGCGTGGTGATGCCGAGCCTGCGGGCCAGCTCGCCGATCTGGATCGGATACTCGATTTTGTCCATTTTTATGCGTTGACCTTTACGTTAAGTTGTGTTTCTAGGTACCAGCCCCGGCCTGTTTGTGTCAAGAGATAAGGTGAGAAAACAGGCTGGTTCGCCCTGATCAAATCCAAATTTAACAACAAGGTAAAAAGCCGTTATATTTTTGCTTGACCTTAACGTAAACAGGATGCTATGTTCCCGGCGAACCGCCTGTGTGCGAGTCGTCGTTGCTCTTTGTCCCCGATGAGGTATCTTGGGGCAAAACGGATGCGGCCGCGCTCGACGGCCAGGAAAGGATGCGACTGATGGAGCTGACCAGGGAAATCTACTGGAATGTCGGACATGGGGTGCTGATCCCCATGTATCTGCTGGTCGCCGCCGCTTTGGGCGTGCTGGTTTGGGGCGTGCGCAAGCGGCTGGCCATCTACAGGCAGGGGCGCGCCCTTGACCGGACCGATCGGCGCGATGAACGCCTCGCCGGGGTGGTGCGCGATGTCCTGCTGCAGGTGCGCGTGCTGCGCGTTCCGGGGGCGGGCACGGCCCACGGCCTGTTCTTTTTCGGCTTTGTGCTGCTGACCATCGGCACGACCCTGGTTTTTTTGCAGGCGGATATCCTGCAGCCGCTCTTCGGTGTCCGTTTCCTGACCGGCTGGTTCTACCTGCTCTTTTCCGTCGTTCTTGATATCGCCGGCCTGGTTGGTCTGGTCATGCTGGTCGGCCTGGCCGTGCGCCGCTACCTGGCGCGGCCCGAGGGCCTGCCCAACGTTGGGGACAACGCCCTGATGCTTGGCCTGCTGCTGGCGATTTTTATCACCGGCTTTCTGGTCGAAGGGGCGCGCATGGCGGCGACCGAACTGGGGACCGACCTGTCCTGGTGGTCGCCGATCGGTCTGGCCTGCGCCCAGCTTTTCGCCGGTCTGGGCGAAGCGGGGCAGCGCAGTGCGCATACGGCCCTGTGGTGGCTGCATTTCGCCCTGGTGCTCGGCTTTTTCGTCGCCATCCCCTTTACCCGTTTTCGGCATCTGCTGCTGACCCCGGCCAATGTCTTTTTCCGCGACCTGGGACCCAAGGGCAAGTTGACAACGCTCGATCTCGAGGATGAAGAGGCTGAGAGTTTCGGCGTCGGCAAGATTGAGGAACTGACCTGGAAGGATCTGTTCGACGCCGATGCCTGCACCTACTGCAAGCGCTGTCAGGACCGTTGCCCGGCCTGGACCACCGACAAGCCGCTCTCTCCCATGCAGGTGGTCAACCAGATCGGTGATTTGAGCCGCAAGCCGGACAGGGGCGAAGAGGAGCTGATTGACACCGTCAGTCGGGATGTCCTCTGGAGCTGCACCACCTGCCGCGCCTGTCAGGAGATTTGTCCGGCGACCATCGAGCATGTCGGCAAGATTGTCGACATGCGCCGCAACCTGGTGCTGATGCAGGGGGAATTCCCTGGCGAAGAGGTACAGAAAGCGGTTGAGCAGACCGAGGTCAACGGCAATCCGCTCGGCATGGCGCCGGCAACCCGGGCCGATTGGGCCGAAGGGCTCAATGTCGCTGATTTCAGCAAGGGGGAGGAGGCGGACATCCTCTATTTCGTCGGCTGCTACGCCTCCTTTGACAAGCGCAACCAGAAGATTGCCCGGGATTTCATCCGTCTGCTCGATGCCGCCGGGGTGAAGGTCGGCATTCTCGGCAAGGAGGAGAAGTGCTGCGGCGAGCCGGTGCGCAAGCTCGGCAACGAATACCTCTATCAGATGCTGGCGGTTGAGAATATCGAGCAGATCAAGGCCACCGGGGTGAAGCAGATCGTGACCGCCTGTCCGCACTGCTTCAACACTCTGGCCAAGGACTATACCGACCTCGGCCTCGAATTGCCGGTCAGGCACGCCAACGTCTTTCTGGCGGAGCTTGTGGCAGAAGGCAAGCTGACCTTCCGGGCCGAGGCGATCGACTGTACCTATCACGATTCCTGTTACCTGGGGCGCTACAACGACCTGTACGACGCCCCGCGTCAGTTGCTGGCCGCCGCCGGCGCCCGTATCGCAGAGATGAACAGAAACCGGGACGAAAGCTACTGTTGTGGCGCCGGCGGCGGTCGCATCCTTGCCGAGGAGAAACTGGGAGAACGCATCAACCAGAAAAGGGTGCGCATGGCGGCCGAAACCGGTGCGGGCACCCTGGTCTCCAGCTGCCCCTTCTGCATGACCATGTTCGAGGACGGCATCAAGGGCGCCGAGCTCGAAGAGAGCCTGAAGCCGAAGGACCTGATCGAGCTGCTGGCGGAGAGAGTTTGAAAACAAAGCGGTGAAAGGAGAAAGGCTCAAGGCACAAGGGAGAACCTTTAGCCTTTTGCCTTGAGCCTTGGGCCGATTTTTAAAACCCAACCGGAGGTTGACCCGATGAAAATTCTGGTCTGCATCAAGCAGGTGCCCGACA
>CAZCUR010000070.1:0-13795 GCA_964501815.1 uncultured Geothermobacter sp.
AGGCAGGAGGCAGGAGGCAGGAGGCAGGAGGCAGGAGGCAGGAGGCAGGAGGCAGAGAAGATTGTTTTGCCGGGCAGGTTGGGGAGCAACGTTTATTCTTTACAGTTCCGCGCCTGCGCGAGCTTGATTTTTCTGACATCGGAAAGCGAAGCGTTCCGACATCTGACATCTCCGACGCGCAGCGTCGGCAACGCAGAGCTGGCGGAAAAAGACCGCACATCGCGAAAAGGAAAAAGGAACAAGGGACAAGGGACAAGGAGCAAGGACTGCGGTGGCCTGTATCTCCGTCTCCTGCTGCTGCAGGCGTAGCACCCTGTCGCCCCCCACCCCATTTTCAAGGGCGAGGATTTTTTCGTCAGATCAAGGCAGGGTGCGATGGAACGCGGAGACGTAGCTGTAAGCTACGTCGCACAAGTGAAGAGCACCCTAACGCAGAGCTGGCGGAAAAAGACCGCCCATTGCGAAAAGAAAAAAGGCGCAAGGGACAAGAAGCAAGGGCTGCGGTTGACAGAACAACCTTCTCCGACTGCAGCAGGCGAAGAAGCGCCTTGACGTCCGGATTTTCTCCCTCGGTCTCGAGGGCGAGGGATTTTTCGTCCAATCAAGGCGCCGACCGATTGAGTGCGGAGGCGTAGCTGGAAGCTACGTCGCACAAACGAAGAGGTCGGCAACGCCGAGTGGGCGGAAAAGCACCGCCCATCGCACAAAAAAATGAGGGGAACCGGGCCGGGATACCCGAGAACCCCCCTGCGCATTGCAAAAGGAAAAAAAGGCCAATTAAACCTTAATATTAAAATCTCACAAAAATCTGATATTGCTGCGCCATCGAAAAAATTTTTTTCTTTTTTTTGCCTGGCCCCACCTTTTTCAAGGTGGGGCCCCCCCTCCGGGTCAGGCTGGTCAATCCCTGCCGGTTTCCGGGGCCCCTCCTGTTCATACCCCGGAAACCGGCAACCCGGATATCTGTGTGCTACAGCAACATCTTGAAAGCACTCGGTACGTTTTTGCCGTTGGGCATCATGTCATCACTGAACCCGGCCAGTTCGGAGCGGTACAGGCGGTAGCGCTCGCAATACTCAACCAGCCCGCCGCAGCAGTAGGAATCGAACAGGCCACGCCAGGCCGCGCTGTTTTTGGTGGCAAACCTTTGGTAAAATCCGCACTGGCTGATAAATTCGCAACGTTCCATCCTGTTCCTCCCTGCGCTGCGGCCGTCTCTTCAGTTTGTGATACTGGTTATAGCAGGCACTTCTGACATTTTTCTCAAATTTGGCCCTGTCCCGAAAAAAAAATGCGCACCTGTTGCCAGGTGCGCATCCCTCTTCCCGTGGTGTCACGCGATCGTCAGAGCCGGCCTACAAACCCCATTTGCCTCCCGGTCACCCCCTGGTCACGCCGATGGGAGAAAAACAGCTCTTTGTGACAGCAGGTGCACTCGGCAGCCCGGTCAATGTCGTGGGCCCGGACTCCGGCACCGGTCAGCTGCAGTTCACAGGCACGCGCCAAATCGAGATTCCAGTGCCCAAGACGCACCTCTTCGGCCAGGTCCTGCCAGGGCAGCCCCGCTTTGCGGAATGCGTCACGGACCGGCCGGTCGACCTCATAACCATGGGCACCAATCCCGGGGCCGACGGCCGCAACCAGCTCTTCCGGAAAAACCTTGAATTGTTTGGCCAGCGCCTCGATGGCGCGTTCAATCAGCCGCGCCGCCACACCTCGCCACCCGGCATGCACAGCCGCCACAACCCCTTTCTGCGGTGCGGCGAGCAGCACGGGGAAACAGTCGGCGACCAAGATGCCGATCAAAATGCCCGGTTGATTGCAGAGAATCGCGTCACATTCGACCCGCTGGAAATGGCTCAGGTCAAAGTTGGGCTGGTCAATGACCAGAATGTTGTCACCATGGACCTGGCGCACGGTCAGCAGCTGGTGGGGCTCCAGACCGAAGGCATGCGCCAGCGTGGCCCGGTTGCCTTCGACATGGGCCCTGACATCATCGGTGTTCAGGCCCAGATTCAGTGAATTGTATGGTGGCCTGCTGACTCCGCCGTTGCGAGTGGAAAATCCGGCAACCACGGGGGCGGCGGCCCATCCAGGCTCCAGATAACTTATTTTCCCTTTACGTACGAGCTTCATACCATCGCCTCTTCATCCTGCCAGTTTCCGGTCGCCATCCGGCTCGAACCATCCATCTGGTAGCGTCTGTCCAGGTAATCGAGAATACGCCCGAAATCCTCCGGAAGCGGGCTGGTGAAGGTCAGCTGCCGTCCGGATACCGGATGCCGAAACGCCAGCAATCGGGCATGCAATGCCTGTCGCCCAAGCCCCTCAACCAGTCGCCGCAGTCCGGGGTCACCAATGGCCCGGGCGCGCCGTGGCTGGCCATAGACCGGGTCCCCCACCAGAGGCAGATTCATTTCAGAAAAATGCACCCTGATCTGGTGGGTGCGGCCGGTTTCAAGCGCAAGTTCCACCAATGTCAGTTTATCCCGGTCAAAGCGCCGCAGCACCTGCCAGCGCGTCACAGCCCGGCGGCCGTGCCGGGCATGACTGCTCATGCGCTTGCGGTCCACCGGGTGCCGACCGATAGGCTTATCGACCACCCCGTGGTCATTCTGCACATGCCCATGTACCAGAGCAAGATAACGCCGGCGGATACTGTGAGCCTTGAACTGTTCGGCCAGAGCCTGGTGGGCACGGTCGTTTTTGGTTGCCACCATCACCCCGGAGGTATCCTTGTCCAGCCGGTGCACAATGCCGGGACGAAGTTCTCCCCCGATACCGGCAAGGTCATCGCAATGGTGCAGCAGCGCATTGACCAGAGTCCCTGACATATGTCCAGGGGCCGGATGGACGACCATGCCCGCAGGCTTGTTGATGACAATGATATCGCTGTCCTCGTAGAGGATGTCCAGGGGAATGGCTTCAGGTTCGGCGACCGCAGGTTCCGGTTCGGGAGGACAAACGAGAATGACCTCCCCACCTTTGAGTTTGTGACCGGCCTTGACCCGGCTGCCGTCAACCTGGATCAACCCCTCATCGATCAGGTTACGAATCTGGGCACGGGAAAAATCGGACAGGCTGTCCGCGAGAAAACGGTCGAGTCTCTCCGGGGAAAGCCCCGAGGGGACCTGCAAGCGGATCGTTTCCGCCATTTACCAGATGGAGCTTTCGATCTTGCCGGCCTGGCGGATCATGACATCGACCACCGCGCGGTCATACAGGTGGTCACGTTCGGCGAGGTCGGGAGACACCTTGGAATGAAAGTGCTCACGCCCTTCCTGCAGCTCTTCCTCAAGCAGCTCGAAGATGTTGTCGTTTTTGATGCCCTCTTCCACCTTGTCCTGGTTGTAGAGGGCGATATCGGACACAATGGCCCGGGCCAGACGAAAAGCGAGTTCAGGATTGTCAACCAGACGCGCCATGAATCCTCCCTGCCGCACGGATTCCCCGAGGACTGAGTCGGTTTTCGGGCTGCTGCCGGCAGGCACCGTAGCAACCTGGAAGCAGAGTACTGAAACCCCGCAAAAAAGTCAAAAAATTCAAGAAATCCCGTCGTCTCCCCAAAGGAGTCGAGCCAGATGGTCCAGACTCCCCCGGGCATGTGCAGGCCAATGCACCTGCCGCGCAACCAGGTGGGTGTCGGCCAGAAAGGTTTTGATACCGAGACGGCCGGCCGCCATATCGTGCTCGGTATCGTTGCCAACCATCAGCGCCCGGGCCGCCGGCACCTCAAATTGTCGCAGGATATCACTGAAGTAGCCTGCGCAGGGCTTGCAATGCCGGCAGTTGTCCCAATGGGTGACCAGGTCGAAGGGGATATCCGCCAGACCGCCCCAATCCATGCGGGCCCAAATGACCTGCAAAGGGAAAACCGGGTTGGTGGCCAAAACCAGCTTTATCCCGGATCGGATGGCGCGCTCGAGAAACGCGCGCGCTCCTGGTACCGGCCGAACGAATTGCGCCAGCTCGTCCATCGCTTCCCGGCAGTAGCGATGGATGACTGCAGCCAGCAGCTCGGCCTCCCACCCGCCCTTTTCGGCCATGGCATGAAAAAAACGCCGCGAGTTAGGCCAGTCACCATCATTTTCCTGCAACAGGGTGCGAATAGCCTGACGGGCCCGCGAGGCGAACCCATCGGCACGGACATCTTCCGGCAGCAGGCGTGCTATGCCGGCCAGCCAGGCCGGAATGAAACGCTGCATGTCGACATCGACCAGGGTCCCGTCAAGGTCGACAAGCATCAGATCCGGCATGGGAAAGAATGGCGACACCCTTCAGCTCCTCGCCGCCCGCTGAAACAGCATCATCCCGGCCACAACCAGAACAATACCGACAATATGATAGATGCGGAACTGCTCCCCCAGAAACAGCACGGCCATACCGGCGGCAAAGACCGGAATCAGATTGATAAAAAGACCGGCGCGATTGGCACCGAGCAGCTCGACCCCTCTGTTCCAGCACAGATAGGCGACAATGGAGGGGAAAAGGGCCACATAAAGCAGGCTCGCCGTGACCCTGAGGTCAATGGCAGGAAAGTCGACCCGGGACAGTTCCCAGAGAAACAGGGGAAGCAGGGCCAGAGTCCCAAGGGCAATGGTTGCAGTGAGAAAGCTCAAGGGGTGGACCTGCGGTCGCCGGCGCAGCAAGGCGGAGTAGAGAGCGTAGGCGATAATGGCAATGAGCATCAGCAGATCCCCCTCGACAAAGTCGAGCCGGGCCAGGGTTTGCCAATCTCCATGAAGAACAATCCAGGCCGCCCCCAGGCTGCAAAGAACAACCCCCAGGCCCTGGGCCAGATTAATGCGGTCACCGTAGAGAAAGAAACAGCAGACAATAATCGCCACCGGCATGACCGATTGCATCAGGGCGCAATTGAGCGCCGTGGTCGTTTGCGTCGCGGTGTAGAGCAGGGTATTGAAACTGGCGATACCAAACAGCGAGGTCAAAAGCAGGTTGCGCCAGCCGGCCATCAGCGCCTGGCGGTCCCGCCAGACCTGGGCCCAGGTAAAAGGGGTGATAAAGAGCAGCGCTCCCGCCCAGCGCAGAAACGACATGGAGACCGGGGGAATCAGGTCAGCAACCCCACGGGCAAGCACGACATTGCCGGCCCAGAAAAGCGGCGGCAGCAACAGCAGCAAGTAAGCGCCTGAACCGGTGGATGAAAGATACCTGCGGAGCGAAACCATAAAAATAGAACCACGTCCAAAAGACTGAACGCCTCGTTTGGGCGGCCCGACACATTCTGAGGCGCGCCTAATCATTCTGACCAAAAAGCTGTTTGGTGTCACTAATTTCTTGACGACCCGAAGAGGGAAAGGCTAAACAAAGGAAAATGCCAATGCAAGGTTCAATTGCTTATGAATGATCTCAGGGAAGAAGTCAAAGAATTGCAGATTGGACGCAAGATCCGCAAGCTGCGCCAGAACCGGCGCATGACCCTCCAGGATCTTGCCGACCAGACCGGCCTGTCGAAACCTCTGCTGTCGCAAATCGAAAACGATCAGGTCATTCCGCCGCTGGCCACGCTGCTGCGCATCTCCAAGGCCTTCAAGGTCAAAATTGAAAATTTTTTCCAGGAAGAAGACAGCAGCGAAAACTGCATCCTGGTACGGGCCGGCGAAAGTCGCAAACAGATTCAGCGTGGGCTGAGTCGCGGTGGTTCGCCTCCCTACATTTACCACTCACTGGCCTACGGCAAGCGGGACCGCAGCATTGAGCCCTTCCTGATGGAATTCGAGGCCCGCACCTGGGACGACACACTGCTGGTGAGCCACGACGGCCAGGAATTTCTCTTCCTGCTCGAAGGGGAGGTCGAATTCCACTACGGCGAACGCATCATGCGCCTGAAGGCTGGAGACTCGGTCTTTTACGACTCGAGTGAGCCCCACGGATTCATCGCCATCAGCGACGTCCCGCCGCGCGGGGTCGCCGTCCTCTATTCGCGCGAAGCCTGACAGCGAAAGAAGCCGGCACAGGCCTTCAGGCGAGGGTTGCGTCAGCGCCGTCCGCCGCCTTCCTGATGCGGGTTCGGTGTCGTCCCGTCGGCTTGACATGCCGGCAAGCTGGTCTAACATGTCCTGCAGGGCCGGGATTTCCCCTCCCGGCCGCACTCACCAACACAGAAATCTGGAGGTATCGCCATGGCAAAGGTAGGTGTCGTTCTTTCCGGGTGTGGTGTCTATGACGGAAGTGAAATCCATGAAGCGGTCATCACCCTTCTCGCCCTCGACCGCAATGGAGCTGAAGCGGTCTGCATGGCACCCAACATTGACCAGCTGCATGTGGTCAACCATCTGACCGGCGAAGTCGCCGAAGGGGAAAGCCGCAACGTTCTGGTCGAATCCGCCCGTATCGCTCGAGGCAATATCCGCGACATCGCCGACGTCAAGGCTGACGAACTCGACGCCCTCATTCTTCCCGGCGGATTCGGGGCCGCCAAAAATCTTTGCAACTTCGCCGTCAAGGGGGCCGAGTGCGACGTGAACCCCGAGGTGGCCCGGCTCGTGCGTGAGATCGTCGCCGCCAAAAAGCCTCTGGCAGCCGTCTGCATCGCTCCGGCACTGGTGGCCCGTGTCCTGGGTGAAGACAAGCTGCCCCATCAGCTGACCATCGGCACCGACGCCGACACCGCTGCCGCCATCAAAACCATGGGGGCGACCCACATCGACTGCCCCTGCACCAGTTTTGTCATCGATCGGGACAACAAAATCGTTTCGACCCCCGCCTACATGCTTGCCGGCAGCATTGCCGAGGCCGCCGAAGGCATTGAAAAGACCGTCAAGGCCCTGCTCGAAATGATTTGACAGAACCTGCTTGAAAAATAACCAAATTGGTCTACAATAGGCGCCGTTTGACAGCAGTTCCATCACTTCGAACTCAAGGAGGCTCCAATGGACAAGTACCGTTGCGTCATCTGCGACTACATCTATGACCCGGCCGAAGGCGACCCGGCCAACGGCATTCAGCCCGGAACGGCGTTTGAGGATCTGCCCGAAGACTGGGTGTGCCCTCTGTGCGGCGCCGACAAGTCAAACTTTGAAAAAGTCTGACAGCGCCGGTCAAACGACCGATTGACAAAGAGGTTCGCAGCATCAGGTTGCGAACCTCTTTGTTTTCCCGTTGGCGTCGCACACGCCCCACTGTTAGACTGGAACCATCATCCCAAACCAGGACCCAACGCTATGCCCCAGCTCCCTCCACGCAAACCGGACTGGCTCAAGGTTCGTTTTCCGGCCGGACGCAACTTCGCCCGTATCGACCGCTACCACAGAAAGGAGGGGCTGCACTCGGTCTGCCGCAGCGCCGCCTGTCCCAACCAGGGTGAATGCTGGAACCGGGGAACGGCCACCTTCATGATTCTCGGCGACCGCTGCACCCGCGACTGCCGTTTCTGCAACGTCACCGGAGCCAGCCCCCTGCCGGTCGACCCGGCTGAACCGGACAAGATCGCGCGTGCCGTGCAGGATCTGCAGCTGCGCCACGCCGTTATCACCTCGGTCACCCGGGACGACCTCGCCGACGGCGGCGCCCAACAGTTCGCCGCTGTCACCAGGGCCATTCGCGCCCGGCTGCCGGAGTGCCGCGTCGAACTGCTCATCCCAGACCTGCAGGGGGATACCGATGCCCTGAGAATCATCCTTGATGCCAAACCGGATGTGCTCGGACACAATCTCGAAACCGTGCCGCGTCTCTATCCGGATGCGCGGGCCGGCGCGGACTACCGGCGTTCCCTCGAACTGTTGCAGACCGCCCGACAGATCGCCCCTAAGATCCCGACCAAATCGGGACTGATGTGCGGACTGGGGGAAACACGCAAGGAGCTGGAAGCGGTTTTCGCCGACCTGCGCGCGGCCGGAGTGGCCTTTTTGACCCTGGGGCAGTATCTGCAACCAACCCGCGACCATCTGCCGGTGGACCGCTACCTGCCCCCCGAAGAGTTTGCCGAGCTCAAGACCATTGCTCTGGGATACGGGTTCGACCACGTCGAAGCCGGGCCCCTGGTTCGTTCGTCCTATCACGCCGAAGAGCAGTTTCAGGAGGCCAGCCATGACCATCAGTGAACATTGTCGCTGCATCATTCTCGGCAGTGGACCGGCCGGTCTGACCGCCGCCATCTACGCCGCCCGCGGCCAGCTCGATCCGCTGGTCATCACCGGTTCCCAGCCCGGCGGCCAACTGACCGGGACCACCGAAATCGAAAACTTTCCCGGCTTTCCTGACGGCATCGACGGCACCGAACTGATGGACCGCATGCGCCGGCAGGCGGAACGTTTCGGGGCCTGCTTCTTTGATGGCAGCGCCACCAGGGTAGAACTGAACCAGCGCCCCTTCCGGGTGCACTTTGAAGATCGCACCGCCACCTGTGACACCCTGATTGTCGCCACCGGCGCCACGCCCAGAAAACTGGGACTGGAAGGGGAAGTGGAGCTGTACGGCCGGGGGGTTTCGGTCTGCGCCACCTGTGACGGCTTTTTCTATCGTGGCAAACAGGTCGTGGTGGTCGGTGGCGGCGATACCGCCATGGAGGATGCGGTCTTTCTGACCCGGTTTGCCGACAAAGTCACGGTGGTCCATCGCCGGGACAGCCTGAGGGCCTCACCGCCGATGCAGAAGCGGGCCTTTGACAACGAAAAGATTGATTTTATCTGGAACAGCGCCGTGGAAAAGATCTGCAGCGACGAAAGCGGTGTCACGGGCCTCAAGGTCAAAAATCTGCAAACCGGTGCAACGGTTGATCTGCCGTGCGACGGACTGTTTGTCGCCATCGGCCACACCCCGAATACCGGCCTGTTTACCGGCCAGCTCGAACTGGACGAGGACGGCTACATCGTCACCACAGACGGCGTGCGGACCAACATTCCGGGGGTTTTCGCCGCAGGAGACGTCCAGGACGCCCTCTACCGACAGGCGATTACCGCGGCTGGCTCCGGCTGCCGCGCCGCCATGGCCGCCGAGCGTTATCTCGAACAGCTGGGGCAAGACTGATGGACAATTTCACCATCGTCCGCAATGAACACCTCAACCACCACGGCTACCTGTTCGGCGGCACACTGCTGCGCTGGGTCGACGAGTTCAGCTGGCTGGTCGCATCGCGCGATTACCCCGGTTGCACTTTGGTCACCGTGGCCATGAACGACATTCAGTTCCGTCACCGGGTCAACAACGGCGCCATTTTACGCTTCAACATTGACTGGATCGGCCAGGGAAGAACATCGGTTCGCTATCGGGTGGTGGTTTACGCCGACGAACCGGGGGCGACGAGCGAAAAGGAGGTCTTCGTCACTGAAGTGACCTTCGTCCGGGTCGACGAGCGGGGGAACAAAAAGGCGCTGCCACACGTCGACTTTCTTCCGTCGCGCGACGGTTACGGGGGGCCCGGGGACCGCAGAACTCAGTAGCCGATGCCGGTATCCTCGGGATGAACCGTGGGTAAAAGATGATTCTGCCGGGTGGCAAGGCTGATGCACAGACGGGCGATCAGTTCGTGCATGATGATGGTGTGGGTGTTGTCGATACGCTCAAAATAGTCCTTGATGCGCCGTTTGAATTCCAGGTCACCGCTCAGATCGACCAAAATGTCGATTTTTTCACCCAGACCCAGCAACTCCATGGGATCGGGCGTGGTCTCTATGCCCCGTTCACGGGCCAGCTGCATGCCTGGTGCGCTTTCTTCCAGGTCACTGACCCCAAGGACTTCGACATAATCGTATTTGAGCATTTCCCGCAGGAATGTGGTCCCCGTACGTCCGGCACCGATGAGAGCCACCCTGACCCGTTCCATACACATCCCTCCCGTTTGCGCAACCATGTTCTCCTGTTCAGCTTACCAGAGGCCGGCAAAATGAAAAGTCAAACGGCCGGCCTTCATTGAAAGCGCTCAACGGGCTGCTATAATCTCAAACATACTTGCATTTTTACCTTTTTCTCAAACACGACGCATCCGCCATGGACATTTTCAGCAACGCCGGCCACCAGTGGCTGGAGCAACAGTATCTGCGCTGGAGAGAAAATCCCGACAGCGTCTCCAGCGACCTGCGCGCCTTTTTTACCGGTTTTGCGCTGGGCGACAGCACCATCTCCGAAGGCGACGGCATCGAGCTGGCACGCAAGCACGCCGGAGTCGAAATGCTGATTCAGCGCTACCGCGAGCTGGGACACCTGCAGGCCTGCACCGATCCGCTCACGCCCTGCCCCACCGGACATCCGGCGCTGGCCCCGGAAAACTTCGGTCTCGGGCCCGAAGACATGGGCAAGACCTTCTATCCCCGTGACTTTGCCCCCGGGGGCGCCACCCTGCAGCAGATTATCGACAGGCTCAGGGCGACCTACTGCCGCACCATTGGTGTGGAGTACATGCACATCCAGGATTTTGCCCAGCGCGACTGGCTGCGCCAGCGCATGGAAGAAAGCGGCAACAGCCTGACTCTCGGCCCTGAAGAGAAGCTGAGTATCCTGAAAAAATTGCAGGAAGCGGCGCTGTTTGAAATTTTTCTGCACAAAAAGTTCCTCGGCCAAAAACGTTTTTCCCTGGAAGGCGGGGAAACCATGATTCCCCTGCTGGAGGAACTGACCCGGGCCGGGGCCAACATGGGTGTCTGCGACCTGGTCCTGGGCATGGCACACCGGGGCCGGCTCAATGTGCTGGCCAACATCTTCGGCAAGCCGCTGCCGAACATGTTTGCCGAGTTTACCGACAATGTCGAACTCGCCTTCGTCGGCGAAGGAGATGTCAAGTATCACAAGGGGTTTTCCTGCGACCGCGATTTCGGCGACGGCAAGGTGGTCCACATGTCGATCGCCTCGAATCCAAGCCATCTGGAAGCGGTCGATCCGGTGGTCATCGGCAAATGCCGGGCGCGCCACAGCAATTACGGTCCCGGCGGCCGCAAAAAAGTGCTGCCGATTCTGATTCACGGGGACGCCGCGTTCGCGGGCCAGGGAATGGTGGCCGAAACTCTCAACCTGTCGCAGATTGACGGCTATCAGGTCGGAGGCACCATCCATGTGGTCCTCAACAACCAGATCGGCTTCACCACCTCGCCCCAACACGCACGCTCAACCCCTTACGCCACCGACGTCGCCAAAATGCTCATGGTGCCCATCTTCCATGTGCACGGCGAAGATCCCGAAGCCGCGGCTTTTGTCGCCCGGCTGGCCATCGAATACCGCCAGACCTTTGGTCGCGATGTCATCATCGAGGTCATCTGCTACCGGCGCCAGGGACACAACGAAGGGGATGACCCCTCCTTCACCCAGCCCCTGATGTACGAAAAAATCCGCCAACGTCCTCCTGTACACGAGGTGTACGCCGAACGCCTGACGGCCGAAGGCATCGATCCCTCCGCCATCCAGGCCCAGGCCGATGCCATCAACAACCGCCTGCAGGAGGCGCTGGCCGGAGAAACCCAGCCGGTGCACGTCGGTTACAAGGGCAAGTGGAGCAACATCCAGCGCCACTACGAACCGGTGGAAATCACCACCGGTGTCCCCGAACAGGTGCTGCGCAAACTGGCAGCGCGCATCACCACACTGCCCAGGTCTTTCACCCCGCACCCGAAGGTGGCACGCCTGCTGGACAACCGCCGCAAAATGGTTGAAGAAGGAACCGGGATCGACTGGGGCACCGCCGAAGCTCTCGCCTTTGCCACCCTGCTGAGCGAAGGGACGCCGATTCGGCTCTCCGGTCAGGACTGCCGCCGCGGAACCTTCAATCACCGGCACGCCGTGCTGATCGACAACCACACCGGCCAGCCCTACGTTCCCCTGGGTTTTATCAGCCCGACCCAGGCACCGATTCAGGTTTACAACAGCATGCTTTCGGAAAACGCCGTGCTCGGTTTCGAATACGGCTATTCCCTGGAGATGCCGGAAGGGCTGACCATCTGGGAGGCCCAATTCGGCGACTTCGCCAACGGTGCCCAGGTCATCATCGACCAGTTCATCAGCTCCAGCGGCAGCAAGTGGGACCGAACCAGCGGCCTGGTCATGTTCCTGCCCCACGGCTACGAGGGGCAGGGCGCCGAACATTCCAGCGCCCGCATCGAGCGTTACCTGCAGCTCTGTGCCGACCACAATCTGCAGGTGGTTTATCCGAGCACGCCCGCGCAATTCTTCCACCTGCTGCGGCGGCAGATGAAAGTCCCCTGGCGCCGGCCTCTGGTCGTCTTCACCCCCAAAAGCCTGCTGCGTCATCCCGACTGCCGTTCCAGCCTGGAAGAGCTGAGCAAAGGACGATTCCGGGAAATCATTCCCGACAACGGACCGGACAAACCGGTACGCACCGTCCTTGTGTGCAGCGGCAAGATCTATTTTGAACTGCTGGCCCGCAAACGCGAGGAGGAGCGGGATGATGTCGCCATCCTCCGCATCGAACAGCTCTATCCCCTGCGCCGTGACCTGTTGCGCCACGCCCTGCAACGCTACAAACGGGTTGAAACCTGGGCCTGGGTGCAGGAGGAGCCGGCCAATGGCGGCCCCTGGAGTTATATACGCCCGCTGCTGACCGAGCTGCTCGGCAATGAGCCGCTTTACGTCGGCAGGCCCGCAACGGCGGCAACGGCAACCGGCAGCCACCGGCAACATGTGCGGGAGCAGAAAAAACTGATCAGCAAGGCTTTCAGCCTCTAGCTCGCAAAACAAGGAGCCCTGAAAAAATGGAAATTATTGTCCCGGAAGTCGGCGAATCCATCTTTGAGGCCGTCGTGGCCAAATGGCACGTCACCGATGGCAGTCAGGTCGCCAAGGACGACCTTTTGTGCGAACTGGAAACCGACAAAATCTCCCTTGAGATTCATGCCGAAGCGCCCGGAACCATCCGCCTGCTGGCCCAGGAGGGCGAAACGGTCAAAATCGGCGCGGTCATCGCCCGTCTGGAAGGGGCCGGCAGCTCCAGTCAGCCGTCCAAGGAGTCAGGTCCAACGGCAACGGCGACCGAACCGGATGCCCAACCTGTCCCGCAAAAGGCTGCCGTGGCGGCTGCCGCACCCTCCCCTGCTCCAGAACCCCCAGCGCCCCCCGCACAGGCTCCGGCGCAAAAGGAGATTCCGACAGAACCGCCCCCGTCCGGTCTCGATTTGCCGAAAAAGGCCGACGATGAGCGCATCACCCGGGTACCGATGACGCCCATCCGGCGCAAGATTGCCGCCCACCTGCTTGCAGCGCGCCAGCAGACCGCCATGCTGACCACCTTCAACGAGGTAGACATGAGTGCGGTCATGGATGTGCGCAAACAGCACGGCGACAGCTTCAAGAGCCGCTTCGGCGTCAAACTCGGTCTGATGTCCTTTTTTGTGCGTGCTGTGGTCACCGCCCTCAAGGAGTTTCCCGAAGTCAATGCCCGCATTGACGGCGACGACATCGTCTACCAGCACTTCTACGATATCGGTATTGCGGTCGGCGGAGAAAAGGGCCTGGTGGTTCCGGTGCTGCGCGACGCCGACCGCCTCAGTCTGGCAGAGATTGAACAGGCCATCCGCGAATTTGCCGACAAGGTCGCCAACAATCGCATCACCCTGGCCGATCTCGAGGGAGGCACGTTCACCATCAGCAACGGCGGAGTCTATGGCTCCATGCTCAGCACTCCCATCATCAACCCGCCACAAACCGGCGTCCTCGGCATGCACAACATCCAGAAACGCGCCGTGGTCGTGGATGATGCCATTGTCATCCGCCCGATGATGTATCTGGCCCTGAGCTACGATCATCGGCTCATCGACGGCAGGCAGGCGGTGGGATTTCTCAAAAGCATCAAGGAGCAGCTCGAACAGGTCGAAGCCGCCTCGCTCGGACTTTA
>CAZCUR010000071.1:0-13784 GCA_964501815.1 uncultured Geothermobacter sp.
AGTCGGGGCAGAACATCAGCAAGATCATCAAGACCATCGACGAAATCGCCTTCCAAACCAACCTGCTGGCCCTGAATGCCGCGGTGGAGGCGGCACGCGCCGGGCAGCACGGCAAGGGGTTCGCCGTGGTCGCCGAAGAGGTACGCAACCTCGCCGCCCGCAGCGCCAAGGCGGCGCGGGAGACGGCCGAACTGATTGAAGGATCGGTGGAATTGACCGGACGCGGCACCAGCATCGCGCAAAAAACCGCCACGGCGCTGGAACGTATCGTCAGCGGCATCGACCAGGTCAGCGAGCTGGCGGAAGAGATCGCCGCCGCCTCCAATGAACAGTCTGAAGGCATCGCCCAAATCAACCAGGGCCTGACCCTGATCGACCAGGTCACCCAGCAGAATACCGCTACCGCCGAAGAGACGGCCGCCGCCAGCGAGGAACTCTCCGGTCAGGTGGCCAATCTGCAGGCCATGCTCAAGCGCTTCCGGGTCAAAGGCTCCGGCCTGCAGATGAGCGTGACCAGCGGGGCGGCGTCCGGCTCCCGCATCACCCTGTCCAACAACGAAACCAACGCACCGGCTTTGAATGACGCGGAGTTCGGGCGCTACTGACCCTGCCCAAGCAGGTTGCATTCACGCCCGGGCCTGCGCGCCCGGGCTTTTTCAGCCTTGAACAAAATTAACAAACATTGTTTTAAGGCCGCCGGGACAAGAACCGATAAGAAAAGCGTATACGAAGCAACACGGCCCAGCCGAATCCTGGAGAAAAGAAGAAAGGAGAAAGTACGATGTTGAAGTCCCCCCTGCGCATTGCTTCCGTTTTGTTTGCCACCCTGTTACTGACGGCCGCACCCCTTCTGGCCATGACGGTCGATGAGGGGAGCGTCAAAAAGGCAAAGGAAACCGCCAGCGTCAAGCCGACGCCGGAAATGGTCATGCAAAAGGTCAATGAAGGCGCAGCCCTGATCGAAAAGGAAGGTCCGGCCGCCTTCCCGAAATTCAAGGGCTACGATTCCCCCTTCATCTATGCCGGCACCTACATCTGGATTCACTCCGCCGATGACGGCACCATGCTGATGCACCCGATGAAGCCCAAGCTCGAAGGGCGCAATGTCCTGCCCCTCAAGGACAAGAAGGGCAAGCTGCTGTTTGTCGAGTTCAACCGCGTCGCCCTGGAAAAGGGGAGCGGCTGGGTCGACTACTGGTGGCCGAAACCGGGCGAGAAGAAGCCGTCGCAAAAGGTCTCGTACGTCAAGCTGGCCGAATACGGCGGCAAAAAATACGTGGTCGGCTCCGGCGTCTACGATATCACCCTGGATGAGATCAAAGCCGCAATGAAATGAACCCGACCGACAGGGCGGAACAGAGGAGTATGACCATGAACCTCAGCTTTAAAATGAAACTCGGCCTGATGAGCGTTCTGGCCCTGTCGCTGGTGGCCTTCGTCATCACCATCTCGAGCTGGTTCAACCATCGCATTGACCTGGCTCACGGGCAGCAGGTCGCCATCTATCAGGTCAGCCTCGATGCCCAGAAGGCACGCACCGCCGAAAAGGCCTACCTGAAGTTCTATCAGGACGAACCCAAACAGAGACTGGAGCAGACCATCGGTCAGGCGCTGGCGCGCCTGGCCGACCTCCAGAGTGCCGGAAGCGGAACCACCGGGCTCAAAACTCTGCTCGACAAGTATCGCAACAATTTCAGCCGGGTGGTGGCGCTGCACGAACAGAACGTCCAGCTGCAAAACCTGCTGAAGCAGGACCTCGCCCAGGTCGATGCCAAACTGTCCGGTCTGGAAGAGGCCATTCGCAGCCACGAGTTTGACTTGCAGATGGAAGGTGAAGAGCTCTCGGCCAATGAGGTCAATCTGCTCAGCCTGGTGCGCGACTGCAAAAATCTCACCCTCGCCATGCAGTCGAGCCTGCAGCAGTTTCTGCTCACCAACAAGCCGGCCATTATCAGCGACTTTGATGCCTGGTTCAAAAAAATCGGCATGGGCTTTATCGCCGGACTGGAGCAGTTTGCCCGGGCTTCCGGCAACAACGATTATCTTCAGCCGGCGCTGGCGGTACGCAAGCTGGTGGAGAAAAACCTGGCGCGATTGAAGAAGGAACAGGACCTGTTCGGTCAGGAAAACGCCCAGGTCGCCGCCCTGGACCAGCTGGGAGACAAGCTGCTCCTGTCAGCCGATGAGCAGGTCGGGCTGGCGGCCGCCCAGGCGGAACGGGCGCAAAAAACGGCGGTCCGGGTTATCGCCCTGACCAGTCTGCTCGGCGCCCTGCTCTACCTGCTGGCCGGCTGGCTGGTCTTCCGCTCCATCATCCGGCCCCTGAACAAGGGTATTCGTCTGGCCGAAACCATTGAGAAAGGCGACTTGTCCAGGCGACTCGACATAGACAGCAAGGACGAAATCGGCCGGCTGGCCCAGGCCCTGAACCGCATGGCCGACAGCCTCGAGGCCAAGGCCAATCTGGCCAAACGCATCGCTGAGGGAGATTTAAGCCACGATGTTGAACTCGCCTCCGACCGGGACGTCCTCGGCCGGGCGCTGAAGACCATGGTGGAGAACCTGCGCGGTATCTTTGCCACCATCCGCCAGGCGAGTGAACAGGTGACAGCCGGCTCGGAAAAGGTTGCCGAATCGAGCCAGTCCCTGTCCCAGGGGGCGACCGAATCGGCCAGCAGTATCGAGGAGATTTCCGCCACCATCCATCAGCTCGAAAGCCAGACCCGCACCAACGCCGACAACGCCGGGCAGGCCAACAACCTCGCCGGCCAGGCCCAGCAGTCGGCCAGCCGCGGCAGCGAGCAGATGCAGGAAATGGTGACGGCCATGGGCGAAATCAACCAGGCCAGCCAGGAGATCAGCAAAATCATCAAGGTCATCGACGAAATCGCCTTCCAGACCAACCTGCTGGCCCTGAACGCCGCGGTCGAGGCGGCGCGCGCCGGGCAGCACGGCAAGGGCTTCGCCGTCGTGGCCGAAGAGGTGCGCAACCTGGCGGCCCGCAGCGCCAGGGCGGCCCAGGAGACCGCCGACCTGATCGAAAGCTCGGTGGAACTGACCGAAAAGGGGACCGACATCGCCCACCAGACCGCCGATGCGCTGGAAGAGATTGTCCAGGGAGTCAATCAGGTTTCGGAACTGATCTCCGAAATCGCCATTGCCAGCAACGAGCAGGCTGAAGGCATCGCCCAGGTCAACCAGGGGCTGGGGCAGATCGACCGCGTCACCCAGCAGAACACCGCCAACGCCGAAGAAAGCGCCGCAGCCAGTGAGGAGCTTTCGGTCCAGGCGCGCCAGCTGCTGCAGATGCTGGAACAATTCCGGTTCGACCCGGGCAGCGCCGGTTCATCCGCGCCCAAACCTGACATCCCACAGGTTGAGGTTCACGGCACCTGGGGCGGGGTTTCCACCCAGAGCAACAAGGCCGATGAACTGATGTGCTGGAACGCGCAGCTGGAAACCGGGGTGGCCAGTATTGACAAGCAGCACCAGAAGCTGGTTGAACTGATCAACCGCACCTTTACCACCATGAAGAACGGCGGAGACGAAGCGAGCATCCGCCAGGTGGTCTCCGAACTGGCCGACTATACCCGCAACCACTTCAGCCACGAAGAAAAGCTGATGCAGCAGTGCGATTATCCCCAGCTGGCAAAACACCGCCAGATTCACCAGAATCTGCTGCAGACGGTTGCAGGCTATCAGGAACGCCTGAACAACGGGCAGCGCATCCTGCCGGGCGAACTGTTCAACCTGCTGAAAAAATGGCTGGTCGACCACATCAGTCGCGAGGACCGGGACGGTTACGGTCCGCACCTGCGCGGCAAGGTCAACTGAAACGCTGCAACAGAACAGGACAGCCCCCGCACGTGGATGCGGGGGCTGTCCTCTTTGCTTGCGGTCACGCAATGGTTCAATCGAACAGATCACGCACATCCTCGCGACGTTCCTGGCGGAACTCCTGGCGCGCCTCACGCCGCTCCTGCCGGTAGTCCCGGCCATCTTCGCGCAGATCCTGACGCAGATCCCTCCGGTCCTGACGGCGGTCCTGCCGGAACGCCCGCCGGTCCTGACGCATTTCCTGTTTCACCTCGCGACGCTCTTCGGGGGTGTCGGCCTGGCGCAGATCCCGAACATTCTGCCGCTGTTCCTGCCGATAGTCGCGGCGATCCTGACGCCGGTCCCGGCGGTAATCCCGGACGTCGGAACGGACATCCCGGCGAAAATCCCGTCGATCGGCCCGGCGCTCCTGACGAAAGTCCTGCCGGGCGGCGTGGCGTTCCTGTTTGAAGGTGCGCCACTCCGAACGGGTCGGGCGCTGCCAGGCCATCGCCGGCAGGGACAAGGCGGTCAGCAGCAGCAGGGTCATTCCAAAGGTGGCAAAGGGTTTCATGGCATCCTCCTGGATTGGGTTTGAGCACCACATCCGTGCGCTGTTACTCCCTTGGACGGATGACTCGCAACGGGGTTGACAAAAAAACGCATTTTTTTTGCCTTCGCGCCGGGCAGGGAAAACAGCGGTTGACTTGTATACCGTTTCGGTTAAATCTATGAGGCAACGGACGATTGACCTCGCCGATTCAATTTTCAGGAGAGATGCACATGGAAAATCTGACTGTTCAGGACGCCATCCGGCGCTCAATCATGACCGAAAAGAGCGCCATGGACTACTACCGCCTCGGGGCCTCGCACATGAAGAACGAACAGGCCCGCAAGACTTTCGAACTGCTGGCGCGCGAAGAGCGCGACCACGCGAAGATGTTTTACGACCTGTACACCGGCGACGACCTGCCCGACTTCGACACCCTGATGGCCCAGGAGCCGACCGGCGGCGATTGGCTCACCGATCTGGAGAAGGAGCTGTTCGAAAATTTTGATGACCGCAAGGCGATGGAACTGGCGCTGGAAAAAGAAAAGTCTCTCGCCGAGCATCTGCAGAAAATGGCCGACCGTTTCGATGAGCCGGAGGTCAAGGCGGTCTTTCTCAAGAATGCCGAATCGACCGACGGCCACTACCAGCTGATTGAGGCCGAATACGCCATGCTCATGGGCATGCCCCATGACACCGACATCGACACGTTTGTACGCGAATAGGTTTGTCTCACTCCCCCGTTCAGGAGGCGGTCCGTACGGCCCTGCTGGCCGAGCGTGACGCCATGTACTTCTATCTGCGAGCCGCCCGTCAGGCCTCTGACGGGCGGGTTCGCGCCCTGTTTGAACGGCTGGCACAAGAAGAACGCCGGCACCTCGAATCCTTCTGTCACATCTACCTTGGTGAAGATATCGTCACGCCCGAACTCTTCACCGGCCAGGCCGGCGCCGGCTGGTTCGGCGAGCTCGAGCCGGAAGCCGGCGCAAACCTGACCGACCTGCAGGCTCTTGAACTGGCCCTGAAAAAAGAGGCATTGCTGGAAGAGAATCTGCGCCGGCAGGCCGCGCGCAGCATCGACCCTCAGGCGCGCAGGGTCTATGAGGCCAATGCCGATGCCACCGCCTTGCACCGGGAGGCCATCGCCAATGAGCTGAAGCGGCTGCGCGCCCTCAAACGTGACCCGTAGACCTGTGGACTGGAATCAGGATGGGTTTGATCCGGATCGTTTACGCCAGGCCTGTGCCCACAGGGCCTTGCTTGCCCTGAAACAGCATCCCCTCCAAAGCCGCCATGCGGCCGCCGCGGTCATCCAGCGGGCGCACCAGGCCGAAAGAGAGTGGCAGCAAAATCCCGGGCACATCGCCTGCGGCCCGGGCTGTAGCACCTGCTGCCAAGTCAACGTCGCCATTCTGGCGCCGGAGGCCGACCTGCTTGTCTGGCAGCTGAAACAAAAGCTCTCCCCGAATGAACTGGAAAGGCTGCGAACCCAACTTGACCGCCTGGCGGTTCGGATCGCCGGTCTCGATGATGACGAGCGCATTGCCTGCCGCATCCCCTGCCCCCTGCTGGACGATGCCGGCAGCTGTTCCCTCCACCCGGTCCGACCGCTGATGTGCCGGGCCATCACCTCCACAAGCCCGGAGGCCTGCCGCGAGGCACTGGCGCTGACCGGGCTTGGGGAATCCAGGCCCATCCTCATGAATCTTCGCCTTCAGCAGATTTACCAAAGCGCCTTTCTGGGACTGGCCGACGCCCTGGAAGCTGCCGGCCATGACGCCCGCAGCCGACCGCTGATTCTGTTTTTGCACCAGAGGTTAAGCTCTTCAGGACGTTGATACGGCAGCAGGTGGGTTCTCCCGGGCCTGAAGCGCGGACAAGCCTTCACGCAGGATGCGGGTGGCGCTGTCGGAATCGACCGGGCGACTGAAGAAAAAGCCCTGGATTTCATTGCAGTTGTGCCGCTTGAGAAAATCGAGCTGGGTTTCGGTCTCCACCCCCTCGGCAACAACATTGAGATCCAGACTCTGCCCCATGGCGAGAATGGCCCGTGCGATGGCGGCGTCGGTGGTATTGCGGTCGACCTCGCTGACGAAACTTCGGTCGATCTTGAGGGTATTGACCGAAAACCGCTTCAGGTGTGACAGGGAGGAATAGCCGGTACCGAAATCGTCGATGGAGATGTGAATACCGAGATCCTTCAGCTGGCGCAGGATGGCGACAGCGAAATCGGGATTTTGCATCACCACCGTCTCGGTAATCTCGAGCTCCAGAGCCTCGGCCGACAAGTCGTAGCGGTCGAGAACCTGGCGGATCTGCTCCACCAGATTCTGCTGCTGCAACTGATAGCCGGACAGATTGACGGCAACCCGGACCGGTCCCAGCCCCTGCTGATACCAGCGCTGGAGCTGGCGGCAAACCTGATCGAGGATCCAGGCCCCGAGGGGAAAAATCAGACCCGTCTCTTCCGCCAGCGAAATGAATTCCTTGGGAAGCAGCAAGCCGAGTTTCGGATGCCGCCAGCGGACCAACGCCTCAAAGGACGTCACCCTTTCCTTCTCAAGCTGGACTTTGGGCTGGTAGTGCAGGACAAACTCCTCGCGGTCAAGGGCGCGGCGCAGGTTGCTTTCGATCTGGATGCGCCGCTCACTGTCCTGGTCCAGCCCCTGGTGGTAGATCATGTAGTTGTTACGCCCCTGCGCCTTGGCACCGTACATGGCGATATCGGCCTTTTTCAGCAACTCCTCCGGCTGCTCATCGTCGCGAGGGAAAAAAACCATGCCGATACTGGTTGTGATGAACAGTTCATGATGGTCGACCTTGACCGGCTCGGCCAGGGCCTCAAGAATCTTGCGGGCGACCTTTTCGGCATCCTCCTGCCGCTGAAGATTGGCCAGTACCACGGCAAACTCGTCGCCGCCCATGCGGCCGACGCAGTCGGTTTCACGCAGCAGGTTCTTCAGCCGCCCGGCGACTTCGATCAGCAGCTCGTCACCGACGGCATGCCCCAGGGTATCGTTGATAATCTTGAAGCGGTCGAGATCGAGGAAAAGAACCGCTACCTGCTTTTTCAGACGCCGGGCCATGGCCAGGCTGTTTTGCAGCTGCTCGACGAAATGCATCCGGTTGGGCAGTCCCGTCAGGCTGTCGTGGTGCGCCAGGTAAAAGAGCTGTTCCTGGGCACGGACCCGTTCGGTGACATCCCGGCAGATGCCCCAGGCGAGAATCTCGTCTCCCTGGCGGCTGCAGGTGACGCTCCCCTCGACATGGATGGTGCGTCCGTCGCGGCCGAACAGACGTCCTTCGATAACCCCGCCCTGTTCCTGACCTGTCAAGGCAGCCTGGATCGCCATCAGACAGCGCCCGCGCTCCTCACGCGCCAGCACATCCTGAAAGCTGAGCCGGTTCAGGTCTTCCGCAGTATAGCCAAGCAGCTCATGCCAGATATGGTTGGCATACAGAAAGCGGCCGTCGGCACCGACACAGAAAATCAGATCGTTGGCGTTATCGAGAAACTGCACCAGACGCTCGCGACTGGCCCGCGCGGTCTGGTTTTCAAAACGGATGACCCGCATCAAAAAGGCGGCAACCATGGCGACGGTGGCATTGAGCACCGCAACCCAGGCCCAGATCAGGCCGAGAAAAAGGGAATCCCTGTGCAGGTGGCTGTCAACAAAGGGCATGTTCACCGGAGCGACAACCCCAAGGTATTCACCGAGCAGCAGTGATCCGAACAGCAGCGAGCCGAACAGCCCGACGACCACCACATAGCGGCGCTTTTCCAGCAGGACAGCCGCTTCAATGGAGATGAGCATGTAGACCGGCCAGAACCAGCTGACCGCCCCACCACTGAAATGGACCACCAGGGTGACCAGGGCCAGATCGACGGCAATCTGCGCCAGGGAGAGGTATTTCAGGTCGGCCAGTTGCTGCCGCAGCCGGTGGAGCAGCCCGTTGTAAATCAGGGCAAGCGCTCCCCCGCCAAGAAGGAACAGGACCTGACTGTCGGACAGGAAAAAACCGTAGCGCGACTGGCTGTAAATCAGAGCGGCCAGTCCGGTGTAGCAGCCGAACAGCAGCAGCAGAAGCCAGCGCGCCCGCGCCACCATCAGAATACGGTGTTCCAGGTCGGCGAACCGGGCCCCTTTATCATCGCTCAGCATATTGCCCTGCATCAGCGAACCATTGATAATCGCATCCCGGCCGGTGGACATGACCCGAGGCATCCTTTCCCAGTCAGCAGGTCAAAAGAAGACAGACACACGCGCATTTGTCCTCTTTTGCAAATTTGCGGCCAAAAAAACGGCTTTGCTGGCCGGGATTTCCCGAAAAAAAGGCGGCAATTGGCGGCAAATAGCGCTGGATGCGGTCTTTTGCCGGTTCAGGAGGGGTCGTTGAGGCGCTGCAGATAGTCGTCCCATTCGATGGGCAGCATCGCCTGTTTGCGGCTGTTGCACTCCTTGCAGGCGGGGACGCAGTTGCCTTTGGTGGAACGCCCGCCCCGCACAAGCGGAACAATATGGTCCAGGGTCAGCTCTGCCGGTGCCACTTTACGGCCGCAGTAGTGACACTGACCGCGGCCGATACGATTTTTCCACCACTGACTGCGACGCAGGTCACGCGCCTTCTGGCGCTCGCGCCGGATATGCTCTTCATCGGCTTCAAAAAAAGGCATGACCTTCTCCGTTGTGCAGGCCCATTCTAGGCCGGACCGGTTCCCTGGGACAAGAGCGGGACTTGCCAGCACCCCTTTTTTATGTCATGTACAGGTGGTCGCCTCGTCCTGACAACATTGCGGACCCTGCCGGGACGGGAGCGATGCTAGCGCAGACGTGGACCCAGCCGGAAACGGCCAGGGAACCGCCAACTGAGCGCACACGACAGATTCTATGAAAATACTTATTATCGGTTCAGGCCAGGTCGGCTATTTTCTCTGTGAACGGCTGTCGCTCGAAGGGCATGAGGTGACCCTGGTCGATCGCAATCCCGAACAGCTCAAACGCGCTGAAGACCGGCTTAACGTGCTCGGTATCGAAGGCAACGGCGCCAGCGCCGAAACCCTGGAGCAGGCAGGGATCAAGCAGACCGATATCTTCATCGCGGTCACCAACCAGGATGAAGTCAACATCCTCTCCTGCCTGCTGGCCCGGGAATACGGCGTCAAAACCCTGATAGCCCGGGTGAAAAGCATTGAATACAGCGGTCGCAGGGCGGTTCTTTCCAAGGAAAAACTCGGCATCGACCTGCTCATCAACCCTGAAGACGCCGTCGCCGAAGAAATGGTCAAGCTGGTGCGCCGTACCGGCACCTTCGATGTCGCCGAATTCGTCGAGGGCAAAATCCAGTTTCTCGGCTACCGCATAACTCCCGAAAGCCCACTGTGCGACCTGACCCTGCGCGAACTGGGCGAACTCAAAGGCATCTACCGGTTCGTGGTCACGGCCATCCAGCGCGACAGCAGCACCATCATCCCGCGCGGCGACGACACCATTCAGGCGGGCGACCGGATCTTCGTCGTCGCCCACCAGAACGATCTGCCGGCCATTCAGTACCTGCTGGAACAAAAGGAAGAGAAACGGTCGCGCCGTCCCCGCGCCTTCATCCTCGGCGGTGGGCACATCGGCCTGCATGTGGCCATGGACCTGGAAGCGCTCGGCTACGATGTCAGGGTGATCGACCGGGACCAGAAGCGCTGCGAACAGATATCCGCGCGTCTGAAACGAGCCCTTGTCATCCATGCCGAAGGGACCGACATTCAGGTCCTGCTCGACGAAGGGATCGCGACCGCCGACTTTTTCATCGCCGCCACCGAGAATGACGAGAGCAACATTCTCTGCAGCCTGCTGGCCCGCCACCATGGCGTCCGGCGCACCCTGACCCTGGTCAACCAGCCGGAGCTGCTCAACCTGGCCCCCTCCCTGGGCATTGACGCCTGCCTGTCGCCGCGCATCGCCGCCGCCGGCGCCATCCTCAAGTACGTACGACGCGGACAGGTCATTTCCATCGCCACCATCGAAGGGAGCAACGCCGAAGTCCTCGAGCTGGCGGCCGAACCCGGCTGTCAGGCCGTCGGCGTCGAACTGGCCCAAATTCATTTTCCCGAAGGCGCCATCGTCGGAGCGATCGTCCGGGATGACAGCTACGAAATTCCCACGGGGGCCTCGGTCATCCAGCCCGGCGACCGGGTGGTTGTTTTCAGCCTGCCCGGAGCGGTCGCCAAGGTCGAAGCCTTTTTCAGCGCGTCATGAACATCCGTCTGACCCTGCGCCTGCTGGGCGCTCTGCTCATCTTTCTCGGAGGGACCCTTCTGGTACCGGTCCCCTTTTCGCTCTGGTTCCGTGACGGCGCACTCGGGGCGCTGATTCTTTCGGCTCTGCTGGCCGCCATAACAGGCTGTGCTCTCTTTTTCGGTTTCCGCGCCGACAACGACCTGTCGTTGCGGGAGGGATTCGCCGTCGTCACCCTGGCCTGGGTTCTTTTCACCCTGTTCGGAGCCCTTCCCTTTTTGTTCAGCGGCGCCATTCCCAACCCGGTCGACGCCATCTTCGAAACCATGAGCGGTTTCACCACAACAGGTGCGACCATCCTGACCGAGATCGAAGGCCTGCCTCAGAGTATCCTGCTCTGGCGCGCCCTGACCCACTGGCTGGGCGGCATGGGAATTATCGTTCTGTCCCTGGCGATCCTGCCGATGCTCGGTATCGGCGGCATGCAGCTGTTCAAGGCGGAAGTTCCCGGGCCGACCGCCGACCGGCTGAAACCACGCATCCAGGACACCGCCAAACTGCTCTGGGGCGTCTATGTGCTGCTGACCATGGTCGAAACCCTGCTGCTGATGCTGGGCGGCATGAACCTTTATGAGGCGCTGTGCCACGCCTTTGCCACCCTGGCGACCGGAGGATTTTCCACCCGCAACGCCTCGGTCGGCGCCTTCGGCAGCGGCTACATCGACTGGGTGGTAACCCTGTTCATGTTTTTGGCCGGGGTCAATTTCAGCCTGCACTACCATGCCTTGCGGGGGCGCTGGCGCGATGTCTGGAAAAACGAGGAACTGCGCTGCTACCTCGGCATCACCCTTGCGGCCACGCTGGTGCTGGTTCTGGCCAATCAGGGCCGGATCTACGCCAACCTGCTCGAAAACCTGCGCTACAGCGCCTTTCAGGCGGTCTCGATCCTGACCACCACCGGTTTCGGCACCGCTGATTTCGAACAGTGGTCACCTGTGGCCCAGCTGCTGCTGGCCCTGCTGATGTTCGTCGGCGGCTGTGCCGGTTCGACCGGCGGCGGCATCAAGGTCATGCGTCTGCTGCTGCTGTTCCGACACGCCCAGGTCCAGCTGTTTCGCCTGATTCATCCTCGCGCCGTACGGCTGGTAAAGTTCGGCGGACAACCGGTCAATCCGGAGGTCATGCAGTCGATTCTCGGTTTTTTCGCCCTCTACATCGGCATCTTTGCCATGGCTTCGGCCGTCATGGCGGCCACCGGCCTCGATCTCGTCTCCGCCGCCATGTCGGTGGCCGCCACCCTGGGGAACATCGGCCCGGGTCTGGGCAGTGTAGGGCCCGTCGACAACTACGCCCACATCACCGCCTTCGGCAAGCTGGTCCTGACCTTGTGCATGCTGCTCGGCCGCCTGGAAATCTTTACCGTCCTGGTGCTGGTTTTCCCCTCGTTCTGGCGCAAATAACAAGAGCCGGTCGTCAACCGACCGGCCCCGGAAACAGCTGCACCTGCGGCACATCGCCCCATCTCAATCCTTGCGCCGCGTCCCCTCAAGCGGAAAAATGGTCACCCGGTTGCGCCCCAGCGCCTTCGACTGGTAGAGAGCGCGGTCGGCCGTGTCGATAACGGTCAACTTGTCGAGGTGGGAACTGCCTGCTTCGAAAGTGGTGCCGCCCAGGCTGATGGTGACCCTGAGCTGCTCCCCTTCGATATCGGTGTGCAGATGCTCAATGGCGCGCCGCAGCCGTTCGGCAAAGACCCTCAACCCGCCGCTGTCGGCATGGGGCAGGATGACGGCAAATTCCTCCCCGCCGTAACGTGCCACAATATCGGACGCCCGGACCACGCTGACCGTTGTTTCAGCGATATTCTTCAGCACAATATCCCCGACCGGGTGGCCATATTTGTCGTTGACCTGTTTGAAGTGGTCGAGGTCAAACATCAGCAAAGAGAAGCAGCCGCCGTAGCGTCGGACCCGCTCGATTTCGTGATCGACCATTTCCTGAAAGTAGCGGTGATTATACAACCCGGTCAGACCATCGCGCAGCACCAGCTCACGCAGCTTGGCGTTGGCGCTGCGCAACTCCCCGGCCAGCCGTTCACTCCGTTCCCGGGCCTGTTTCAGCTCCACCACCAGGTGTTCACTCGACAGATGTATCTCGGCCAGTTCCTGATTGGCCAGCTCAAGCATCTGCGAATAGGGCATCATTTCACCGGGATCCAGATCAAAACTGGCGAACACCTCGCAGGCCTTTTCGGCCACGCTGTCAACCAGCATGGTCACCGCCGGACCTGAAAGACCAAAACGGGATGTCATCAGCCCCTGCACCCGATCAACCGTGCGCCCGAGGTCGGTTCCGTGGTAGATGGCCGACAACTGGTCGGCGATATGCACCACCTCCACCGCTTCCCTGTTTTGCTGCGGCGCCTCCTGCGGACAATGATGATAACGAACCGGCGCAACAACCGTCGCGGGCAGCCCCCAGCGCTCCAGCAGGGTCGCGGTCAATTCGGCGTGATCAAAGCCGAGTCGTTCTTTTTCAACCACCGACACACAGACATTGCGCCGGGCATGTTCCGCGAGAATCTCCCGGTAGAGTTCGGGTTCGCTGCGTTGCAGCAGCAGAATGCCAACGTCAGCCAGCAGTCCGGTGACAAAAGCCTCGTCGTTGGGCTGGCCGACAATTTTGGCTGTCAGTTCGGCGGCAACCGCCATGGTGACGGCCCGGCGCCAGAAATAGTCAATATCGAAATCGCCCCCCTGGCCGCCACGCAGCTCCTCCGAAATCACAAATGACAGGGCGATATTTTTGAGCACGTTGACCCCGAGAACCGTCAGGGCCTTGTCGATACTGGCAACGGGGTAGCGCAGGGCATACATGCCCGAGTTGGCAACCTTGAGCAGACGGGCGGCAAGAGCCGGATCGGACGAGATGATATCCGCCAGCTCGGCCATCGAGGCGTCATCCTTTTGCACCGCCTCAAGAATGCGTACCGCTATCGCGGGGGGCGACGGCAACCGCAGTCTTTTGCTGATCAGTCCTTCAATGGTCATAGCGATTCATCCTGGATGGCTTGCATGCGACTTAACTCTCTTATCGACAGGAAAAAGGAAAACCCATGACATTTTTTGAGGGCAGGAGGCAGGAGGCAGGAGGCAGGAGGCAGGAGGCAGGAGGCAGGAGGCAGGAGGCAG